>CAZBTA010000071.1:0-18939 GCA_964494515.1 uncultured Bryobacter sp.
CATCGAAGGCTACGCCGGCAATGACACGGTGCGCGGCTGGCGCGATTTCGACAGCATCTATCACGCTGTTTTTGCCTGCATGCGCGGCACGCCCGGCTATCCCAAGGGCATGCCCTACGATGTCGTCGACAAGGGCTTGCTGTTGCGCCCTGCCATTCCGAACGAAGAGCTCTTCGACGAAGACGGCAGCTATGGCCACAAGGCCAACTTCAAGATCTCTCTCCGCGAGTTGCCAGATCAGGGCCGCTTCCGTGTATCGGTCCTGGCAGCGAAGTATAACGACGGCCTTCTGCTCGATCCCGCCGACAAGACTCAGCCCGAGTCCTCTCGTGCGATTACGCTCGCCGCCGCCAAGGGCTCGCAGACGGTTACGATTCCTGCCGCTGGCATCTATCAGGTCGATGCCTACGCCAATCCGCGTCAGGCCCCGCCCAGCATCTCGGACGCCTCACGGCTCAACGATGCTCTCGCCGGTTATTGGTCCTTCAATGAAGACCTGAAGTCCGGCAAGCTCGAAGGCAAGGCGCACATCGTTACCTCGCCCTTTGGCAAAGCTGTTTCCCTCGAGAACAACCCCGACGCCGTGGTTGTCCCATATGCCAAGGATTTTGATCTCGGCACGGGTGACTTCTCGATCTCCGCCTGGATCCGGCCCACGCAGGTGCGCCGCTCAGCCATTCTCAATCTCGGTGGCTTTGAGTACACCGCCGGCTGGACATTCGGGATTGGGGATCGCGGCACCTTGCGGCTTGAGACCACCGGCCCCAATGCCAAGCCCAACGGCACACTCACTTCCATCCCCGGTGTGCTGCGCCCCAACGTCTGGCAGCATGTTTCGGTTGTCGTCAAGCGTGGCGATGCCGAGTCATTCATCTACGTCAATGGCTACCAGGTAGCCAAGGGCAAGATCGGCAATCTGAATCTGGACAATCCGACGATGAACCTCCAGATCGGTCGCATCAAGACGTCCAACATCTTCGCCGGTGACATCGATGAAGTGCGCCTTTATCGCCGTGCCCTTGGCGACCCCGAACTGCAGGCGCTGATCGAGCCCGGTCGCCAGTTTGCCAAGGCCCCGCCCGAAAAGCCGCAAGATCTGAAGCTCGCCCTCGGTGATCGCAACTTCAGCGGCACCCTCAAGGCCCCGGCCTTCCTCGCGGTGCGGCTGCCCGCTGGTCCGCTCAAAGTGGAAGCATCGCTCACGGGTCTTGAAGGCCTCAACCGCCTGGTGCTCACCCCGATTGCCGAAACCACCGAAACCGGCAAGCGCTTCGCTGTCTTTGAAAAGCGCATCCCGCGCCTCGGTGTCCACTTCGGTCTGCGTCGCGATTGCGGCTCTACTTTTGCTCCCGTTGGCAAGCCCCAGCTCGTCAAGTCGGGCAATATCACCAAGTACGTATTCGAAGGCGTCATCGGCAACTACCCCACGCCGAACGTCGAAAAGGATAACGTCAATTACCTCGCGGGCATCCGTGAAATCGGCGTCCGCAGCGAATACACCGATGGCCGCGACATGCCGCGCCTGCTGATCCATTCGGTGGAGTTCGAGGGCCCCTTCTACGAGTCTTGGCCGCCCCCCTCGCATAAGAACATCTTCATCGAATCCACCAACAAGGCCAATCTGCCTGTTTATGCTCGTGAAGTGGTTTCAAACTTTGCCACCCGCGCCTGGCGTCGCCCGGCGCAGCCGGTTGAAATCGACAAGCTCATGGCCGTCTATGACAAGTCGATGGCCACAAGCAAAGACTTCCACTCGAGCATCAAGGACACGCTGCAGGTCGTTCTCACCTCGCCGCAGTTCCTCTTCCTCACCGAGACGAGCTCGACGCCCAAGCCTGAGCCGATCAGCAACTACGAGCTCGCCTCCAAGCTGAGCTACTTCCTCTGGAATAGCCCACCCGACAAGACCACGCTGCGTCTGGCCGCCACCAACCAGCTGCGTGCCCAGCTCAATGCCGAGGTCGAGCGGCTGATCAACGATCCTCGTTTTTCCCGCTTTACCCAGGAGTTTGCCTCCCAGTGGCTTGCCCTCGACAAGTTCAGCGTTCTCGAGCCCGACCGCAAGAAGTTCCCCGCGCTCACCCGCGATACTCGCGCTGCCCTGCGGCAGGAGCCCGTCGAGTACGTCAAGTATCTGTTCCGTAACAATCTCCCGGCCCGCAATCTCGTATCCTCAGATTTCGTCGTGGCCAATGAAGTCGTTGCCAGCTACTACGACCTCGGTGCCAAGACGGAATCCGGCTTCGACTTTGTCGCCATTCGCCACGGTCGTCAGGAACTCGGTGGCGTCCTCACCCAGGCCTCCATCATGGCCGGCCTTTCCGATGGCCGCGAGTCCAACCCCGTCAAGCGTGGCGCCTGGCTCGCCCGGCGCATCATTGCAGAGCCGCCGGCTGATCCGCCCCCGAATGTGCCTGCCCTGCAGGAAGACACCAAGGGCCTCACGCTGCGCCAGCGCATCGAGCAGCACCGCAGCAACCCCGGCTGCTTCCAGTGCCACACCCGCATCGACCCCTACGGCATTGCGTTTGAAGAATTCGACGCCGGTGGCCGCCTCAAGGCCCAAAAGGTCGATGCCACCTCCAAGTTGCCCGACAACGTCACTGTCGATGGCGCCCTCGGCATGAAGAAGTACCTGGCCGACGACAACATCGACAAGGTCGCCTTTAGCGTGCTGAAGCATCTGAGCACGTATGCCTGTGGTCGTTCATTGACATACAATGAACTCAATATTTTGCGGCAGGACGCCTTGAAGTTGAAGGCCGACGGCTACCGGATGAAGGACCTCGTCCGATACGTCGTCAATAGCAGGATGTTCCTTGAAAAGTAATCGGAGAATCCCCCAGATGAGCACTTCCCGTAAACTCGATCGTCGCGCGTTCCTCAAGGGTGTTGGCGGCATCTCGCTGGCCTTGCCCGTCCTTGACGCCATGGGCGCTGAAGTCACCGAACAGGTGCCGCGCCGCTTTGTCGCGATGTACACGGCCAACGGCATGTCGCTGCCCAAGGCCGAGCACAACATCCCCGAGTGGCACTGGTTCCCCACCGCCACCGACAAGGATGGCAAGTTCATCTTCGGCAACTCCACCAAACCGCTCGAGCCCTTCCGCAACAAGCTCAGCTTCATGGGCGGGCTCCACCATCCTTCCGGCCCCAAGGCCGATCCCCATACCTGCTCGGACATGTGGCTCACTGGCGCGCCGCTGCACAACCCCAAGCCCGGCACCTACAACACCGTCTCGCTCGACCAGATCGTTGCGCTCCACACCAAGCAGTATTGCCGCCAGCCGAACCTCATCCTCTCGATCGACGCCGGCACCGGTTATCTCTCGCGCACCGGCACGATTTCCTACTCGCTTGAAGGCCGCCCGATCCCGGCCGAGAACAATCCCCGTCGCATCTTTGACCGGCTCTTTAAGGGCGACCGCTCGTCGCTTGAGAACGAGCACGCCTCGCTGCAGCGTCGCATCAAGCTCGTCGACGCCGTCGTCGAATCGGCCAAGACCCTCGACAAGCAGCTCGGCCAGTCCGACCGCGAGCGCATGGATCAATACCTCACCTCGCTCAACGAAGTGGAATCGCGCCTCATTGCCAGCGAAAAGTGGATCGACATCCCGCTCAAAAAGCAGGACTATTCCCATCTCAACCTCGATGCCACCAACGAAGGAGAACCCGCCTCGTTCTACCGCACGATGTTCGACCTGATCACCCTCGCCTTCGACGCCGACATTACCCGCTCGGTCACCTTCATGCTGAATCGTGAAGACGGCATGGGTATCTCCGATACCTTCCCGCTCAAGCTCGGCCTCTCGAAGACGCATCACAACCTCTCGCACGCCACCGACAAGGAAGGCCAGCTCCACTTTGCCAAGTACGATTTGTTCCTCTCCGAGCAGATCGCCTACTTCCTCAAGCAACTGTCGAGCTACAGCGATCGCAATGGCACCGTGCTCGACAACACCGTGGTGCTTTATGGCTCTGGCGCCTCTACCACGCACAACCCGCGCAATATCCCAACTCTGATTGCTGGTGGGGCCAACCTCGGGCTGAAGCACGGCAACTACTGGCGTCAAGACGATGCCCGCATGGCCAACATGTACGTCAGCATCCTGCGCGCCCTCGAGTTACCAGTGGAATCTTTCGCTGACGCTACCGGGACGCTGACTTCGCCCGTCTTTACCCGTTCCTAACCTCGTGCTGCAGTTCCCCGCCAGATTGTGGTTCCTCTGGTCGGTATTCGTGCTCGAGGGCATGTTTACGCTGGTAACATTGCCGCTGTGGGAGGGCTTTGATGAGCCCTACCACTTCGCGGTGGTTCGTGCCCTCGCGATTGAGCATCGTTGGCCCCAACCCAACGAAACTCTACCACCCGCGATCCTTGACTCCTTCCGCCGCCTGCCATTGCCGGAAGCTTTGCTTGCCCCGGGCCATCGCGATCACTCCTCGTTCTGGAACCCCACTCGCCCCCCACCCCATCCACCGCCACAAACCTGGCGGATGTATGAATCGCAGCAAGTCCCCCTTTATTACCTCGTCCTTTCCCTCGTCCTCGTTCCCGCGTCCCAGCTCCCAATCGAACACCAGGTCCTGCTCCTGCGTCTTGTCACGCTGCTTCTGGCCTCCTGCCTGATCCCTCTCGCCTACGTGGTAGCCGGGCGACGGCACGGGCTTTGGGCGGCGGCCTTCGTCGTGTTTCTGCCGCAGTACGTCATGACGTCCGCGCGCATCACCAACGATTCTTTGGCTGCCGTCTGTTTTGCCCTGCTTGCCGCGCTCATCGCGCGCGATCCTGTCTGGTTTGTCAGCCCCCGGCGGGCACTCCTTGTGGGGCTTGTCGCGGGGATGGCCTTGTTGGCGAAGTCCTATCTCCTGGTTATCCTGCCAGCCCTATGGATGAGCGGTGGTTGGCGCGGTGTGCGCGGTTCGCTTACCGCAACGGCGGGCGCGGCTCTCATCGCCGGACCATGGTATGTCAACACGTGGCTCACCACCGGCTCGCTATCAGGTGAGCAAATCGAGGCCACGACGAGGCTCTCCCCCCTCTCGCTGTTCTCGCTGGGGTTGAAGGTGGATTGGTGGGCCGCGATCAGCTTTGTGTTTAGCTCGCACGTCTGGTTGGGCAACTGGAGTTTCGTGGGCTTGCGTGGATGGATGTATCATTTGCTCGCGATCCTCTTCCTGTTGGTTGCGGCGGCGGCGATTCGGCATCTTGCTACCGCTTCCCTCGGTCGCTTTTTGCTTACCTCGCAGCTGTTGCTCGCTGCCGCGCTTGCCTATCACGTCATTCTCACCTTCGCCTCAACGGGGCGATCTGCCACCTTTGGCCACTACCTCGATGGTTGCCTGCTGGCCGAAGCCGTACTCCTCGCTCCGGTCCTCCCTTCGCTGTGCGGGCGTTTGCTTCTGCTGAGTTTGACCGTGCTCGCCACCTTCGGCCGCTGGATTTATCTCATGCCCTTCTACGCGGGTTTTATCGTGCGCACCGACTCGGGCTCGCTCCCTGCATTCAAGCTGCCTCTCTACAACGCAGATGTACTTTGGCGGATGGCAGTCCAATCTGCTGCAATGCTTCGACTGCCCGCTCTACTCATTTTGGGTTGCACTTTGCTGGGAGCCCTGATTACGTTGGTCAAACTTGGTTTTCTCGTCAATGAAAGTACTTCTAGATTTCTTAAGATGCAAGACGATAAGCAGCGTGTATCAGAGTAGGCTTGTCCCCTCGCTACTCGCAGAAATCACGAAAGAGTTTCATTCAAATGAACAATTGGAAAGTCGGAGCCCGAATTCGCTTTGGATTTGGCTTAACGCTCGCGGTCCTCATCGTCTTGGGGGTGCTGAGCTACATGAAGATGACGCAGGTACGGACACACGCCAACGCCATCATCGAAGATTCTGTGCCTGGTGTGTACTACGCCGGTCAGCTGCAATATCTGACCTCCTATCGATTCTCTGTGCTGCTGCGCCACATTGCCTCCAACGACAAGGCCGAGATTCGGCGTCTCGAGGCGGAGTTTAAGGAACTGGACGAAACCGTATCTTCCCGTCTGAAGGAGTACGAGGTTACCATCCGGCAACCCGCTGAAAAAGAGCTCTTCGCGCAGTTGACTCGCGCCAGATCTGCTTATGCCACCACGCTCGATCAGGTGCTCGACCTCAGCCGCGATCTGAAGAACGAAGAAGCCATGAAGATGCTCAACAACACTTCGTTGCCCGCCTTCAAGACCATGCAGGAAATTCTGGTCAAAATCACCGCCTTCAACCGCGAAGGGGCTTCGACAATGGGCGCTCAAATCGAGCAGGCCTCTTCCTCTGGTGTCACCGCCGTCGTGCTGGCCCTCGGCATTGGCCTTTTGGCCAGCATCGGCATCGCCTGGTGGACGACGCGTTCCATTACCGATCCGCTCGCCCGTACGCTGGTCCTCGTCGAAGAGGTCAGCCAGGGCGATCTCTCCACCAAGGTTCAGGTCAATAGCACCGACGAAATCGGCCAGTTGCAGACCGCCATGAACCGCATGGTGGAAACTCTCGACCGCAAGGCGCGCATCGTCGTCAGCCTCTCTGAAGGCGACATTAGCGTCAAGAGCGACATCATTGGCGAGAAAGACAAGCTGGGCAAGGCGATCGACCAGTTGATTGACAATCTTTCGAAGTCCGTCCGCGTCGCTGTGGCCATCTCTGGCGGGGATCTCACCGCAAAGGCGCAGGTACTTGGCGAGCGTGATCAACTCGGCAAAGCCATGGAGCAGATGATCATCAATCTGCGTCGCACCGTGCAGGAAGTGGCCACCGCTGCTGACCACGTCGCCACCGGCAGCATGGAGCTCAGCAATTCGGCGCAGGTGCTCAGCGAAGGCGCCTCCGAGCAGTCCTCCGCCGCTGAAGAGAGCACCGCCTCGATGGAGGAAATGGCCAGCTCCATCCAGCAGAACGCCGACAACGCCCGTCAAACCGACAAGATCGCCACCAAGGCCGCCGAGGATACCCGTGAAAGTGGCGAAGCCGTAAGCAAGACCATGGAGGCCATGCAGGAGATCGCCGCCAAGATCAACATCATCGAAGAGATCGCCCGCAAGACCGACCTGCTTGCTCTCAATGCGGCTGTCGAAGCCGCTCGCGCCGGCGAACACGGCAAGGGCTTCGCGGTTGTCGCCAGCGAAGTGCGCAAGCTCGCCGAACGCAGCCAGCTCGCCGCCGCTGAGATCAGCACGTTGACCTCCGACGGCGTCAAGCTCGCCGAAGGCGCCGGCTCCATGCTCGCCAAGCTGGTGCCCGACATCCGCAAGACAGCCGAGTTGGTACGCGAAATTGCCGCCAGCTGCAACGAACAGAGCGTCGGAGCCGCGCAGGTCAACAAAGCCATGCAACAGCTCGATCAGGTCATCCAGCAAAATGCCTCGGCCAGCGAAGAGATCGCCTCCACCTCTGAAGAACTCTCAAGCCAGGCCGCCACGCTGCAATCCTCCATCGAGTTCTTCAAGCTCGATGGCATGGGCGCCCGCCGTCAGGCCACCCGTCAGCCCAAACCTCGAGGGGCAAATCCCCGCCGTCCGGCTGGCCATTCCCACCCCGCCCAGCTCTCCAAGCTGCGCGAAGCTGTCGATTCCGGCGGCATCGCTCTCGAACTCGAGCCTTCACGCAAGTCGTCCGACTCGCACGACAACGAATTCGAAGCCTACTAGTCATGCTTTGGGAGGCCCTGCGGGGCCTCCTTTTTTTGCCTCGTTTTACCCTACCGGACCCCATTCTTTGCAATAATTTAGGTGTCACTCCCACCTCTCTTTGACAGAGAGGGTTTTTGCACGCTAAACTGGTGAAGTTGACCTTTTTCTGAAGGAGACCCGAACGTATGAAAACTTACGTACCCTCCGGAAAAGACGTCAGTCGCAATTGGCACATCATCGATGCGGAAGGCGCCACCCTTGGCCGCCTGGCTTCCAAGGCCGCTCGCATCCTGATGGGCAAGCACAAACCGACTTACACGCCTTATCTGGATCAAGGCGATCACGTGATCGTCATCAATGCTGCTAAAGTCCGCCTGACCGGTAACAAGACCGAGCAGAAGGTTTACTACTATCACACCGGCTACCCGGGTGGTTTGAAGTCGACCGGTGCTCGTCGCATGCAGGAAACCAAGCCTGCGCGCATGATTGAACTGGCCATCAAAGGCATGCTGCCCAAGTCCACTCTTGGCAAACACATGGGCAAGAAATTGAAAGTTTACGCAACGGATCGTCATCCGCATCAGGCTCAGAAGCCTGAGCCGACCTCCGCTGCGTCCTAAGGATTAAGAAAGGGATTCAGTGGCTGCTTTAACTCAATTTATTGGAACCGGACGCCGCAAGACCTCCACGGCTCGCGTATTCCTGCGTCCTGGTAAGGGCGACATCACCGTCAACCACCGCGCCCTCGAGCAATACTTCCACACGGAAACGGCCCGCGCCACGGTCCGTCAGCCCTTGCTCGCCACCGAGACGGCCGACAAGTTTGATGTTCTCATTCTTGCCGACGGCGGTGGCTTTACGGGTCAGGCTGAAGCCAGTCGGCTGGGTGTTGCTCGCGCTCTGCTCGAGTTCAATTCCGAACTCCGTCCCAAGCTCAAAGAACTGGGTATGCTCACCCGCGACCCCCGCGCTCACGAGCGCAAGAAGTACGGTCAAAAGGGTGCACGCAAGCGCTTCCAGTTCTCCAAGCGCTAATCATACCCAAAGCATTCAATTTGCTTTTGAACACATTTAGAGCAAAGGACTTGTCATGCCTTCAATTTCCATGAAAGAACTGCTCGAAGCAGGCGTTCACTTCGGGCACCAGACTAAGCGCTGGAATCCAAAGATGAAAGAGTACATCTTTGGCGAACGCAACGGTATTTACATCATCGACCTCCAGAAGACCCTCAAGCTCTTCAAAGACGCTATGCGTTTTGTCGGTGAAATGGCTGCTCAGGGCAAGAACGTCATGTTCGTTGGCACCAAGCGCCAGGCCCAGGAAGCGATCGCTGAAGAAGCCTCGCGCTGCGGCATGTACTACATCAACAATCGCTGGCTCGGTGGCCTCCTCACCAACTTCACCACCGTCAAGGGTTCGATCAAGCGTCTCCGCGAACTCGAAACCATGTCGACTGAAGGCACTTGGGGCAGCCGCTCGAAGAAGGAAATTGCCCGTCTCGAGCGCGAGCGCAAGCACCTGTCGCAGAACCTTGCCGGTATCAAGGACATGCCCGGTCTGCCGGACATGATCTTCGTGGTCGACTCCTCCAAGGAATCGATCGCCGTCAAGGAAGCCAAGCGCCTCGGTATCCCGGTTGTTGGCGTGGTTGATACCAACTGCGACCCCGATGAAGTGGATTACGTGATCCCCGGCAACGATGACGCCCTGCGCGCCATCAAGCTGTTCACCTCCAAGATTGCCGATGCCGTGATCGAAGGCCGCGCGCTCGCCACCGAGCACGACTTCCAGGCCGTCTCGACCGACATCGTCACCGACGAGGAATCCACCACCTCGATCGACATGAGCAACTACGCTCAGTACGTCGATCCGAAGTACTCGGAAGAGTTGATGAGCGAAACTCTCATCAACGACATCGACCTGCCCTCGGTCAGCCTGCCCAAGAAGGGGCCGGAATCTGAGGACGGCGCCGACGCCGCTACCGCCAAGGCTGAGTAACCGCTCGGCAAACCGAACTGTAACGGAAACTCCGAAGGGATAAGTGTAACTATATGGCCGAAGTAACTGCTCAACTCGTGAAGACGCTTCGCGAACGTACTGGCGCCGGCATGATGGAATGCCGCAACGCCCTCGTCGAAGCCAACGGCAACCTGGAGGACGCTGAAGTGGTGCTGCGCAAGCGCGGCGCCGCCTCGGCGGCCAAGAAGGCCACCCGTTCCGCCAAGCAGGGCACCATTGTTGTCAACATCGCCGCTGATGGCGCCAGTGCTGTAATTGTCGAAGTCAACTGCGAATCCGACTTTGTCGCCCGTACCGACGACTTCCAGTCGCTCGCCGGCGACATTGCCGAACACATCGCCTCCTCCAAGGCCGAAACTGTCGAAGCCGTCCTCGCCGAACCGTTCCTCAAGGACACCTCGGTAAAGGTCGAAGACTTCATCAAGGGCAAGATCGCCAAGGTCGGTGAGAACATCATTCTCCCCCGCTTTGAGCGCCTCTCGGTCTCGGGTGGCTCGATCTCGAGCTACATCCACGCCGGCGCCCAGCTCGCCGTCGCCCTCGTGCTTACCAGCACGGCCGGCTCGAGCGATGCTCTCGTCGCCCTCGGCAAGGACCTCGCCATGCAGGTGGCCGCTGCGGATCCGAAGTACATCCGTCGCGAACAGGTTGATCCGGCTCACCTCGCCAAGGAAGCCGAAATCGCCCGTGATCGCGCCCGCAACGAAGGCAAGCCCGAGAAGATCCTCGACAAGATCGTCGAAGGTCGCCTCACCAAGTTCTATGAAGAAGTCTGCCTCATCGAGCAGCCCTTCATTAAGGACAATGCCCTTACCGTCACTGAGCTGATCAAGCAGAAGAGCAAGGAGACGGGCGGTGACATCGATGTCGTCAAGTTCGTTCGCTTCAAGGTCGGTGAGACCGCTCCTGCTGAAGAAGCCGCGGCGGAGTAGTGCCAATGCCTGGGTTCCGGCGCATCGTCTTGAAGCTTTCGGGCGAAATCATGGCCGGCCCGCAGGGCTTTGGCATTGATAACGACCGTGTGAATGCATTTGCCGAAGAAATTTCGGAAGTGCACAAACAGGGTATTGAAATTGGTCTTGTGGTCGGCGGCGGGAATATCTTTCGGGGTATTAACGCCGCCGCCAAATCCATGGATCGCGTCTCGGCCGATCACATGGGCATGCTTGCCACGGTCATTAATGGCCTTGCCCTCCAGGATGCCCTGGAGCGTCAGGGTTCTCCCACCCGTCTGATGACCGCCATTCAGATGGCTGCTGTTGCGGAACCTTACATCCGCCGTCGCGCCATCCGCCACCTCGAAAAAGGCCGCATCGTTCTCTTCGCTGCCGGCACATCCAACCCCTTCTTCTCCACCGATTCCGGCGCCGCCCTCCGCGCGCTCGAAATCCACGCCCAGGTCCTCGCCAAGGCCACCAAGGTCGATGGCGTCTACGACAAGGACCCGATGAAGCACCCCGACGCCATCCGCTACTCCACCATTTCATATACTGAAGTTCTGGCACGAGGGCTGCGCATCCTCGATGCTTCCGCGGTGGCCATGTGCCGGGACAACAGCCTCCCGATCTCGGTCTTCGATTCCACCAAACGCGGCAACATCATGCGCATGGCTCTTGGTGAGCCAATTGGAACTCTGATCCACGAACCAAAATGAGCGAAACATTCACTACCACCAAGCAAATTGAGACCAGCGCGAAAACGCGCATGGAGAAAGTCCTGGTTGACCTCCAGCACTCGATGAACACGCTCCGCACCGGGCGCGCCAATCCCTCGATGCTCGAGAACGTTCGGGTGGACTACTACGGCACGCCGACGCCCGTGAATCAGGTCGGCAACATCAGCGTCCCTGAAGCGGGCCTGATCACGATCACCCCCTGGGATTCCAGCGTCATCAACGCGATTGAAAAGGCGATCCGCGCCGCCGAGCTCGGCCTCAACCCGGCCAACGACGGCAAGATCATCCGCATCCCCATTCCACCGCTCAACGAAGAGCGCCGCAAGGAACTCGCCAAGAAGCTCCACGGCATCGCCGAAGATCACCGCATCGCCCTCCGCAACATCCGCCGCGACGCCAACGACGCCTCCAAGAAGCTCCTCAAGGACAAGCTCATCAGCGAAGACGACGAAAAGCGTTCGCTCGACGAGATCCAGAAGCTCACCGACGGTTTCATCAAGAAGATTGACGAAGCCGCCAAGGCCAAAGAAAAAGACATCATGGATATCCGCTAAAAAAATAGCGGCTATTTTGTTCCACTCGTACCTCTGCCTGGTCTCAACAGGCAGAGGTACAAAATGAACCCAACCACCTATACCACCACCCGCCGCAAGGCATTCCTCGCCGTTCTGGCTCTTTCCGCAACCACCCTGTTTGGCTTTGGCGCAGAGGAGATCCGTCTCCGTACTCGTCTGGCCGGCGGTGGCGCCGCATCTGGCTCCGCCGACTATCGCTCCATCCCCTCCAAGAATCGCAGCCGCCTCAATGTGCAGGTCGAAGATGTCAATCTCGCCGCCGGCACCGTTGTCGACGTCACCGTCAATGGCGACAAGGTGGGTACCATCACCATCTCGGCCGCGCCCATCCGGGGCGGGGAACTCGAGCTCAACACCCAGGACGGCGAGGCCGTACCTTCACTTGCCAAAGGCGCACTGGTCGTCGTCAAAAACGGCGATACCGCTGTGCTGAGCGGCGTTCTCAACTAACCCCTCACCCACGCGCGTGGCCCATTCTCGTCGGGCCACGCGCGGATTGCTATGCTGCTTGTTACAGCAGTAATGCGTCTCCTAACTGTCCTCATCCTCACCGCGCTGGTCGCTCTGCCCCAAACTGTAGTATCCGCTTCGCCCTCTGGTGATGGCATCGGTCTCGACCCTCTGATCAGGATCCGCTTCAGTCAGCCGCTCAATCCCGACGCAATTCGCGAACAGATCCGCATCGAGTGGGGCGCCACACGCCAGTCCGACGGCTTCACCACCTATCCCGATGGCTTTCGCATGGCCATCAATCGCCTCGCCTGGGATCCCACCACCAACACACTCTACTGCCGTCCTGACGATCCCCTCGATCACGATCGCGACTATCGCCTGCTCTATGCCGGCAACGTCATCTCACGGTTCCACACGCAGAACGTCACCCAGTCGATCCTCACCCGCCGCCTGGGGCCCGCGGGCAGTTTGCGCCGCCTCGATGTTCCCACCATCAACCTCTCCGAGGTCACTTCGCTCAAAACGCTCAGCCAAACCTCCACTGACTCGGCGCGGCCCCTAACCGACACCACGCTTCCCGTCGACGTCACCTTCCTCACCAGCCTCGGCCTCCGCCGACTCGTATTTCTTGATTTCGAATCCTCCCGTGGTGATCGCGTTGCCGTCCACGCCTGGTTGCCCTCTGGCCCCAAGCCTGTGGGCGGCTGGCCTGTCACTCTGCTCGGCCACGGCTTCGGTGACAATCGTTTCTCGGCCCCCACGCTCTTCTCCTCGGTCTTCATCTCGCGCTCGGTCGTCATGGCCATCGATGCTGTCGGCCACGGCTATGGCCCCAACTCGGTCATGCGACTTGCCCTGCAAAACGGCACCACGCTCGATGTCCCCACCCAGGGCCGTGGCCGCGATTTGGATCGCGACGGAATGATCTCCCCCGGCGAAGGCTGCGTCCTGCCCACCGACTTTTTGAACACCTGCCTCCGCGAAACCGCCCTCGACTACCAGAAGCTCGTCCGCGAAATCCAGAACAACATTGACCTCGACGGCGACCGCGTGAACGACCTCGACCCCAACACCATCCACTACCTCGGCCAAAGCCTTGGCGCCATGTACGGCACCATTCTGCTCGCCCTCGAGCCCGGCATCGAGGCCGGCGTTCTCAATGTCGGCGGCGGCAGCACGGTCGAGATCGCGCGCACCAGCTCAAGCTTCGGCGGATTGCTGCGTGAGCTTGCCCCCGGCGGCATCACCGATCCCCTCACGCCCCGCTATGCCCCCGCCCAGACGTTGCTCCCCGGTCAGGGCATGTACCTCGAATTCCTCGATCGCCTCGCCACCACTGAAACTCCCGGCGCCCCCGCCTCCTTCGCGCCTTTCCTGAAGCAAGCCACCCTTTACGGTAACCCCATCAAGCGCGTCCTCTTCCAGTACGCCCAGGGCGATCAAACCGTCCCCAACAACGCCAACGGCCAGCTCATCCGCGCCGCCTACGAGTATCAACTCGTCAGCCTCTACCGCCACGATCTCGCCCGTCAGGCCGTGCCCACGCTCCCAGCCAACCCGCACGCTTATTTGGCCGCTTTTGCCCAGCTCGATCAGTCAAGCCTGCTGATCGCGCTCTCAGGCCTCGCCCAGGCTGGCCAGTTCCTCCAAAGCGGCCTGCGGGACGTCCCCGACGTCAACGCGCTCGTGCGTCCGTTCTTCCGTCAGAACCTGTTTGAGACGCCTGCCTTGCTGCCCTAGGCGCGCTTCATGCGCGCCATCAGCCCGGCCACGACATTCACGGCGTCCTCGGCCTGCTTGCGGTTCGGCGTCTCATCCGGGTCGTTGTAGCCTTCCATCTCGCCCGACCCCACCGCCTGCACCACAATGCCATCGCGCCGTGGCAGCATAAACACGCCGTTGTAGAACATGCAATAGCGCAACTCCGGTTGTGGCAGTAGCCAGGCAATCTGCCCCCGCACCGGCACAATCGACTCATCCCCAAACAACGCCTTCGCCCCGTACCCCGTCGAGTGGATCACCACCTTCTCGGGTAACGCGGCCAGCTCTTGCGGCGAGCGAAATTCGCGCCGCTCAAACTTCCCACCCTCCACAAAGAAATCATTCATCAACTGCCGCGACAACGCTGCGATGTTAAACGTCAGGCTCGTGCCCTTGATCGCATACCGCGTGGGAAACGGATGCGCCGGCGCTTCCAGATCCACATTGCGTGGCAAGATGTCGCGAACGCGATTGCGATAGGTGGCAAAGTCGAGATCCCCAGGTTTCGGCGGCTCATTGCCCTCATCCTTCTTGTCCATCAGAAAGTAGCGGTCATAGTATTCCACCGGGTTGCCCGCCACTCCAAAGAACGACTGATAGGTCTGAAACGAGTAGCGCGTCATTTGCTCCCACAGCGCCGGAAAGTCAGCACTCGCCTTGCTCGCCAGTGCAATCCGCGAATCCGGCGTCCAAGATCCCGTCGCCCTTGCCGACCGCACATCCGGGAAGCGATCCTTCGCATAGATCGTTACCTTCAGCCCCGCCCGCTGGGCCAGCGTCGCTGCGGTAATCCCCAGCGCGCCACACCCCACCACCGCTACTTCTTTCGCCCCCATCGCGAGCGCCTTGTCCACCACGATCCGCCCCGATCCCCACGACAGCGACCACCCACTGCCCCCATGCCCATAGTTGTGGATCACCGTCGTCTCGCCGATCTTCTCTACATCGAGCCTGGGCCCCATCGCGCGAAACGGTCGCGAGCAAACCGTGATCCGAAACACGCGATCGATTGTCGCGTTCACCAGCGGCAGCGTTTCCACGCGCGTTGCCGGCAGGGCAACCCGGGCGGTCTTCGTCGCGCACCCGCTCAGTCCGGCGGCGGCAAGTGTGGTCAGCAAATGGCGGCGTTGCATGAGTCTTTTATTAGACCGCAACTCCGGTTCGTCCTCAGGGCAAAAAACGGAACGAGTACAAGTCCGCGTCCTTGAGCAAGATCCGCAGGCGCACCGCCTTCCCGGCCCACTGCCCCACCTCCATCGGCACAATCCGCGCGACCTGATCGCCGATCACCTCCGGCGATTTCACAAGCTTTCCTCCGTCCAGATCCTCAAGCTCAAATTGCAGCGATCCCGCCGCCGAAGTCGAGAAATTGATCTCCAGCTTCGAGCCCTGATAGGTAAACGGCTTCGTCAGCATCATGCCGCCGCCGTATCCCCCGTGCAAGCTGGCAAACCCATCAATCCGCATCGTGTAACGCCGCAGATGGATCGACTGCTGCCCATAATCCCGCACCACATAGAACGACAATTCGTCGTTCTGCGTGTGCACCAGGTTCAGCGCCGGGTAGTTCGACCGCGAAACCCAGTTCTTCAGCCCCGGCCCTGGCCGCAGAAAGGCTTCCATAAACGTGCGGTCAAAGTGATTGCCCCCGCGCGAGGACATTAGCACTGCGTCCGAACAATCCTTGTAATAGCCCGGGTCCACACCCACGGCCTTTGCCTCCTGCTCCGTCAGCACCTGCCGACCGGGCATGAATCGCGCGCACAGCGCAAGGTAAATGTGTGGCGCCCTCAGATAAGGGCTTGTCTGATTTGTGTAGAGATGTTCCGGTGGCGCTCCGCCAAATTCCATCTCCCCCTCATAGTTCCAGTCGACAAAGTTGCTGCTCGTCGCCCGTGAGATCCAGCGGTAGTTGGTGCCGCCAATCTTCTTGAACGTACGGTAGTAACACACATACTTGCCCTCGTGCTGCGACCAGAAGGCGAGGTTCTGCGAGTCAAACGCCCCGCCCACAATCACCGGCTCCTCGCGCAACGGCTTCCACGCCACGCCGTCCGTGCTGACGTAGGCGCGCAGGCCCGTCTTGCTTGTGCCCGCCAGCGCCTTGAATGTCCCGTCCCGGTCCACCATCGGCGAGAAGTTGTGCTGGTAGGGCGGGGTATCGCGCAAGATCACCTGCGGCCGGCCAAACGTCTTGCCGTCGCTCGATTCCGAGTAGTAAGTCAGTTCCTCCCCACGCCCGTCTGCTCCCGCATTCGGCACTCCGCGATAATACAGTCGGATCTTGCCGCCATGCTGGATCAGCGTCGCGTAGTTGGAGAATGCGCCGCCATTCGAGTACCCAAAGCCAAACACCGTTCCCGCATCCAGCGCCGATCCCGCTCGCAACTCCGCTCCCACCATCACCTCAATCAGATAGCGGTCGACGAACAACTCCCGCCGGTCACCCAGCGCAATCACCCCACCGCTCTGCGCCAGCGCCAAAGCCGGCATCGCCAGCACCCCACGTCTGGTAATCATCTAAAGCCTCGAGTAAATGAAGGTAATCACCCCGATCACGCTCGCCAGTAACACGCTATGCCCAAACGTAAACCGGAACAGCCGCGCCGCCTCCTCGGTTGACATCTTCGTCGCCGCCGAAGCAACGGCAATCGTCTGCAGCGAGATCATCTTGCCCATCACCCCGCCGGTCGAATTCGATGCCGCCATCAGCACCGGGTCGAGCCCCAGCTTGCCCGCTGTTACTACCTGCAAGTTACCAAACAGAGCGTTGGCGCTGGTATCGCTGCCGGTAAGAAACACGCCCAGCCAGCCCAGCATCGCGCTGAAGAACGGAAACAACACCCCCGTCGCCGCAAAGGCGAGGCCGAGCGTCCCCGTCGCCCCCGAGTAGTTCATCAGAAACGCCATCCCCAGCACGCTGCACACCGTCAGCGTCGGCAGCCGCAATTGCTTCAGCGCCTCGCCAAACACCTGCAGGTATTGCCCCGGAGTCACGCGCAGCGCAATCGCGCTCAGGATCGTCGCCACCATGCACGCCGTGCCACTGGCGGCGGCAAAGTTGAAGTTAAACACCGCCGCATAAGGCGTCTCCTTGGTCATCACCGGCGGCATCCGCAGCGCCAGGTTGTGCAGGTTCGGCCACTCGATCTTGATCGCGCTCGCATTCAACATCTTTGCAATCGACTCATGCCCCCACACCAGCACACACACCACCAGGATGATGTACGGGCTCCACGCATGGATCACTTCCTTAAGTGGAATCTTGAGCGCCGAGCTCTTGCGTAACACCAGATAGATCAGAAGCGAGAAGATCGCGCTGAGAGAAGACAGAATATCCACCAGCTGTGCGCCGAGATAGTTCGACACGAGAAACTGCACAATCGCAAACGACCCGCCACACAGCAGCGCTGGGAACAACACCCGCCGCAACACGGCAAAGCCTTCGGTCGCCGCGATCAGATATGCCGGCACAATAAACGACACCGGAGCACACAGCTTGCCCACATCCGCGCTGAGTTCATTGAGCGGCAGGCCCGTGATGCCCGCCAGCGTCACCACCGGGATCCCGATCGACCCAAACGCCACCGGCGCCGTATTGGCGAGCAAGCACACCGCCGATGCCTCAAACGATCCAAACCCCACGCCCACCAGCATCGCCGCCGCCACCGCCACCGGCGTGCCAAATCCCGCCGCGCCTTCAATAAACGCCCCAAACGCAAATGCGATCAGCAACGCCTGCAACGGGCGCTCATTTGTCAGCGACGCGATCGAGTCCTTGATCACTTCGAACTTGCCCGTGATCAGCGTCAGCCGGTAGAGAATGATCGCCCAGAAGATGATCCAGGTGATGGGAAACAACGCAAACGCGGCGCCATAGGTCACCGATGCCAGCGCCATTGGCCCCGGCATGCCATAGCCAAACAGCGCGACGACAATCGCGCTGGCGAGGCCTGACAGCGCCGCCATCCACGCGGGCTTGCGCAGCACCCCCAGCATCAACAGCAAAACAAATATCGGAATCGCGGCGACAAGCGCGCTGCCGGCAAGGCCCAGCGAACCCATCTCATAGGATTGTGCCCAGGTGTTCATGCGTGATCCCACATTGCATCACATTTGGGCGCGGGTAGGGGTGAAATCTGGTCGCGCTAGGCGACGTCGTCCATGCGGCCAGACAGGTAGGTATAGAGCTCGATCCAGGCGGCTTCGGCCTCGGGGCTAAAGTCCGCTCCCAGCGCCTGCTTGAGCGTCCATACCAACGCCGACCCCACTTGCGCATAGTGATCCGACTTTACGCCATAATCCACATGCTTGCGCCCCAAATCATCGAGTTCCGCCTTGAGCTCTTTGACGTGATCGAGCCGCTCCACCACCCAGCTAAAAACCTGCATCAGCTTCTGCGCCTGCGTCTCGATCGGCGCACGGTGAAACATCGCTCGCAGCCCGGGGTCGAGCGTGAACAGGCGCTCGTAAAAGATCACCCCCGCGCGATCCTTCAGCGGCGCCACTTTCGCAAACGAATCACGAATCAGTTGCTTTTCTGCTTGGCTCAGATCCATGGAATTTCCAAGATATCAGTTACGCCGCTCGCGAATCTCACGAATCGCCTTGGCCAGATCCACGGGCTGAAAAATCGTCATCGTTTTCCCTCGCGGCCCCGCCCCCACAAAGCGCTCAATCAGATCGGTCGCCGAGCTGAACCACGGTGTTAGCGATACATAAAAGACTCGCGATAGCTGCCCCCGGATCTCCCTGAGCAGCGGCGATACCTTTGCTCCCCAGCGCCACGAAGGC
>CAZBTA010000071.1:18949-21881 GCA_964494515.1 uncultured Bryobacter sp.
CCGAGAAAGATCACCGCATCGGCCGCCTGCTTTTGATCGGCTTCATCGCGCATCAACTGCGTCAAAAACTGTTCTTCATTCGGCCCCTTCAGGGTATCGAGTGACACCATGCCCAGATTGAGGTTCATCAGCGCGCCCACCAGTTGCTCGTAATCGGCCGGCTTGAAGTCTTCACTCTCAAACACCACTCGCCGGCCGTCAAAGTCGAACGCCTTCAACCTCACCTTCGCAAAGCCCCCATTGTCCAGCACCGATCGCAGCGAGTTCAGCAACACCTCACGATCCCACGCCGTCAGCCTCGTGATGTTGCGCCTCCGAAAGATCGGTGCCGCATGCAGATAAATCGAGGCCACGCCGTTGCCGCCGCTCAATCCCTTCCAGTCATCGAGGCCTGCCCCCCGGATCTCCCCTACCGCTAACTGCGCCGGAATGTCCTCCCGCCGCGCCGTTACCTTCCAGCTCTTCGCGCAGGTCCGTCCATCGCGATCCACCATCTTTGTGGTTACTTCATACTTGCCCGGCCCCACCAGAAAACCGCCGCCCAGCTGGATCTCGACGTTCTTCATCGTCCACATCTTCTCGGGCATCTTCCGTGGCAGCGCCGCCTGGCTATAAAGGTAGGCTTCAGGCCCTGTCACATCGAGCGACTTCACCCGCGTCACGATAATCGTTGCGCCCCGTCTCTCGCGGTTGGCAAACTGCACCACCGGCAACGTGATATCAAACCCACTCCAGTATTGAAAGCTGTAAGACAAACGTGCGGGCAGCGGCGTGATGTTGCAGCTCAGTCGTTCTTCTTTCGTGGGCTTGGCCGCATCACTCTCGCGAAAGAACTTTTCTACTTCCTTGTATTGCCTCGATCCCGCCTCGAGCAAGAATTGCCCCCATGTCGGCGACGAGCACAAAAGCACCAATACGCACAACCGCATCCTGCCCACATGATCGCACTAAAGCGACTGGGGCTAATCTTCTGTGCGCTCCCCTTCCACCTTGCGTAGCTGCCGCACATTCACCACCAGGCTCGTCCACTGGTGCTTCCACTTTCCTTTGCTGCAAATCTCGATTTCGCCCGATCGTGAGTAATCCACCAGCAGCCGCGGATTGTGGTTCACCTCAAGCGGCCAGAGCAGCCCGCGCAAGTGCGCGTGGCAGGCGGGTTTGCCATTGCTGGAGCCTTGGGCTTCTGCAATGACGGCGATTGCAACAACAAGGGCATGGCTGAGCATTTGTAAAAGACTACCACCGCCGGGTGTTAAGCAAAATCCCTTTTGGTTCTACCCCGTACGCCATAGGACTCCACCGTGGCAAAAAATCCTCAAGCTTGTGTCTCCCAGGACGATAACCAACATCGGTGGTATCCCTAAAACCGTTTTTGGACCCGACCGACGATAAGGTAGCCGCCCTCGTCGAAAGCTACCAGCGGCTGCTCCACACAACCGCGGAGTGCAATGCGGACCTCTGTGTTCAAAGTGCGGGAGATCTCTCTGCCAGCCTGAAGTCATTGGAGCAATCCATCTCCACGCATTCGCGTCCCAGTGAGATCATCGCCACGCAATCCACTGCCGAACGTCACCTGTCTTCCTGGCACGACCGCACGCAGGACTACCTGCGCCAAAAGGCCGCCGAGATGAAGGAGATGATGATGCTCGTCGCCCAGACGGCGGAGAATCTCGGCGAACGCGATACACGTCACAATCAAAAGCTCCGTGGCCTCACCACCCAGCTCCGCGATATCGCTGAGCTCGAAGATATCAGCCGGGTCCGCACGGCTCTTATTGCCAGCGTGGCCGAGATCTCTCGCACTGTTGAGCAGATGGCTCGCGAGACCGAGCAGACCCGCCGCGCCCTCGAGGTCGAGCTGTCAAACTACCGCAGCAAGCTCGAGAAGAGCGAGCAGGATGCCATGGTCGATCCCCTTACCGGCGTTGGCAATCGCCGCTGCGTTGAGAACGACATCCACACGCGCATGCGCCGCAATGCCCCCTTTGCCCTGGTGTTGCTTGATCTCAATGGCTTCAAGCACATCAACGACACCTACGGCCATAATGCTGGTGACCAGATCCTCCGCCAGTTTGCCGCCGAGCTCCGTCAGGTCTGCACCCAGACCGACATGGTGGGCCGTTGGGGTGGCGATGAGTTTGTTGTCGTGACTACCGGTGAGCAGGCCCACGCGGAAAAGCTGCTGCGTCGTATCGAACAATGGGTTTGGGGCACCTATCCGATCAAGCTCGATCGTGGTGCCCCGTCAGTTAAGGTTGAGGTTCGGGCCGCGCTCGGCTACGGCCTATGGGTGCAGGGTATGGAGCTCACCGATCTTGTGCATGCCGCCGACAGCATGATGTACAGCCACAAGACCCGCCCCAAGTCCGCCTAGCGTACCGCAGAGCTCTGCTTGACGCCATCGGCCCGGCCGCTGGTGTTGCGCGGCTGATAGATCGGTCCGTGGTAGCTAACCGTCGCGCCCGCCAGGCTCATACCAAACACCGCATTCAACGTGTTGATCGAGCTCTTGTAAGCACCATCCGACCAGGTTGACCGCTGCGGGTTGTACGATTCGCCCACCAGCGATACGGCTTCGTTATCAAGCGGCTGGATCGCCCAACGTGCGATGTCCATGTTCGAGTAGGTCGAACCAGCGCGCAAGAAATACCAGCCGTTCGGCCAGATCTTGATATCGGTCTTGAGCGGCTTCGGAATCTCAACACCCGGGATCATCACCTTGAGTCCACGCTGTATCTCGGCTTCCACAGCAGCCGTGCCGCGCTTGGCAAGGTCTTCCCACAGGTCCACACAGCTCTTCTCGTCCGAGTACACACTGCGCGTCACTTTCTGCTGCGCCGCATAAGGCGTCGTCGGAATCTCGATGTGGTTGACGCATGTTTCCGTGCTCCACACCCGGCGGGTTTCCTTGCCCGCGAAAGCGTTCTCCCAC
>CAZBTA010000072.1:0-21803 GCA_964494515.1 uncultured Bryobacter sp.
CCAATCACACTCAACAACACACACGTCATCACCGGAAAGTACACCGTGGAATTCTGCCCCTTCCACACAATATCCCCCGGCAATTGCCCCAGTTTGATCCCTAACTTGTCGCCGGCCGACACCAGCAGCCCAAGGGCCACCAGTGCCAGGCCGGCGTAAATTAACATCTTGCCCATTAGCCGATTGAGATCAGCGCGTCCTCGGTCTTCTGCGCCGGCAGCTGCTGCGTCAGCTCCATCGAGCAGAACTTCGGCCCGCACATCGAACAGAAGTGCGCCGTCTTCGCCCCGTCGGCCGGCAGCGTCTCATCGTGATACGCCTTCGCCGTCTCCGGGTCGAGCGACAGGTTGAACTGGTCTTCCCACCGGAACGTATACCGCGCCCGGCTCAGCGCATCATCACGCAGCTGTGCCGCCGGATGCCCCTTGGCCAGATCCGCCGCATGCGCCGCGATCTTGTAGGCAATCACGCCCTGCTTCACGTCTTCACGATTCGGCAGGCCCAGATGCTCCTTCGGCGTCACATAGCAAAGCATCGCCGTGCCATACCAGCCGATCATCGCCGCGCCAATCGCCGACGTGATGTGGTCATACCCCGGCGCAATATCCGTCGTCAGCGGCCCCAGCGTGTAGAACGGCGCATCGTTGCACAGGTCCCGCTGCTTGTCCACGTTCACCTTGATCTTGTTCATCGGCACGTGGCCCGGCCCTTCGATCATCACCTGGCAGTTGCGCGCCGTCGCCCGCTGCGTCAGCTCGCCCAGCGTCTCAAGCTCGGCAAACTGCGCCGCGTCATTGGCATCCGCGATCGATCCCGGCCGCAGTCCATCACCCAGCGAGAAGCTCACGTCATACTTGCGCAGCAGCTCGCAAATATCATCGAAGTTCTCATACAGGAAGTTCTCCTTGTGGTGATGCAGGCACCACTTCGCCATGATCGCCCCACCGCGCGACACAATGCCCGTCACCCGGTTCACCGTCAGCGGAATGTACTTCAGGCGCACACCGGCATGGATCGTAAAGTAATCCACGCCCTGCTCACACTGCTCCACCAGCGTCTCGCGGAAGATCGCGTACGTCAGGTTCTCCGCCTTGCCCTTCACCTTCTCGAGCGCCTGATAGATCGGCACCGTCCCGATCGGCACCGGCGAGCGCCGCAGGATCGCCTCGCGCGTCTCATGGATCTGCTCGCCCGTCGAGAGATCCATCACCGTGTCAGCGCCCCAGCGGATCGACCACAGCAGCTTTTCCACCTCTTCATCAATCGACGACGTCACAATCGAGTTGCCGATATTCGAGTTGATCTTCGTCAGAAAGTTGCGCCCGATGATCATCGGCTCCGACTCGGGGTGCTTGATGTTGGCCGGGATAATCGCCCGCCCCTCCGCCACCTCCGAACGCACAAATTCCGGCGTGATCGCATTCGGCCGGCCCAGCGATTCACGAATCGCAATATATTCCATCTCCGGCGTGATGATGCCCGCCTTCGCATAGGCCATCTGCGTCACCGCGCCATCGATCGGCTGCCGCGCGGCAATCCACTTCTCGCGCAGCTTCGGCAACGGCTGGTTCGGGTCATAGTTCGGATCAGACCACGCCCCCGACGTGTCATAGATCTTGAGCGGCGCTTCTTTCGCGCTGGCATCGAGTGCCACTTCGCGCATTGCAATGCGCAGGTCTTCGTGGATCAACCCCGAAAGGTGGATCTTCGTCGAGTTCGGATAGCTGAAGGTGGTTAGTGTCGTGGACAAAACGGATGCTCCTTGTTGGGAGATCCGGGGTGGTGGGCAAAGGACAGACTTGTAATGCCGATTCCTACGCCGGAATGACCCGGATCAGGTTCAAAGGGACTCTCTGCCTTTCAATGTTTCGAGTGTCTCAGCCCCAATCGGCAAGCTCAGTCGGCAGGCCGGGCGGGGCGCCCCTTGGCTTGCCCCTATCATAGCGCCTATTGCTGCACCAGCTCCACATTCACCCCGCTGCAAACCCCTGAGCCCTGTCCCTCCACTCTTACCATCTCCGGGCTCACCTTCAGCTTGTCCTCAAGCGCGATCGTCGCGATCTCGGGCGCATACGGAAAACAGGTTACGCGCACGGGTCGTGCCCCCTCCACGCCGATCACGGCCCGTGCATCTTCGAGCAATTTCTCCGTCACGTTCGCCCGCGCCACAAATTGCTCATGCTTGTAAACCCAGATGTACACCGTGTTGAACGCCACAAACCCCGCCAGCACCACCGCCGCCACCCGCCGCGATTCAATCTGCCGCCACGCCAGCGCCAGCAGCATCGCCAGTCCAAGGCTCGCAAAGTAAACATGCCGGCTCGGCACTCGCGGCTGATACGCCACAAAGCTGTACGGCGCCAGCGACACCGGCACCCACACCAACGCCACCGCCACCAGCTTCCAGTCCACCTGCCGTCGCTTCCACACGAGCAGCCCCAACGCCAGCGCCCCCCACACACTAAAGAGTCGCGCCGTCGAGTTCAACATCACTGGCACAAAGTGCCATCCGATACGGAACGTCCCGTCGTTCCAGTGCAGGTGATTCTCCCTTGCCGCGTGGTTGGCCAAAAAATATAGCCCCGACACCACAAAGAATGGCGCCGCCCCCTGCAATAGTCGCTTCCATTCACTGCGGTCAAACACCAGCGGAACCAGCAAAAACGCACATCCGATCACCGCCGATTCCTTGCTCAGCAGCGCCAGCACAAAGCTCACCGCGCTCGCCGCATACAGCCACGCCGCGCCCCGCTTCCACCACTCGAGCCACAGCACCAGCGCGAGCAACACAAAGAAAAACACCAGTTGCTCCGGCAGCGCCGCGTACCACATCACCGCCTCATGATGCCGTTCATAGAATCCCCACAACACCGCCGCCGGCACCGACACCGCATACCCGATCCGCTCATACCGCCCCAGCGCCACAATCAGCGCCACATTACACGCATGCACAATCAGACTCTGCAGATTGTAGGCCAGCGTCGTATGCCCAAACACCGCATGCCACACGCCCGTAAACCAGATCGACGTCGCCCGACACCGGTACAGCGCATCCTGTGCCAGGTCAGGCCACGTCGAAAAATGCAGGTATTTCTTCCCCAGCCAGATCTGCAGATAATCATCCGAGATCAGCGGCAGTGTGAGTGCCCGCCAGTAGGGAAGCGTGCAAAGCAGACACAATACTACCGTCCACAAAGCAACGCGCCCCCGCTGGCGCGGCATTGCAAATTGAGTCATCCCCGTTGCTGAGGAGTCTAATGTAAAGATCTCGTAAAGGTCAACCCAAACCCGGATTAAACCGAGTAAATGCGACCCTTGTGCGTTCCCACCAGGATCTGGAACAGCCGGTGCGCCATCAGTTCATGCAGGCTCCACAGTTCCTTGTTGGCCTCAAACACCGCCGTCGCTCCTGCCGCCGGCGACACGCCCGCCCCTTCACGCAGCGCCTTACCGGCCTCGTTCAGGATCGGGTCTTCCATCACCTCGCCGGCCATCTCCCACAGCGTGATAAAGCGGTCCACCGCCGTCGGGAAGCTGATCTCAAACACGCCGTCATTCGTCGTCGTGCGTGGCGGCTTGAAGTCGAGGTTGAACGGCCCCTTGTAGTCATACGTGCGCAGCAGCACCAGCACATTGAGCCAGTCAAACGGATTCACCAGCCCCACCGCGATGTCCACGTCATGCTTCAGTCGGTAGCCGTCGTTAATGTCGAAGTGGAACAACTTGTTGCACATCAGCGCCCGCGCGAGCGACGCCCGCACTGCCCCGCCCCACATCAGCTCATGCAGATATTCCGGGTTCAGACCCACCATCTCCGGATGCGTCAACTGCCCCGAGAAGATCCACGCCAGCATCGCGTCCGAGGTCGGCAGCAAGATCTCCGCCTGCGGCTCAAACGGCTTGGCTTCCATGCAGTGCAACATCGTCGACCGGCCCTTGGCCTTCGCGATTTCAATGTCCGCCTCGCAGGCCGCGTTCATCCCTTCGGCAAACCACTTCAGCGTCTGCACTTCATCCACGATGCCCTGGAACTGGTAGCCGAGCGACCCCGGCCAGTACACCACATACTTCGCGCCCAGTTCATGGCCAATGCCCACCGTATTGCGCAGCCGCCACTTGGCATACTCGCGCACTTCGCTCTGCTCGCCCGCCGGCCCGCCGGCAAACACCGCATGGTGGAACGTTTCAGTCGTCACCATCGAGCACTCGAGCCCATGCTTCTTGAGCGACGCCCCGATCTGCGCCACAATCTCGTCCTGACGCTCATTACCCAGCGCCTCATACGGCAGCACGTCGGTGTCATGCGTCGTCCAGTGGCCAATGCCAATCTCGGCGTACTTCTCGATAATCGTCTCAAAGTGCACCGGCTTGCGCGTCGGTGCATGGAAGATCGCATTGCCCTCATAGGCGGCCGCCCATTGCGGACCCGAAATGAAGTACTTGCGACGTTGTTCAGGAGTATAGGAACCGCCACAGGCGGCGGTCAGCCGGGCAACCAGGGCCCGCTGCTGGTCAGGTGTAAGTGGCATGCGTGCCTAGTTTATCGCGCCTCCCGTGCTCCAGGCCAAGCCGGGGTTGATAGAATTGGCTCTTTGCCATGAGCGAAGTAAAAGTGTACCCACCATCAGCCGAATTCGTCGCCCAAGCCAACGTCTCCGGCATGGACGCCTACAAGGCCCTGTATCAGAAAGCAGCCGAGAAGCCTGAAGAATTCTGGGGAGACCTGGCAAAGCAAGAGCTCCACTGGTTCGAGCCCTTCTCGCATGTCTTCGAATGGGATCCCCCCAACGCCAAGTGGTTCGTTGGCGGCAAGACCAACGCCTGCTACAACTGCGTCGATCGCCACGTCGAATCGGGTAACGGCGACAAGGTCGCCCTCCTGTTTGAAGGCGAACCCGGCGATACCCGCTCGGTCACCTACAAGCAGTTGCTCGGCGAGATCTCGCAGTTTGCCAACGGCCTCAAGAAGCTCGGCATCGAGACCGGCGATCGCGCCATCATCTACATGCCGATGATCCCCGAGGCCGTCGTCGCCATGCTCGCCTGCGCCCGCCTCGGCATCACCCACAGCGTCGTCTTCGGTGGCTTCTCATCTGAGGCGCTCAAGGCCCGCATCCAGGACCTCGGCGCCAAGCTCGTCATCACCGCCGATGGCGGCTGGCGTCGCGCCAAAGAGATCAAGCTCAAGCCCGCCGTTGACGAAGCCCTCACCGAGTGCCCCTCCGTCACCGCCGTCGTCGTTTGCGAACGCACCAAAGGCGGCGCCACGATGGTTGAAGGTCGCGACCACTGGTGGAGCTCCGTCGTCGCCGGCCAGAGCGACGTCTGCCCCGCTGTTCCGCTCGACAGCGAACACCCCCTCTTCGTCCTCTACACCTCCGGCACCACCGGCAAGCCCAAGGGCATCCTCCACACCACGGCCGGCTACATGCTCCAGGCCACCATGTCCGTCAAGTGGGTCTTCGACCTCAAGCCCAACGACATCTACTGGTGCACCGCCGACATCGGCTGGGTCACCGGTCACAGCTACATCGTCTATGGCCCCATGTCCAATGGCGCCACGCAGATCATCTATGAGGGCGCGCCCGACACCCCCGGCTTCGACCGCTGGTGGAGCATTGTCGCGAAGTTCAAGGCCACCATCTTCTACACCTCGCCCACGGCCATCCGCGCTCTGATCCGTCAGGGCAATCATCTGCCCGAGGCCCACGATCTCTCAAGCCTCCGCCTCCTCGGCAGCGTCGGCGAACCCATCAATCCCGCCGCCTGGGAATGGTTCCACAGCGTAATCGGCAAGGGCCGTTGCCCCATCGTCGACACCTGGTGGCAGACCGAAACCGGCACCATCATGATCGCCCCCATGCCGGGCGCCGTCCCCCTCAAGCCGGGCAGCGGCACTCTCCCCATGCCGGGCGTCATCGCCGAGGTCGTCGACTTCGACGGCAACCCCGTCGGCCCCAATCAGGAAGGCTTCCTCATCATCTCCCGTCCCTGGCCCAGCATGGTCCGCACACTCTGGGGCGACCCCGAGCGCTTCGTCGATCAATACTGGTCGCGCCTCCCCGGTCGCTACTTCACGGGTGACGCCGCCCGTCGCGACGACGATGGCTACTTCTGGGTCCTCGGCCGCGTCGATGACGTCCTCAACGTCAGCGGCCACCGCCTCAGCACCATGGAAGTCGAAAGCGCCCTCGTCCGCCATCCGGCCGTTGCCGAAGCAGCGGTCGTCGGCAAACCCCACGAGATCACTGGCCAGGCCGTCTGCTGTTTCGTCACCCTCAAGAAGGGCGATTGGGACCACGACGTCCTCGGCAAGGAACTCCGCCAGTGGGTCGGCCACGAGATCGGCGCCTTCGCCCGTCCCGAAGAGATTCGCTTCAGCGACGCTCTCCCCAAGACGCGCTCCGGCAAGATCATGCGCCGTCTCCTGCGCGAGTTGGTCACCAACAACACCGTCGCCGGCGACGTCACCACCCTCGAAGACCTCGGTGTCCTGACCAAGCTCGCCGCCCAGAACGACGACGAGTCCTAGTCACCAGCCTCACCACCCAAACCACCAACTCCCGGGCCCCCTGCGCCCGGGAGTTTTACTTTGGTAGCTCCACGCTCGATGGCCCGCTTTAGTAGCATGACAGCAGGGCTTCCCCTCTCGAGCAAACCAATGCATCTCCACCGCCTCCTGCCCCAACTCCTCACCCTGCTGGCGATCAGCCATGCCTCGGCCGCTGACTTCTCAAAGTTCAAGCGCATTGAGCCCCAATTCATCGCCGCTCTCGCGGCCCCTTCCGCCAAGTCAGGCAACGACGCACAAACCTGGGGCCTTTGGAAAGAAGACCCCGGCCCCCGTGGCAGCCGCCTCAGCGAGTACCCACAGCTCAAGGCCACCGGCATGGCGCCCGCGCGTTGGAAGTTCGACTCCTCCGACTGGTGGCTCGAAGAGCACGGCCTCATCATGGAGAACCCCTCCTTCCCCCTGCCTGCCGGCCAATATCTCGTCACCGGCGATCGCGAGGTAATGACGGTTCTCACCATCCATCCAAGGGACAAAAGCGGCAACCAACGTTGGGAGCTCGCCGACAACGCAACCATCTACGACGTCACCCACCTCGGCTGCCGCGCCGCCCGCTACACCCCTGCCAGGCCAGCAAGCGAATGCTCCCCCGCTAACGTCTCCACCAAAGCCTTCCCCGCCAGCCCCACCTCAGCCATGCCCACCGTCAACGGCTGCCGCAAGCAGGACTACGCCGTGCTAATCGTCGTCGGGGTCCCAGCCAACCGTTAACGCAAAACGATGCCTACACAAGTCAACATCGACACCAGGCTCCTCCGCGAAGCCATGCGAGCCACAGGACTGAAGACCGAGCGCGAGGTCATTGAAGAAGCCCTCCGCACCCTCCTCCGCCTCAAGGCCCAGCAAGAGATTCGCACCCTGCGCGGCAAGCTCACCTGGACCGGCAGCCTCGACGACCTCCGCACAGATCACTAAGGCGAAGCCGCCATCTGCGGCGTGTGCAATCGCACGCCAGTCTTTATCCGCGCCGCATTGCTGGATTTAGTGAGACGGCGTTTCCTCATCAGCATTAGCCAGATCAGCCAGAATCGCTTGGGGTCCGCACCAGCCCTCGGCTGTTAGCCTTGAGTCATGAAAACAGTCCTCCGCCGACTCTGGATGTTCGCCGGGCTGTTTTTCATGGCTTGGCTTTACTGGGGCTTCCAGTCTGAATCTTTGCCAGATTCAGTACTCACCAGCTCATCCACCGTTTACGTAGCCCCACTAGCCGCTGGCGGCTGGCGCTTCGAGCCCAAGCAACCCAAAGGTAGACAAACATTGGTCTTCCTACCGGGCGGAATGGTCGAACCCATCGCCTACGCGCCGTTGGTCAGGTCAGTAGCCGACTCTGGCTTCCCAGCCATATTGCAACCGCTCCCCTGGCGCGGAGCCTTTACCGAAGCGCAACGCGCTGTTCTGTTTGCCGCAATCTCACAACACGCTCAGGCATCGCGCGTCGTCCTCGCTGGCCACTCGCGAGGCGCCATGCTGGCCGCGCGCTACGCCCACGACCACCCAACCTCGCTAGCCGGATTGGTCCTCGTGGCAACCACCCACCCCCGCGATTTCTCCCTCGCCGATTTCCGCTCCCCCTTAACCAAGGTTTACGGCACCAACGACGGCGTCGCCGGCTTTGCCGCCATGCAGGCAAACGCAAGTCTCCTCCCACCACAAACCCGTTGGACAAAAGTCGAAGGTGGCAACCACGTCCAGTTCGGTTTCTATCGGCACCAGTTGATGTCCGGTAGCGCCACCATCTCGCGGGACGAGCAGCAACGCCAAACCCTCGCTGCCCTCCTCGCGGTGCTCGCCCCAGATGCCACGACGCAACCCAGAAATTCTCTTTGAGCTCAATCTCGCATAGGAAACCTGTACGATCATGATGGGTACCCAATGCCAGCCGAAATCTCTTTCAACAGCTTCCAGGAAAATCTCGACGCTGTCTTGGACAGAGTGATTGATCAGCAGCAGACGGTAGTTGTCCGACGCAAAGGTGCCCGCGATGTCGCGATCATACCGGCCACTGAACTTGAGGGATTGCTGGAAACCGCACACCTGCTCAGCTCGCCTCGCAACGCGCGCCGTTTGCTCGCGGCCCTCAAACGGGCAAAATCGGGTGTAGTCCAGCCATCCGAGCCCAGCCTGTTGCGCAATGAAATGCGACTGGCATCAAGCGACTAGGCCCACCTCTTACCCGGTCACCGACCAGGCCGTCGACTTCCTCCAGGCAAGGCACCACTATTGACACAGAACGAGTCAGGGTCAACCACTCCAGCCCCCTAAAGCGGCACCGACACTTCCCTCACCCCCAACTTCTCCGGCCCCCGCTCCGCCACATATGCCGTCCCAAACATCCAGTCCCAGCAAGAAAACGTGATCGCAAAATTCCGGTTCTCCGGCCCGTAGTCCGGATGCACATGGTGCCACGTATGCAACTCCGGGCAGTTCAGCACATACTTCAGCGGGCCCAGACTCACCCGCAAATTCGCATGCGCAAACTCACCCACCGCCGTCGACACGATCGCACACCCATATGCCGCCTCCGCCGAAAAACCCAGTAAAGTCGCCGGCACATACAGCACCAGCTGATACACCACAATCTCCACCCAGTGGAACCGCCAGTTGCTCAGCCAGTCCATCTGTACCGTGCTGTGGTGCGTCCGGTGAAAGTTCCACAACACCGGCACCCGGTGCATCGCATTGTGAATGCACCACTGCAAAAAGTCCTTCACCCCCAAGAGCACCACCAACTGCACCCACACCGGCTCCCCGGCGATCCAGCTCAAATGCAGCGCCTCGCGCCACGGCACAATCGCCGCATAAGGCACACGCGAGCCAATCCAGATCGCCACCAGCGATCCCACAATCTCCGCGTTCAGGAACAGGTAGAAGAGGTCAATAGCCCATCCCCGCCGCAACAACTGTTGACGCGGGTCCCGGGGCCAGAGCCGTTCCGCAACGCTCAGGACGATTCCCGATAAAGCAAGGAAGAGCGAATAGGGCAGCATACGGTGATACGTTTATAGTTTATGACCGTCTCGAGCGAACTTCTAGCGCAGCACTTTGAGTATTCTCTCTGGGCCACCCAGAAGATTCTGGCCGAGGTCCACAAGCTCTCTCCCGCTCAGCTTGGCGAGAATCGCGGCAACAGCTTTGGCGGCATTCTCGACACGCTCATCCACATCTTCCGCGCCGATCGCGTCTGGTTCCGTCGCTGCACCGGCGAGCCCACCGCCCCCTTCGCCCCCGAAGGCGAAGTCCTCGATCTCGCCACCATCGAGGCCGCCTGGCCCGACATCATGAATGGTTTCGCCGCCTGGATTCGCTCCCAGCCCGACGACTACTGGGACGGCCAACTCGCCTGGCGCAACCTCAAAGGTCAGGATATGGAAGGTCTGCGCTATCGCATCCTGCTCCACATCGTCAACCACGGCACCTACCACCGCGGCCAGGTCATCACCATGATCAAGCAGGCCGGCGGCGAGGTCGTTTCCACCGACTTGCTCTACTACCCCGGCAAGTAGATTTCGTTCTTCGAGTACAACACCGCGCGCCCGCCGATTTTCACCCGGTCTCCCGCCAGCGCACAGTACAAATCACCGCCTCGCGCCGAGATCTGCCGCGCCCGCAGGTTCGTCTTGCCCAGCTTGCCCGCCCAGTACGGGATCAGTGTCGAGTGCGCGCTCCCCGTCACCGGGTCCTCCGGCACGCCCTGCCCGGGGGCAAAAAACCGGCTCACAAAATCCACTCCTGGCTCCTTGCCCGGCGCCGTCGCGATCACGGCAAACCGGTGGATCCGCGCCAGCTCCCGCATGTCCGGCTTCAGCGCCGCCACCTGCTCCTCGCTGTCATACACCGCCAGATAATCCCGCGCCGCCAGCACCTCGCGCGGCTCAATGTCGAGCCCCGCAATCACATGTTCATCGGCCACAATCGGCGAGGCCGGTCGCGAGGGAAAGTCGAGCGTATACACGCCATCCTCAACAGCCACCCCCAACACGCCCGACCGCGAATGAAACCGGATGTCCCGCGCCAGCGGATCGAGAAACTGCTCGATCACATACGCTGATGCCAGCGTCGCGTGCCCACACAGGTCCACTTCCGTCGTCGGCGTAAACCACCGCAAGTCATAGCCGTCCGGCGTCTCCACAAAGTACGCCGTTTCCGCTAGATTGTGTTCGGCGGCCATCGCCTGCAGCGTCTCATCCGGCAGCCAGGCGTCGAGCGGCACAATGGCTGCGGGGTTGCCGGAAAATGGCTTGTCGGTAAAGGCGTCAACTACGTAGCACGCGAGGGTCATCTTGCCCCTCATTATCGGCTACTGCAGGCGCTGGCGGGTTTTCTCGTTCATCACGAGTTCGTCAAAAATCGCAAGCACCTTTTTGCGATACGAGTACACCCGCTTCAGGTTGTCGCGAAAGTTCATCCCATAGCGGTTCGTGCCCAGCCATTTCTGCAGGGTGTCCTTCGACACGTCGATGTCACGCCGCAGGTCTTCGGCGGAGTGTCCACGCAGAAACAGGCCATAGAACATGGCTGCTTCTCTTTGTGGGGCTAGAGGATCGGCTTCGTCCCGCAACAGCATGGTAAAAACTCTTCTTCTCTATCGGATGAACGAGGAATTTCCTCGCGCGAAAAAATGAGTATACGAATCACGCCTCACTGTCGCAAGTGGGGGGTTATCGCAGGGCAATCGCAATCTGGTCAATCATCTCGGTCTCCTGTTCGGTCACACGCACACCGCCGATTCCCAGAAAACCACCTTCCTTCTCAGCCTCCGCTGTCGCCGTGGCAATCCGCATTAGCCACTGGCGAAACTCCTCGGCCTCTTCCTCGCTTGCCTTGTTTCGCAGTATGTTTCCCAACTCCCGGCACGCCGCCAGCGCCTTCCCCCGGATCTGCTCCACATCGCCAGAATCAAGGTGCACCACCAGCGTGTTCTCGAGCACGTCCTGCCCCACCACCTGCATCAATTCTGTTTTGGCCTCTGTCAGTCCGCCGCGCAACACTTCTCCCGCCGCCGACGATTCCCGCATCACCCCCAACGGCCCGCTCGGGCTTGCCGCCATCACCGCCAGCCCCACCAGCGTCGGAACCCGCCGGATCTGGTCCCACTCTTCTACCGTGAAGTTTGATTTGTTCGCCACACAACGATGATGCAGCATTCCGCCCTCACGATGCATGCAGGTAGCTGCATATATGAAGGATTGGCAATCATTATCTTCATCGTGTATAGTAACCCCAGAGGACAATTACGCTAATGAAAAAGACTATCGCCACTGGCATGCTCCTGACCGCCGCTATGTTTGCCGAGTCCTGGACCGGCACCATCGTCGACACCTCCTGCAAGACCAAGGACCTCGCCGGTCACACCAAGCAATGCGTTCTCACCTGCGCCAAGAGCGGTCTCGGTATCGTTCTGAGCGACGGCAAGTTCGTCAAGTTCGACGAAGCAGGCAACACCAAGGCCGTTGCCGCTCTCAAGGCCTCCTCCAAGGAAAAGGACCTCAAGGCCAAGGTCACCGGTAAGCTCGACGGCGAAACCATCAAGGTTGACGCAGTCGAAATCCAGTAGTTTCTAACCAACATCCGCAACAGCGCCGCCACGGGCCTCAGGCCCCGGCGGCGTTTTGCTTTTGGATCCGGCTCCACACCGGATAGATCCCCGGGTTCTCGAGCCACGTATTGATATGCAGCAGCACCGTTTCGCGCCACGGATCGGCGGGAAAACGCAGCCGTTGTAGCTTGGCGTGCGCCTTCGCCTCGAGCACCACCCCGCGCACTGCCTTTGCCTCACCCCGATACGCTTCGCTCAGCGCCCCAAGGGTCCGCGTCAGATTCTCGAGTGAGTCCTGCCTCACGCCTTCCACTACCGGGTCCAGCACATAATCCCCCTCCCGCAACAGCCGCCGTACATAGGCCGGCGTCTTGCCGGTAATCCGCACCAGGTCGGCAAACGTCGCCGGAGTCACTCGCCGTACGCCCGCCAGCATTTCGGGCAATTGCGCCCTAACGCTTCTGGCCACGGCGGTAGGCCGCAACGGCCCGGTTGTGTTCCTCGAGTGTCCTCGAGAATTTGTGGTGGCCCGTGCCGCCGGGTTCGGCGACAAAGAAAATGTCTTCCGTCTTGGCCGGCGCGAGCGCCGCCTTCAAAGATTCCATGCCCGGGTTCGCAATCGGCCCCGGCGGCAGCCCCGTGTGCTGATACGTGTTGTAGGGGTTCTGGCTCGCTAGATCCGATCGATAAATCGTCCCCCGGTATCGATCCTCCACCAGCGCCGCGTAGATCACCGTCGGGTCACACTCGAGCTTCATACCCTTGGCCAGCCGGTTCACATACAGCCCCGCAATGCGCGGCCGCTCTTCCGGCGCGGCCGATTCCTTCTCCACCAGGCTCGCCAGCGTCACCACCCGGTGCGGCGCCGTCGTCGCCCCCAGCTTGCCCCATACTTCGCGAAACTGCGCCGTCAGCCGCTGACACATCATCTGCGCCGTCACCTTGCGCGGCAACCGGTACGTCGACGGAAACAGATACCCCTCAAGCGAAGGCGCCTCCGGGTCCAGATCCCGAATCAGGTCCGGCTTCCGCGCCGCGGCGATAAACTCACCGGCCGGCACGATCTTCTCCGTCTCGAGGATGCGCGCAATGTCATAGATCGACGCCCCCTCCGGAATCGTCACCTGCGCAAAGTAAACGTCCCCCCGCGCGATCCGCGACAGAATCGCATCCACGGTCGTCTCTTTGCGAAACAGATATTCCCCCGCCTGCAGCTTGGCCCGCGGATGCAGTCCGCGCCACACCAGCGCCTGCAACGGGCTGCGCAACAGCCCCGCCTGCTCGAGAATCTCACCAATCCGCATCGTCGAGGCTCCGCGCGGAATCTCGATAAACTTCTCTTCCGCATACGGCGCAACCGCCTGCCGGTAGATGGCAAACAGAAACAGCACCGGCAGCGCCAGCAGAATCAATGCAACAGCGAGCTTCTTCATTGGTGATCGAGTGATTGCAGATACCCCTCCAGAATCAGGGTAGCCGCCAGTTGGTCCACTTTGCCCTTGCGCTCTTCACGCGTCAGGCCATATTCATCAAGCACCCGGTGCGCCTGCGAGCTCGTCAGCCGTTCATCCCAAAAGTGAATCGGGATCGACGTCGCCGCCTCGAGCCGCGCGGCAAACTCGCGCACCTGCTCCGATTGCTGCGACAGGTCGCCAGACATGTACTTCGGGTCCCCAAACACAAACAGCCCCACCTGCTCCTCGCGCGCCAGCCGCGCCAGATAAGCGATGTCGTCGCGCACCCGCGTCCGGTTGTAGGTCGGCAGTGGCCGCGCCAGCACACCCATCGGGTCCGACAATGCCAACCCAATCCGGCGTTTGCCGAAATCGAGTGCCAATATGCGTCCTGAGGGTTGAGCCATCTGAGCGACTCTTCTAGTATGGAGGAACAGGGTAGGGAGTGTCAGTCCTCACAAAATCAACAACTCCGGAAACTGCGCGCCCCCCCGCGCCCGCCACCAGCATCCCGGTCAAGCTGATCGCGGCTGCTTGTGTGATCGGCATGCTCTACTACGGCCGCGCCTTCTTCGTCACCCTCATCAGCGCCGTCATCATCACCTTTATCCTGCAGCCCTTCGTGCTCGGCTTCATGCGCTTCAAGTTGCCGCGCTCGATTGCCAGCTTCCTCGTCTGCTCCATGTTCGTCATGCTGGTCTACTTCAGTGGCCTCGGCCTCGCTACCCAGGCCAGCGGCCTTGTCGACGACCTGCCCGGCTATAGCCAGCGCCTCAGCCAGTTGCTCGAAGGCGCCTCCGACCAGTTGGCCGACATCGAAAAAAGCATGGCGCAATTCATGCCCAAGCGCCTGCAGGAACAACAGGCCCCGCCCGTCGAGGCGCAGAAAAAGGGCCGCCGCTCCCGTATCTCGACTCCGCCACCCATGATCGCCGACCCCAACGCGCCGCCACCGGTGCAAGAGGTCCGCATCCAGCAGGACCGTTCCCCCCTGCTCACCTTCGTCTACGACCGTTTTGAGACGATTTACAGCGTCCTGCTCATGGCAAGCTTCGTCCCCTTCCTCGTCTACTTCATGCTCAGTTGGAGCGACCACATGCAGCGCGCCTTCCTCAGCATGTTTGAAGAGCCAAGCAAGTCCGTCGCCGCCAAAAGCATGACCGGCGTCGCCCACATGGCCCGCGCCTACATGGCCGGCAACTTCGTTCTCGGCGTCATCCTCGCCATCCTCAGCACCGTGTTCTTCATGTTTCTGCAGTTGCCCTACCCACTGCTGGTCGGCCCACTCAGCGGCTTTCTGAGTCTGGTGCCGTACATCGGCCTCCCGCTCGCGCTTGTGCCGCCCGTGCTTGCCGCGTTGCCCGTCTACGCCAAGCTCGGTGGCTACCTCATCATCGCCGCCGGCGTCGGCACGCTCCATCTGTTCGCGCTCAATCTCCTCTATCCCAAAATCGTCGGCGCGCGCGTCCACCTCAATCCCCTTGCCGTCACCGTCGCCCTCATGTTCTGGGGCCTCATCTGGGGCGGCATCGGGCTCGTCCTCGCGGTCCCCATCGTTGCCGGCATCAAGGCCGTGTGTGATAACGTGACGGCTTGGAAACCATACGGAAAACTGCTGGGAGATTAGCCATGAATCGTCGTGAAATGATGCTCGCCCTGGGCGCCGCAGGCTTGCTCGAGGCCAAGGGCCTCGACTGGTCCCGCTTTGCCGTCCTCACCGACGAGGTCGCCGGCAGCGAAGCCGACGCCATCGCCTTCGCGAGGCAATATGGCGTCAAATGGGTCGAGCTCCGCGATACCCCGCGCGCGCAGGACAAAACCCGCAAGAGCGAAACCTACTTCCGCATGGACCCGGATCGCCTCAAACAGGTCCACGCCGACATCAAGGCCGCCGGCCTGCGCATCAGCTTCCTCAATACCGGTCTTCTCAAGTTCGGCCTCCCCGGCACCGAGCTCAAGATGAACAAACCCGAATCGGCCGAAAACAAAGCCAAACGCGAAGAGCGCCAACAGAAGCTCTACTCCGAACGCATGGCCGATCTCGAGCTCGCCATCCGCGCCGCCCACATCCTTGAGGTGCCGCAGTTGCGCGTCTTCGCCTTCGTCCGCGTCACCGACGTCCCCGCCGTGTGGGACCGCGTCGCCAATGAGCTCGGCGAGTATGCTCGCGTGGCCGAAAAGAACGGCGTCACCCTCCTGCTTGAAAACGAATCCAGTTGCAACGTCGCCACCAGCAAGGAGCTCGCCGACATGACCCTCAAGGTCAACTCCAAGGCCCTCGGCATGAACTGGGACCCCGACAACACCTGGGCCTTCGGCGAGAAGGCCTGGCCCGATGGCTACCGCGAGCTGCCCCTCAAGAAGCTCGGCAACGTCCAGATGAAGGCCGGCAACGTCATCGGCCCCCGCAAGATCGACTGGACCGCCATCATCCAGCAGCTCAACAAAGACGGCTACAAGGGCTGCATCGGTCTTGAGACCCATGTCTTCGACGGCACCCTCATCGAAAAGGCCCATCTCTGCATGAAAGAGATTCAGACCTACTTTCACCCTTTACACTAAGAGGTGAATGCACGATCTGCAATTGTTCCGCGGCGGCCTCGATCAGACCGCCGAACGCCTGGCCAGCCGGGGATTTGAGCTCGATAAAGAAGCCTTCCGCGCCATCGACGCGCGCCGTCGCGAGTCCCTCACCGAGGTAGAACGCCTCCAGGCCGAACGCAACGAGCGCTCCAAGGACATCGGCGCCCGCAAGAAGGCCGGCGAAGACACCACCGAGCTCCAGGCCAGCGTCCGCGCCATCGGCGACCGCATCGCCGAGCTCCAAAAAGGCTCCGAGCAGTTCGATGCCGAGTTCCAGGATCTCCTTAAGGGCATCCCGAACCTGCCTCACGAAAGCGTCCCCTTCGGCAAGAGCGCCGATGACAACGTCGAAGTGCGCCGCGAAGGCACGCCGCCCGTCCTCGATTTCGAACCCAAAGCCCATTGGGATCTCGGCGTCGACCTCGGCATTCTCGACTTCGAGCGCGCCGCCAAGGTCACCGGCGCCCGCTTCGCCGTCTACTACGGCCTCGGGGCCCGCCTCGAGCGCGCCCTCATCAACTTCATGCTCGACACCCATACCCGCGAGCATGGCTATATGGAGACGCTGCCGCCCTTCCTCGTCAACAGCGACAGCCTCTTCGGCACCGGCCAGTTGCCCAAGTTTGCCGACGACCTCTTCAAATGCGAACGCTTCGACTTCTGGCTCGCCCCCACGGCCGAAGTGCCGGTGACCAACTTGCTGCGCGACGAAACCGTCGACGCCGAAAAGCTGCCGATCAAGCTCTGCGCCTATACGCCCTGCTTCCGCAGCGAAGCCGGCTCGCACGGCCGTGACGTCCGCGGTATCATCCGCCAGCATCAGTTCCAGAAGGTCGAGCTCGTCAAGTTCGTCCATCCCGAAAAGAGCTACGCCGAGCTCGACGCGCTCACCAATGACGCCGAGAACATCCTGCGCAAGCTGGGCCTCCCGTTCCGCACTGTGGCACTCTGCACCGGCGACATGGGCTTCTCCTCGGCCAAGACCTACGACATCGAAGTCTGGCTGCCCGGCCAGAACACCTATAAGGAAATCTCGAGCTGCTCAAACTTCGAGGCCTTCCAGGCCCGCCGCGCCGGCATTCGCTTCCGTGGGCCCAAGAAGAGCGAATACTTGCACACCCTCAACGGCAGCGGCCTCGCCGTCGGCCGTACCTGGGTCGCCATCGTCGAAAACTATCAGCAGAAGGATGGCACGGTGGTCATTCCCGAGGTCCTGCGTCCGTATATCAACGCGGAACGAATTACCCCGCAAGGATCCTTAGCATAATAGATTCTTATAATTTAACATATACACCATTAGACTATTAATCGCGATTAATACGCGATTTCATTTTTTCGAAACACTTTCCCAGTTGCTAATCTGTCAATAACTTTTTGCTATCAGCAGAAAGAACAAGGGAAAGGTAGAACAAAAAATGAAAGTAGCAACACCCCTGAAGCGGGTGCTATTCCTATTGCAGACATTGCTTCTGCTAATGACGACTACTTCAGTCGTCATGCAGGCGCAAGAAAACTACGGCACGGTATCAGGCGTGGTCACAGACCCAACTGGCGCAGCTGTTGCCGGTGCGAAGCTTGAGATTTCCGGCACGGGTCTTCCCCGCCCAATCTCGATTACCAGCGACGAAGCGGGCAAGTTCATCTTCCTGCGCATTCCTTCGGGCACTTACTCTCTCTCGGTGTCCAAGGACGGTTTCTCGCGTTTTACCCAACGGAACCTCGAAGTGCGTCTGGGTTCGGCCATCACGCTGACCGCCTCTCTCAAGGTCGGTGCGGTGAGCGAAGTTGTCGAAGTCTCTGAAGTAGCCGCCTCTCTCGACCCGGCTTCCGCTCAGACCTCCACCAACATTACGTCCCAAACGTTCGACGCTCTGCCCAAGGGTCGTAACTTTCACACACTGCTGGCCATGGCGCCCGGTGTCCGCTATGAAGTCAAGAACGGCAACGCCGGCGTCGGTGGCTTCCAGGTGGACGGCGCTTCGGGTTCGGAAAACGCGTTCCTGATCGACGGCGTCGACACGTCCGACATCCGTCGCGGTTCGCTCCGTCAGCAGAACTCGATCCCCTTCGAATTCATTCAGGAAATCCAGATCAAGAGCTCCGGCTTCGGCGCCGAGTTCGGTGGCGCCACCGGTGGCGTCGTCAACGTGGTCACCAAGGGTGGCTCCAATGAGTTCCATGGCTTCCTGCAGACGCAGTTCACCTCCAATCAGCTGAACCCGCGTCCCCGCGGCTACTGGCAGCGCTCGCCGCTCAATGCCAACGCCGCCGACTTCTTCGCCCCGAAGGAAGACACCTACCGCGTCCTCTATCCCGGCTATGACCTGGGCGGCCCGATTCTCAAGAATCGCCTCTTCTTCCGAACCAGCTACATGCCCGAGTTTGAGCGCCGCGAGCGCGCCATCGCCTACACGGCCGGCCCTCGCCAGTACTTCCGCGAAGACATCCGCCACTACATGCTGAACCGCGTCGACTACTCGCCGATCAGCAAGTTGCAGATCTATAGCTCGTGGGTGTGGAGCCCGCTGCGCCAGAAGGGTTCTTTGCCGAACCCGGACATCCGCGTCGCCGCTCCGTCCAACGACCTGAGCGTCCTCGGCGGCTACCAGCCCGCTCAGACGTTCACGCTCGGTGGCAACTACTCGCTCACCAGCCGCTGGATCGTCAGCGGTCGCTGGGGCTACAAGTATCAGAACGACAAGGTCGGCAACTACGGTCTGCCGGGCAATCCGTTCATCAGCTACTCGACGGCTTCTTCGGCCTCGCCGGTACCGGTGCCGACGGAGTTCGCGGGTTCGAATGGCTTCAGCAACATCTCGAGCAACCTGCTGACCCAGCGCGACATTACCTCGCGCAAAAACCTGTACCTCGACTCGAGCTACATCACCAGCTTCGGTGGCCAGCAGCACATCTTCAAGTTCGGCTATGCCAACGCACGGGTGGCCAACGATGTGGAAACGCTGTACCCGAATGGCCGCTTCCAGATCTTCTGGGGCGACAAGTTCTCACGCGGTAGCGTGCAGGGCGTGACTGGCACCTACGGTTACTACATCTGGCAGGACGGCGTCCGCAACCTCGGCAACGTCCACAGCAACAACCAGGGCTTCTATGTTCAGGACCAGTGGCAGCTCCGCAAGAACCTGACGCTCAACCTCGGCGTCCGTTTCGAGAACGAGTTCCTGCCGCCGTACAAGGCTGAAGTCAATGGCCGCAAGGTGCAGGACCCGATCCGCTTCAACTGGGGCGACAAGGTTGCTCCCCGTATCGGTGCGGCCTGGGACGTCAAGGGCGATGGCAAGTGGAAGGTGGCCGGCAGCTTCGGCATTTACTACGACTCGCTCAAGTACGAACTCGCCCGTGGCAGCTTCGGTGGCGACTATTGGGTCAGCCACGTCTACCAGCTCAACAGCCCGAACGTAACCTCGCTCGGCCTTGCCAATCCTGGCGCTCTCGGCACCAAGATCACGCAGTACGACAACCGTACCTTGCCGATCAACGCCGCTGGCGAAATCGAAGGCATCGACCCGAACATCCGTCCGTACACCTCGCGTGAATTCACGGCCAGCGTGGCCCACCAGGTCAGCGAAAAGCTCGTGGCCAGCGTCCGTTACTCGCGTAAGGACCTGCTGCGCGCCATCGAAGACATCGGTGTGCTCGACTCGGAAGAGAACGAACAGTACATCATTGGCAACCCGGGCTTTGGTCTGACCGCCGACACCAAGTCGGTCTACGGCCAGAAGACGCCGAACGGCAAGGAATTCCTCGTCCCGAAAGCCAAGCGCCAGTATGACGGCGTCGAGTTCCGTCTCGATGGCCGCGTGACGCGCAACCTCAACTTCATGACGAGCTACACCTGGAGCCGTCTGTACGGCAACTACTCGGGCTCGGCCAACTCTGACGAATCGGGTCGTTCGGACCCGGGTGTCAGCCGCGCCTTCGACTTGCCCTACTACTACTTCGATGCGTCGGGCAGCCAGAAGAACGCTTATGGCCGCCTCGGCACGGATCGTCCGCACACGTTCAAGGCCTTCACGACCTACAACCTGAAGACGAAGGCTGGCATGACCTACTTTGGTCTGAACCAGATCGCTTACAGCGGTACGCCGGATTCAACGTCGGTCATCTACCTGTCGGCGCCGACCTTCCCGTATGGTCGTGGCGACATGGGCCGCACCCCGGTGCTGACCCAGACCGACCTGAGCATCTCGCACACGATCAACCTTGGTGAGCGCACCTTCCTGCGGTTTGACGCCAACGCGGTGAACCTGTTCAACCAGAACATCGTCATCGCGCGCGTGACGCAGTACAACCGCGCCGGCGCCATTGGCATCGCTCCTGACGCCAGCCCGGGTGGCTTCTTCGCCGGTTACGACCCGAAGAAGTTCGTCTTGCCGGGTGGCACGATTCCCTACAACCCGATCTACGGTCTGCCTGGTGGCGGTTATGCCGCCGGCGGCAGTGGCGGGTTCCAGGGTCCTCGTGAAATCCGTCTCGGGATCCGTCTCGGATTCTAGGCAAACCCTCTCAAGGCCCGGCTCGAAAGAGCCGGGCCTTTTGCTTTTTCTGTTAACCTACAAATTTGACCGCCAGCGAAGCGATCGTGCTTCGAACCTATCCTTTCAAGGAAGCGGACCTGATCGTCAGCTTCTTCACACGTGACCACGGGAAATTGCGAGGTGTGGCCAACCGGGCGCGGCGACCCAAAGGCGGCTTTGGGAGTTCGCTCGAACGGCTGAGCCAGGTGCACATCCACTTCACGGCGCGTGAGAATCGGGATCTGGTTCGAATTGAACACTGCGACCTCCAACACTCGCAGTTTGAGCTGAGCCGTGTGTACGCGACTGGACTGGCCCTCGACGTAATGGCTGAAATCAGTGAGCATCTACTGCCGATGGCGGAAGTGAACGAGAAGTTCTTCCGGTTGCTGGGGCGTGTGCTCGAATTCATGCGGGCGCGGGGTGAAGCCGGGGTGTGGCAGGCGGTAACCTACTTTGCGGTCTGGGCGGTGCGGCTCAGCGGCTTTCTGCCCGAGGTGGTCGTGCAACCGGAATCGCGCGAGATCCTGGGTGAGATTCTCAAAAACAGTGTGGAACAGATGCCCGAGCGGGAATGGACGCGCGAGACCGCGCGCGACCTGCGGCGGGCGATGGTGCGGTTGATCGAGGGACACATCGAGCGGAGGCTGCTTGCGGCCCCGATGTTGGAGGATTTGGCATGACTACGTATCAGGACATGATCTTCCGCCTGAAGCAGTACTGGGCGGAACGAGGGTGCATTATCACCGAACCTTACGACGTGGAAGTGGGCGCCGGCACGATGTGCCCGGAGACCTTTCTGCGCGTTCTTGGGCCAGACGAATACCGGGTGGCTTATGTGCAACCCAGCCGCAGGCCCGCCGACGGCCGCTACGGGGAGAACCCGAACCGGCTGTACAAGCACTCGCAGTTGCAGGTGATCTTGAAGCCGACGCCCGAGGATGTGATCGAGCAGTATCTCGGCTCGCTCGAGGCCATCGGCATCGACCTCACCAAGCACGACATCAAGTTTGAAGAGGACAACTGGGAATCGCCGACGCTCGGCGCCTGGGGCATTGGCTGGCAGGTCATGCTGGACGGCATGGAGATCACGCAGTTCACGTACTTCCAGCAGTGTGGCGGCG
>CAZBTA010000073.1:0-5831 GCA_964494515.1 uncultured Bryobacter sp.
GTCGCTTCATCGAAGAGTACGGCTTTCGGGAAATCAAACTCAAGGGCGGCGTGCTCGACCCGGAAGTAGAGATCGACACGATCCGTGCTCTACGTGAAAAGTTTGGCCCCGACTATCCGCTGCGCATCGATCCCAACTGCGCCTGGAGTGTTGAGACCAGCATCAAGGTAGGCATCTCGCTGCGTGAAGAACTCTCCGGTGGCGGGTATCTCGAAGACCCCTGCGCCGCCATGGAAGGCATGGCTGAGGTCCGCCGGCGACTTTTGGCTGAAGGCATCCACACGTTATTCGCCTCCAACGTCGCCACCACGTGCTTTGCGCATGTGCCGCAGGCGCGAGACCTCGATGCCGTCCAGATCATCCTGAGCGATCCGCACTACTGGGGCGGCATTCGCAAGCAGAAGCAGCTCAGCGAGCTCTGCGAAGTGCTCGGCATGGGGTTGTCGATGCATTCGAATAATCACCTTGGCGTCAGCATGATGACGATGGCCCATGCCGCCTGTGCTTCGCCGCATCTCACCCATGCCTGTGACACTCATTACCCCTGGCAGACCGAGGTGGATGAAGTGGTGGAAGGCGGCCGCATCAAGTTCGTCAACGGTACCGTGCCGATCCCGAACGTGGGTGGCCTCGGCGTCAAGCTCGATTACGATCAGGTGGCGCGTGGCGTGGAACGCTACAACAAGTTGCCGTATCGCAAGCGTGACGACGAAGCCGAAATGCAGAAGCACGTGGATCCCAACTGGAAGCGAATCCTGCCGCGCTGGTAGTAGATGCAGGTTCAGGTAGTATTCACTACCCATCAGCAAGCCATTGCTGATGCGGTGCTTGAGCGTTGGAGTTGGTTCAACGGCATTGGCCACATCGCAGTACCCACGACTGCAGAAGACTTTCGGGAAGAACTGGCCAGCGCCGCCGAAGATGAGGACAACTATCTGGTCGTCATCGTGGATGCGCAAACGCTGTCGCAATCCAAGGCTTCTCCCCGGGTGTTCTGGGCTCCGCTGCTCACTCGTGTTGAAAATGGCGGAGCACGCAAGCTTGGCATCATCGCCCCCGACACCGTTGCCCTGCCCCCACTGCTGCGCACCGCGCGGCTGGCTACGCCCGCCGAGGCGCCGCGCAAAGCCCAACAATGGGCGGCGGAGTGGCTAGGCGCCCGCAAAGGCGCGAGTGGGCTCACCGATCCAGACTTTACCGATCAACTCATTGCCGCGGTGGTCGATGCCCCCGCCACGATCTGCATCGCCTGCCCAGAAGTTGCAGCGCAGTCGTTACTCGCGCGCCAGATCGCTGGCAGCCTTGCGCCCTGGTTTGAGCGAACACAGGTGATCGACGTTGGCCACAAGGCCAAGCCCTTGCGTGACGCAGTGGTCGAGCAGATCATCCCGGCAGGGCGCGTGCTCTGGGTGATCCAGCGTGCCGATTCACTGGACCTCGCCGCTCCCGCTGGCGCGTCTATTATCCGTATCGGCAACAATGGCCCGATTGCCGCCCCGGCTGATCTACCCTTGCCCACGCCTCTCGCCCCCGTGAGCCGCGCCGTGGAACTCATTGCCAGCATCCCCAATGCCGAAGGTGAGCCGCTCCCCTGCGACACGGCCGAGCTCGAGGAACTGCTCACCAAACTGTTTGCCGCCAACTGGCAGTTGGGCGAACGGCTCGCACGCAAGGCGGGTGCATACTTCCGCCTCGCCAACCGCGTCAGCGAGGCCATCTGGGCGTTTGAGACGCTGAAGTGGCAAGCCACCATTCAGGGCAACATGGCGTGCCTGCAAGCCTGCGACGACGAATTGTACTGGCTCAAGGCCGGCGGGGCGCGCAAGCACCAGCTCAAGGCCGCCAGCCAGGGCGCCTTCGAGTTCTAGCGATACACTCAGGATTTGTGCGCAATCTACGTTCCTCCGGCTGGTTCGATTCCAGAGAGTACTATTCCTTTGCCCGGCGCTCGACGCTTCGCGCGCAGGGCCTGACACGCGCCGCCACCGAAGGCAAGCCGGTCATTGGCATTTGCAACACCGCCAGTGATCTCAACCCGTGTAACCGCCACCTCACGCAAGTGGCCGAGGCGGTAAAGCGTGGCGTTTGGGCGGCGGGTGGTTTTCCGTGCGAGTTTCCTGTCATCAGCCTCGGTGAAATGTTTCTCAAGCCGAGCGCCATGCTTTACCGCAACCTCATGAGCATGGATGTCGAGGAGATGATCCGCGCCAATCCAATCGATGCGGTGGTGTTGCTGGGCGGATGTGACAAGACAATCCCGGCACTGCTGATGGGCGCGGCAAGCGCCAACATCCCCGCGCTGGTTGTACCAGGGGGGCCGATGCTCTCGGGCACCTTCCGGGGGCAGACGCTCGGCAGCGGCACGGATGGCCGCAAGCATTTTGATCTCTATCGTGCCGGCAAGCTGAATGATGACGATATGGCCGAGCTCGAATGTTCGATCGCCCGCTCGCCCGGCCACTGCATGGTGATGGGTACGGCATCTTCGATGGCGCTGGTGGCCGAGGCGTTAGGCATGACGTTGCCGGGTGCGGCGGCCTGGCCCGCGGTGGACGGCCGTCGCATGGCGTTGGCGGAACGCAGTGGCGCTCGAGCGGTTGAAATGGCCAGGGGCGGCCCCACACCGGCGCAGGTGATGACTCGACCAGCGTTTGAGAATGCGATTACCGCGCTCATGTCTGCTGGCGCATCCACCAACGCGGTGATCCACCTGCTTGCCATCGCGGGACGTCTCGGCGTGCCGCTAACGCTCGATGACTTTGAAGTGATCTCGGCGCGCACGCCACTGCTTGCCGACCTCAAACCACATGGCAAGTATTTGATGGAAGACTTTGCCTATGCCGGCGGAGCAGGCACCCTGCTCAAGCATTTGTTGCCGCTGCTCGACGGTGATGCGATCACCGTGGGCGGCACCACGCTCGCCGCGCAACTCGAGGCGCACGCGCTGCACCCGCAAGACGTCGTTCGCGAGATGGCCAACAGTCTTGCGCCAGATGGTGGCATCAAAGTGCTGCGGGGCAATCTTTCGCCGAATGGCGCGCTGATCAAGACCAGCGCCGCCTCAGATCACTTGCTCGTCAGCCGCGGCCGGGCGATCGTTTTCGATTCCAAGGACGAGATGCTCGAGAAGGTGAACGACGAGTCGTTCCAGGTCGAGCCAGATCAGGTGCTGGTTTTGCGAAACGCGGGTCCCCACGGTGGGCCCGGGTTCCCCGAGTGGGGCCAAATTCCGATGCCCAAGTCCCTGATGGCGCGCGGCATCACCGATATCGTGCGCATGTCCGATGCGCGTATGTCGGGTACCAGCTTTGGCACCGTCGTGCTTCATATCAGCCCCGAGGCGGCAATCGGCGGCCCGCTCGCACTCGTGCGTGAAGGCGACTGGATCGGGCTCAACGTTCACGAGCGCAAGCTGCAACTGGAAGTGAGCGAGGCAGAGCTCGCCGAGCGGCAAGCGACGCTCGTGCCACGCAAGCCGGCTTACGAGCGCGGCTACGGCAGCTTGTTCCTCAAGCATGTCGAACAGGCGCATCTCGGCTGTGACTTCGACTTTCTCAAACACCAGTCATGATGCGGCGTGTTGCGATCGTGCTGGCCATCCTGGTCGGCTTCGTCATTCTCAATCGCGGCGCCTGGGAAGGCTACTTCTCCGATGACGATCTCGACAATTTGAGCTGGGCCACGGTTGCGGGTATCGACTCGTTTACCCGCGAGCTCGCCACACCGGTCTTCTCCAAATCAAACACGCGTCCTACGGGCGGCCTCTACTACCGCTGGGCCGGTCATGCCTTCGAATGGAATTTTGGCAACTACCTCATTCCCCTCTTCGCCCTGCATTGGCTCAACGCGGGCATGGTCTTTCTGCTGCTGCGGCGCAAGGGCTTCGGCGAGTGGCCAGCACTGGCGAGTGTGCTTTTCTTTCTCTTTCACAGCGCGCTGCTCGAAGCATGGTGGAAGCCGATGTACATCTTCGACCTGCTGGCTGGCACGTTTCTGCTGTTCACCTGGTTGCTGTTTGGTTCGCGGTACTGGTGGGCGGGGTTGGCAACGTTCTGGCTGGCCTACAAGTCCAAAGAAGTCGCGCTGTTTTTCCCGGTTGTACTCGCGCTCGAGAACTGGCGCCAGGCGCTGCCATACTTTCTTGTCAGCTTGAACTTCGGCCTGCAGGCGTTGCTCGTCAACCGCGAGCGCAACACGGTCTACACCCTGCGCTTTCACCCTTCATCGCTGTTGACTACAGTGCCGTTCTACTTCAAGCAGGCGGTGCTCAACAAGTTTGGCGCCCTGCTGCTAGCCCCACTGGCGTGGTATGCGCGGCACCTCGACTTTGCCCGCGCGGCGGCTGGCACTCTGGCCATGATGGTGCCGCTGCTGTTTTTGCCGGGCCGCTTGTTCAGCGTTTATCTTTACGTGCCGCTCATTGTGCTGACACCGGGCATCGCGGCAATTGCGAGCCGTGTTCCGCCGCGGGCGCTCGCGGTCGGCCTTGCGGTGCTGCTTGGCATTGACTTTCAAGTCTTGCGCACCAAACGCAAAACAGAGCTCGCCATGGCGCATGAAGCTCGCGCCTATATGGATCAACTCCGCGCTGCCAAGGCCCAGCTGGCGCCAACCGCCTACTTCGAAAACGTGCCACTTGGCTATCGCTTGCATGGCATCACCGGCGCGCTGCGACTGGTGCTCCACAACCCAGATGCCCGTGTGCTGAATCCCGAGAACGAAGTCGATCGCCGCGCTGCCACCCAGAGGCCTTTGCCCACCCTGAGCTGGTTTGCCCCGACAAAAACTTTGTCCATCGTTCCGCATCAGTATGGCGAGGCAAAGTCGGATCACGTTGACTTCAAGGACCCCGCAAGCGGCTGGCAGATCACCACCGGCTGGTATGACCGCGAGGGCAACTTCCGCTGGGCCAGCCGTCAGGCGAGGCTGCGACTGTTATCAACGCCAGAGCACAAGCAGCTGGCGATTCGCTTCAACAACGGGCCGATGGCAATGCAGTTGGCCAAGTCGATCCATGTCGCCATCCTGCTCGATGGGGAGCTCATCGGTGAGCGAACCTTCACCACGGCGGGCACACCCGTCGAGACGTTTGCCCTGCCTCGCCCCAAAAGCGGGCCGGTTGAAGTGGAGCTACGCGCGTCGCCAGGGTTTCGCGTGGAGGGTGACGATCGCGAGTTCGGGATTGCGGTAATGACGGCGGAGTTGATCCGCTAAGCTCAGAAGGATGCGTTATCTGCTTGGGTTTGTGCTCGGTGCGCTGCTGCTGTCGGCCGAGATCATTCCGTTTGAAGGAACCAAACTGGTTTACGTCTACAAGGGCGCCAGCCCCTTGCCCCCTGTGCTGCTGATTCATGGCTGGGGGAGTGACCATACGTTCCTCAACGCGCAATACGAGGAGCTTGCCCGCACACACAAAGTGATGGCAATCGACTTGCCCGGCCACGGCGCGTCGGAATCACCGGCCAAGCTGAACATCGACACCATGGTGCGCGCTATCGAAGCGGTACGCACGCATGCCAAGGCAAACCGCATCACGATCGTCGGCCATTCGATGGGGGCACTGATTGGGCGCGAGTACGCCCGCAAGTATCCCGCGCGTGTCGCTGGCCTTGTGTCCCTGGATGGAAGCATCTTCCAGTTACCTCCCGGCAAAGCGGATCGGGACCGCTGGGCGGAGAGCATTGTGCGCATGGCCCAGGGATTTGGGCCAGCCAATGATAAGCAGGTGCGTGAGCGCGCCCCTATGTATCAACCAGATACACGCCATGGGGCTCCTCCTATTTTATCTGGGCCTCCGCGATCAAACAGTCAATTGTCCAGTAATGCAGTTC
>CAZBTA010000073.1:5841-21313 GCA_964494515.1 uncultured Bryobacter sp.
CTCTATACCGATGAAACACCGCGTGAGTTGCGGATGAACATCCTCAAGCGCGTTTTGGCCACAAAACCTGAAACAGCAGAGGGGATGATGACGATCCTCAGTGATATGAGGCTTTGGACAGATGAAGCAGTCAACGTCCCGGTGCTGGCCCTTCGAGCCGGCAAGCAGCAACCGCCGGGCGAGGAGGTGTTCCTCAAGACTTTGTTTCCAAAGCTCCAATACAAGTACATGCCCGGCATGAGCCACTTTCTGATGATGGAACAGCCGGAGAAAGTGAATGCGGAAATCACCGCATTCCTGAAAGAGAGCAAACTCTAATGGGACTGATTATTCGCTGGGTGGCAAGCGCGTTGGCGCTGATCGTCGTAACGAAGGTTGTACCGGGGGTTGTGGTGACGGGGCTTACCGCCGCGCTGATTGCCGCGCTGGCGATTGGCTTGGTGAATGCAACATTGGGTGGGTTATTGAAACTGCTGACGCTGCCAATCGGCTGCATGACGCTTGGCATCTCGTCGTTGATCATCAATGCGTTGATGTTCATGCTGGCCGCGCAGCTGGTCAGCGGGTTTGGTGTCAGCGGCTTCATCCCTGCCCTGCTCGGATCGATCCTGATGACGATCGTTACCTCGGGCATTGATATGGTGCTCACCAAAGTGCTGACCAGCAGCGACAACAGCAAATAACGATTTAGCCTTCCTTGATGCGGATGTTGCGGAACTCGACACGCGTGCCGTGACCGAGGAATCCGATGTGACCAGACTTGCGGGCGAGGCCGGGATGCTTCTTGAGCACGGCTTCGTCCTTCACCGAGTCGAGATCCACATCCGTGATCACAACGCCATTCAGCGTCACCTTGATCTTGCGGCCTTTGGCCACGATCTCGTAGGTATTCCACTGGCCGTCACGCTTGACGTGACCGCTCTTGGCGGCAAAGACGTCATAAACGCTACCGGTCATCTGCTGTGGACGCAGGCCCGGCGGCTTCTTGTACTTTTCCGAGGCTTCATCGAGCACCTGGATCTCCATGCCCACATAGGCGGCATCGCCTTCGAGTGGAGCGCGAATGCCGACACCGTTGTTGCCGCCATCCCACAAACGCCACTCGAGGCGCAGCGTGAAGTCGGAGTATTCCTTCTCGGTGAACAGATTGCCGCCACCATCTTCCGGACAAACCAGCACGCCGTTCTCGACGACGTAGCCCTTTCCACGGCCCTTCACCAGCGTCCAGCCGGTGAGGTCCTTGCCATTGAACAATTCAGTAAAGCCCTTCTCGGCGCCGGTCATGGCTGCTGCAGAGACGAGCGCGAGTGCGAATTCGCGACGAAGCATATTAAGAAGCTAACAGAAATCCCGCAAATTGATAGAATTCCCTTCATGTTTCGTTGGCGTTGTGTTCTGTTACCGCTCCTGACCTTCCCATTGCTGGCACAGGAAGACGGCGCCGCGTTCTTTGAGAAGAACATTCGGCCGATGCTGATCGCCAAATGCCTCGGCTGCCACTCGGCCACGAGCCAGCCAGTGATGGGCGGATTGCGCCTTGATACCCGGGAAGGCATGATCAAGGGCGGCAGTCGCGGCACGGCTCTGGTGCCCGGCAACCCGGCAGCAAGCTTGCTGGTAAAGGTTGTGCTGCACGACGCAGGCGCACTCAAGATGCCGCCGGGACCAAAGATGAAAGACAGCGAAACCGCCATGCTGGCGCAATGGGTGGCCATGGGAGCTCCGTGGGGTGGGGGCACGCTGGTCTCGGGCAATGCCGCCAAACAGAAGTATTGGTCTTTCGTGTCACCACGCGAACCCAAGGTGCCCGCGGTGAAGAATACCGCGTGGGCAAAGACTCCAATCGATACATTCATCCTGGCCGGACTTGAGAACAAAGGTCTGGCGCCCACTCGCCCTGCGGATCGTCGTACGTTGATCCGGCGGGTGACCTATGACCTCACGGGCCTTCCCCCCGCGCCGGCCGACGTCGAGGCTTTTGCTCGCGACACGCGCCCTGAAGCCTATGCCGAGCTCATTGATCGTCTGCTCGCCTCGCCACGCTACGGCGAGCGTTGGGGCCGACACTGGCTCGATGTTGCCCGTTACGCTGATTCCAATGGGCTTGACGAGAACCTCGTATACAAAAACGCCTTTCGCTATCGCGACTACGTAATCGCGGCGTTTAACAAGGACAAGCCATACGACCAGTTTGTGAAAGAACAGATCGCGGGCGATTTGCTTCCCGCCCCGGCCGATCTCGAAACTCAATACGAGCGTTGGACGGCCACTGGCTTTCTGAGCCTCGGCGCCAAGATGCTTGCCGAAGACGACCCGAAGAAAATGCAGATGGACATTGTGGACGAGCAACTCGACACCACTGCCAAAGCATTTATGGGCTTAACGGTTGGCTGCGCCCGTTGCCACGATCACAAGTTCGACCCCATCCCCACGCGCGATTACTACGCGATGGCGGGCATCTTCAAGAGCACTCACACGATGGACAATTTCAAGGTTGTCGCCAAGTGGCACGAGCATGTGCTCGCCAACCCGGCCGACCGCCAGCGTCTCGCCGAGCATGAAGCCAAGGTAGATGCCAAAAAGAAGGAAGCAGGCGCCATCACCAAAACCGAGAACGAGAAGATCGTTGCCGAAGCACTCGCGAAGATCAATCACTACCTGCTTGCCTCGCGCGAAGTGGAGCACTCATCACGCATCGTCATTGCCCCGGTGGAGCGCGAAGCAGGCGCAATCGTGCGCACTGCCGCGAGCTTTGAGCGCGGCAATGCACCGCGCACCCTCGAGAAGGGCAAGCCGAATACGCCCAAGGATGTCAAAGGCCCGTACTGGGCTGAATTCGACGTGCGCGTACCCAAGGCCGGCTGGTATCAGTTCGACATTCTGAATGAAGAGAAAGGCGCGGGCACCGCCGATGTTTACGTCAACGACATCTGGGCAAAGATGGGCGCGGGCCCAGTGGAGAATCGCGCGGCTTCCCCTGAGGCCGGTGGATGGAAGTACGTCGCAATCATAGAGCTCAAGGCCGGCGTGAATCGCATCAAGCTGCAACATGCGAGCCGCTTTCCTTACTTTGAAAAGATCCTCCTTGCCCCGCATACCAGCGCTGAGCGCCCGCTCAGTGTAGTGCAGGTGGCGATGAAGCATGGCGTCAACCCCGGGATCCTCGCGCAGTTGGTGGATTACTTTGATCGCTCGCAAGGCGCAACGGCTTCGGTGCTGTATGCCTGGGAGATACTTGATCGTAATGGCAAGCTCGCCGACTGGGCTTCGCCCGTAGCCAGTCTCTTTGGCGGCAATGTTCCGAAAGATCCAACCGCACTCGCACTTGCTTACCAGAAGCTGTTCACCCAGGCCGAAGCCGCGGGTAAAGATTCCAAAGACGCCGGGCTGAAAGCACTGCATGCGTTCCTCAAGGAGAAGTTTGGCCCCTTCCGCGCGCCCGCCAATGCGCGTCGCTACTACCCGGCGGCTGAGCGCGAGAAGTTGATTTCCCTCGAAGCCGAGGCCAAGACGCTCGAAGAGCAGACACCGGTCTTCCCTCGCGCGATGGGCGTGAAGGATTATGAGAAGGCCGAGGACATTCCGATCCACCTGCGCGGCAGCCACTGGAACCTCGGTGAAAAAGTGCAACGCGGGTTCTTGAGCGCGATCGACACGGGCACGAAGTTTACGCCAGAGGAAACGCACAGCGGTCGCCTCGAGTTCGCCAACTGGCTCACCAGCAAGGATCATCCGCTGACGAGTCGTGTGATGGTTAACCGCATCTGGCGTTGGCATTTCGGTCGCGGCATTGTCTCGAGCGTGGACAACTTTGGTCGCCTCGGCGACAAGCCCTCACACCCCGAACTGCTCGATTGGCTCGCGCTCCGCTTCGTCGAGAATGGCTGGTCGATCAAAGCCATGCACCGCATGATCCTGATGTCGAACACCTACCAGATGGGCAGTGATTATGACGCAAAGGCTTTTGAGATCGATCCCGAAAACGTCTCGCTGTGGCGCATGCCCCGTCGCCGGCTGGAAGCCGAAGCGATCCGCGATGCCGTAATCTCCTCGGCTGGCGCGCTCGATTACCAGATGGGCGGCAGCATGCTTACCTACAAGGACCGGCAATACGTCGCCAACACAGCCAAGGGCAGCAACGTCGACTACGACAAGCCGATCCGCTCTGTCTACGTACCGGTTCTCCGCAGCTCGATGTATGAGGTCTTCTCGGCCTTCGATCTGCCTGATCCGACCATGTCGAACGGCGACCGTGATTCCACGGTGGTCGCGCCCCAGGCGTTGTTCATGATGAACAGCTCTGTCATGCTCAAGAACAGCTTGAAGATGGCCCAATCGCTACTCAACGACACGAAATTGGACGCGGCTTCGCGCGTTCGCGCCGCCTACCAGCGCGCTCTGTCACGCCCTGCCAGCGGCCAGGAAGTGGACGCCGCGCTCACGTTTATCGCTAACCTCGAAAAGGAGTGGAAGGGAGATGAACTCCGCGCCTGGCAGAGCTTCTGCAAATCGTTGCTCGCCACCAGCGAATTCATCTACCTCAACTAACGACATGAATCGCCACTGGAACTCCTACCTCAACAAAACGCTGTCACGGCGTGAGCTGCTGCGCGTCTCAAGCACCGGCTTTGGCAGCCTCGCCCTTGCCGCCATGATGGCCGAACAGCAAGCGCGTGCCGGGGCGACAGATCCCCTGGCCGTAAAGGCGCCGCACTTCCCCGCCCGCGCCAAGCGCGTGATCTTCCTGTTCATGCACGGCGGCCCCTCGCAAGTGGACACCTTCGATTACAAGCCGCTGCTCAAGCGCGACCACGGCAAGCCACTGCCGTTCGCCCGGCCCAAGGTGGTGTCGGGCGAGACGTTCAACCTGCTGCAGTCGCCTTGGGCCTTCAAGCAGTACGGACAAAGCGGCGCCTGGGTAAGCGACCTCTTTCCGGAGCTGGCCAAGTGTGTCGACGACATGTGCTTCATCAAGTCGATGCATGGGTCCAACTCGCGCCACGGTGGCGCTTTGCTGGAGTTGCACACAGGCTCCGATACATTCATCCGGCCCAGCATGGGCTCATGGATTACTTATGGCCTTGGCACCGAGAACAACTCGATGCCCGGTTACCTTACGATCTGCCCAACGCAATCGCACGGCGGCGCCAACAACTTCGGCTCGGCGTTTTTGCCCGCGCCTTATGCCGGCACGGCCATCGGCTCGGTCGGCGTGGCGGCGCGCGATGCCCGCATCCCGTTCATCTCAAACGCTGAGACGCCCCGCCCCATCCAGCGAAAAGAGATCGACTACACCCGCGACCTCAACCGCCAGCAACTCGAGCTCACCGGCCCAGACCGCGCGCTCGAAGGCCGCATTGAGAGTTTTGAGCTCGCCTTCCGCATGCAGGCCGAAGCACCCGATCTGCAAGACTTGAGCCAGGAATCAGAAGCCACCCGTAAGCTCTACGGCCTCGACAATCCGATCACTGAGGACTTCGGCCGTCAGTGCCTGATGGCACGCCGCTTCAGCGAAAAGGGCGTGCGATTCGTACAGGTTAGCCACACCTACAAGTGGGATCAGCACGAGAATCTCAAGCGCGACCACTCGCAGAACGCCGCCGAAGTGGACAAGCCCATTGCCGGCTTGCTCAAGGATCTGAAGTCGCGTGGCCTGCTCGAGGATACGTTGGTGCTCTGGGCCGGCGAGTTTGGCCGCACCCCAACGGCTGAGGGCTCCGACGGGCGCGATCATAATCCCGAAGCTTTCACCGTCTGGATGGCGGGCGGCGGCGTAAAACCCGGCTTGAGCTATGGCGCCACCGATGATTATGGCTACTATTCGATCGAGAAGAAGGTTCACTTTCATGATCTTCACGCCACGATCTTGCACCTGCTCGGCCTCGAACACACAAAGCTTACTTACCGTTACGCGGGTCGGGACTTCCGGCTTACCGACGTGCACGGCAATGTGGTCAAAGATATTCTCGTTTGACGGGAACGTTTGGCTCTCTCATGCGTAATCGGTATTTGCATGCTGCGCCGTCTCTTTCTCTTTAGCCCTGTGCTGCTTGCGCAGGAACCGATTCGTGTTCAGGTCAACCTCGTCAACGTACCGTTTTCGGTACGTGACGCCAAAGGCAACTGGGTGACCGATCTCACCGCGAGTGACTTTGAGGTGCTCGAAGATGGGGTGCCCCAAAAGATTTCATTCTTCTCGCGTGCTGGTGATTCGCCGCTGTCGATCGCCGTGGTGGCCGATGTCTCAGGCTCGCAGGAGGACTTCCTCAAGGACCACCGGCGCGACCTGAAGGACTTTCTCAAAACCGTTATGCGGCCCAAGGATCAGGCAATGCTTGTCTGCTTTGGCCATACGATTCGGCTGGTCTCAAAATTCGACCGCCAACCCGATCAGTTGGACGACGCGCTCAAGGAATATCAAAAGGCCAAAAGCCTGAAGCCCTATCCCATCATCGGCCCGGTCGAAATGCGCGATAACGCAAGCCCCTTCTACGATGCGATCGTAAACACGGCGCGCGAGATGGCGAACGAATCGGGTCGCAAGGCAATGCTGGTCTTCAGCGATGGCGAAGACAACGCGAGCGCGGCCAATCTCATGGACGCCATTGAAACCGCGCAGGAAGCCGGCATCACCGTCTTCTGCCTTCGTTACACCGAGATCAAGAAAGGTGTCTGGCGCGCGCGCAACAAGTACGGGCGCTCAGTCATGGCGCGAATCGCCACCGAATCGGGCGGCATGGATTTTGATGCCGGCGAGAGCGACGATCTGCGCAACGAGTTTCGCCAGATCGCGGACATGTTGCGCTCCACATATGACCTCGCCTACACGAGTAGCCTCGAGCGCGACGGCAGCTTTCGCAAGATCAAGATTCGTACAAAGCGTGAGGGCTTGACCACGCGTCACAAGACCGGATACTACGCGCGCACCAGCTAAGGTGTGCAGGCGTTGCCGGGGGCGCGGCCAAACTGCGGCTTCGCGCCGGGCGTGACGGTTACCGTTGCCGCCCCACCGCTACATTGCAGCTTCCAGGTCGCCGATTTATCGGATGTACCCAGCACTTCACCCAACTGGCAGCTACCATACGGCGAAGCGGCGGCCGCGGTAGCCGCAAGCGCGCTGAGCTCGGTGTTCGGTCTCCCGATCTCGCGCAGACGCAGGTATTGGATCAGCGGCGGATTGGTGGGCGCAAGGGTAAAGTCGATCGCAACACGCCCCTCATCGCAGGCGAGCTGAAACTCGCCACGAAGCCAGTTCTCTGGCGACAATTCGCCCGCCGGCTTGCAGTTGTGCAACTTCTCACGCAGCGCGGCAAACCGCGCGGCAATGCGATCCCGCGGCTCATCGAGGTAAAGATTGTCGGCGGCCAGCTTATCCAGTGCTTGCGGATTCCATTGGTTCCAAAGTGCAGTGAGTTGTAATTGTGTCGCGCGCAGGACATCCGACACAGGCAATTGCCGCGGCTGCAGCGCGCCTGACTTCGCCATAAGCTCAAAGCCCTCGCGCATCGGAGCAGCCGGACCAGAATACGTGAGATTCGTCATCGCAAACATGCCAACGCCATACTCGGGCAGCCACATCATATACGAGCCAAAACCGGGCAATCCCCCACCGTGCGCCACGATGCGGCCAAAGCGACAATCTTTGGTGACGCTCAAGCCATACCCATATGCCGAGCTCACCGCCCGCAACGGCTCAGTGGCGTCGGTGCGGGTGGCAGAGAAATTGGAAGGGCGCCAGGGATGCTGCATCTCGCGTACCGAACTGCGCTTTACCGGGCCACGGTCGGCATCATCACGTGCCGGCTCGGCGGCAAGTTGAAACGCAACATAACGGCCCAGATCTTCAGCGGTGGTCAGCAACCCACCCATGGCGCCAAACGCGCCATGCGGAAGCGAAGGGATATGGAAGTACTTGCCATCACGCAAGCCATAGCCCAGGGCAACCTTATCTTGTGGAGCGCGACGGGGCTCGAGCGTGGATGCCGTCATGCCGAGCGGCCGCAAAATGGCGTCGTTCAGGTAGACGTCATAGGGCTTGCCGGATGCCTTGGCCACGATACGCCCCAGCAGTGCAAAGCCGTAATTGGAGTATTCATACGCGCTGCCCGGCGGAGTCGAAAACGGCAACCCACGCTCCACCCAGCGCGACATCTCCGCGTCTGCAATTCCCAGCTGGCGATCGCCCCAGGGATTGTCTTCCGGAAAGCCAGCGCCATGCGTCAGCAGGTGCCGAATCGTGATGGGAACCGTATCGCGAGTGGGATAACGCATCGTCGCCATCTCGGGTACAAAGCGGCTGGCCGGGTCGTCGAGCGAAAGCTTGCCTTCATCGCGCAGCTTCAGAATCGCCAGCGCCGTAAAACTCTTCGTCATCGAGGCAATGCGAAAACGTGTATCCGGCTGCACGGGGGACTTGCCGTCGATCTCCCGCACGCCAAACGTCTTGACATGCACAAGCTCGCCATCGATCACAATGCCGTAAGCGAGGCCTGGAGCGCGGCGCTCCTCAAAGTACTTCTGAAAAAGCGCATCCACCTGGGGCACAGCCTTCAGCAGCTTCGCCTTGCGATCCGCATCGCGAAACACCGGCACCTGCGCCACCAGAGCTTGAGCCAACAGAAATCCCGCCAAGAGCTTCATAGCTCGAAAGTATACACGGTAGAATGCGGGATTGACTCCTCATGGAAGCCCCCCTTAGCCTGCTTGTCGCCTTCGCTGGCGCCTTTGGCGCTGGCGCCATCAACTCGGTAGCGGGTGGCGGCACGCTGGTCAGTTTTCCCACTCTCGTCTGGATGGGTGTCTCGCCAGTCATCGCCAACGCCACCAACACTGTCGCACTGTGGCCCGGATCGATTGGCTCGATGTGGGGCTACCGGCGCGAAATGGAGGGCATGCCAGCATCGACGCTGAAGCTGATTGTGCCGAGCCTCATCGGCGGCTTGCTCGGGGCGATCCTGCTGCGCATGACACCACCTGGGGTTTTCGAAAGCATCGTGCCGTGGCTCATCCTGTTCGCCACGCTGCTGTTTCTCGCCCAAGACCCGATCCAGCGCTGGCTCAAGACTGGCGAGACCAACGCTCACTCATCGCGGCAGTGGCTCATCGGCGCGATCCTCTTCCAGTTTTTTGTTTCGCTCTACGGCGGCTACTTTGGCGCCGGCATTGGCATCCTCATGCTGGCGGCGTTGAGCATCATGGGCTTTACCGATATCCACCAGATGAACGGCCTCAAGAACCTCTTTGCCGCCTGCATCAACGGCATCGCAGCAATCTACTTCATCTGGATTGGCCTGGTGGATTGGAACTTCGCCCTCGCCATGATCGCGGGCGCGGTGAGTGGAGGTTATCTGGGGGCGGGAGTGGCCCGGAAGCTGGGCCGGAAGGTGGTGCGAGGCCTGGTCATTGCCGTGGGATTTGGCATGACGGCCTCGCTGTTGATCAAGAGCTGGCGCTAGCTGTTTTCGGCCAGGCGGATATCGTCTTCAAGTTCGTAGATGCGGTCTTCAATCGCTTTGGTGGGCTTGCCGGCGGCCTTGGCCTCAGCGAGCTTCTTCTGCTGGGCGTCGAGCTTCTTCTGCAATGCGGCAACGGCCGGCGATACCGGCGTTAGCGTGGCCTGCACAGGTGCGGCGGTGGGCGCGGCAGCGGATGGCTTCTTGGCCACGGCCTTCTTCGGTTTGGTCGGGATCACGACTTTCTCGCCAAAATCCTCAAGCAGCTCGCGCTGCACCTGCAGGATCTCGGAGGACAATTCATGAAAGCGCGTGATCAGTTCCTTCTTGGCCTGATTGCGCAGTTTAAGCCAGTTCTGCTTGGCTTCCCGGTACTGTTCAAGAGTGGTCGACATAGAGGGACAAACTGTAATTATAGGGCCTCAGGCCCTAGGCAGCCGCACCAAAGGCACGGCCAGCATCGACGGCGCTGCGCAGCATCGTCAGATTGTCCGGCGTGACGAGGAAGAATTCGGGTTCGACAGCAAGGTAGCGCCGCACTTCACCGAGCAACGCATCGCGTGGCACCTCGCTTGTGGCGATGAGAATCATGCCGTCCTTCAGGCACACCGGCTGGATCGACACCTCATCAAGCAAGCCCCGCGGCAGGCTTCTTGCCACCTCGTAATCGAGATCTTCAAGGTCGATCGTGGCGAACTGATGATGCGACAGAATCGCCAATCCCTCATACAGTTGGAACCAGGTCAAAGCCCCGGATGCCACCAGGTACTCACCCAGTCGCACATCCGCGGCTTTGGCGGCCAGCGCGGCTTCCACCTGCGACGGGGTGACAAAGCCGAGATCCACCAGCACCTCGCCAATGCGCCGGGCATAGACATTCAGCGCTTCCCGGTTGGGGTAAGCATGTTCCGTCTTGAGCCAGACGAGCGGTTCGTGGCGCAGGCGCGCCCGGGCAAACCGGTAAATGGCGGATAACGTTGCGAGGGTGTTCACCAAATTGGACCAGGGGATGCGCAAGGGGACGAAGAGCGAATAAGCGAAGCCATAGACACGCGCCGAAAAGTACATGCGCGAGACAATGCGCACACTTTGGAGCGTAAGCCCCGCCCACGCAAACTGCGCGAGCCATCCACCGAGTGGCGGCACAATACCCGCCAGCATCAACAGCAGCAGCAGATTGGAAATCAGGCTGAGTGGATTGCCGATGAGCCCTTTGCGATCACGCCAGAACCAGTAGTTCTCGCGCCAGTCGCTGCTCCAGCCGATTTTCTGCCAGGTTTGCAACGCGATGCCCGTTACCCAGCGCGTGCGCTGCCTGACGGCGGCATAGAAGCGGCGGGGAAAGTACTCCCGCGTCGCCACCGGCTGCTGGTTGATCCACTCGACGGGCAGAAAAATCTGCTTCTGCCCCAAACGGTGCATCCGCAAGCCGTTGAGGTAGTCCTCCGTCAAGCTGTCGGGCTCGAACAGGCGATTGCTCTCCGCCTCGGCAAGGCGGGCCAGCGCATCGCGCCGATATCCAGTGCCAACCCCGCAGGAAGGCGTAAAGCCTCCCATGCGATTGCGTGTCGGGAGGTCCTTCTGTTGCGTCTCGGCAAACTCATCGCAGTAAACACCATGCGTGAGTTCCCAGATCGGGGTGGGCAGCGCGAGCACCGGGATTTGCACAAAGTCATACTCGCGACAGTAGTAGTTGAGCCAGCGAAACTCATCCGGATGGATCAGATCCTCGCTGTCATGGATCACGACAATATCGAACTTCTCACCAATGCGGTCTTCCACCATGCAGAGGTTTTGGTAAATCCAGTTCATGTTGTCGGCTTTGGATGTCGGCCCGTTATGCGGCGTCAGCGAAACGTGGAGGTTGGGGTAGCGGTTTTCAAGGTCTCGCAGAACGTCAAGGGTGGCATCATCGTTGGGGTAGGTGCCAGTGAAGATGTGATAGCGGCGATAACGAATGGAAGCGACGTTATGAGCCACCATCCTGGCAATCACCTCGTCCTCGCGCCAGGCGGGAATCCAAAGGGCGATCAGAGCTTCTTCAAGTTCTGCAGGGTCGCCCGGCGGAGGAACGGGGGTGGAGGAGGGACTGCTTTGGTTGTTCTCGGAGTGGATGCGGCGTTTGGCGATCTTCCCTGCCAGGTAGCACAAATCCAGCCAGAGATCATCGAGACCACTGATGACCATCCAGCCTGCTAGCAAGAGATAGACCGCTTCCACCGCTGAAGTAGTGGAAGCGGTCCGCCGTTTGTATCAGATTTTTTCTACTTGTTGCGCAGCAGGCGCGTGGCCGCGTCGTCCACGAACCACTCGGTGGGAAATGGCGGCTTTGAGGCGATCTGGCAGGGATGAGCCATCACGTCTTCCTTGCCCTCCAGCACGTCCCAAAGCGCGCTCGCTTTATCGGCGCCAGGCGCGAGAATCACCGTATGTCGCGCTGCCTTGAGCACGCCAGGCAGCAGCGTCACGCGATGGGAGTTGAACTTTTCCACGTAGGTATTGGCCGCGATCTCATAATCGTCTTCGATCAGCGGATCATTCGGAAAAAGGCTCGCCGTATGCGAATCCGCGCCCATCCCGCGATGGATCAGATCGAATACCGGAATCTCGCCTTCCTTGAGTTTGAAGTCCACCCGAATTTCCGAAACGTAGTGGGCAGCGGCTTCTTCCGGGTAGCGTTCACCAGCGATTCGGTTCAGACGGTTGATATCGATACCCGCCGGACGGATCAGGTTTTCCAGGGCCATCTTGTAGTTGGAATCGGGATGATCCGGCGGCACCACTCGCTCATCCACCCAGTAAAGCCAGACGTGCGCCCAATCGACGGGCAATTTGGCCAGCTCACCAAACATCATCTTGGGCGAAGAACCACCAGATAGCGCGATTCTTGCCACGCCGCGAGCGGCGATGCTTTCAGCTACGATTTCGGCAATGCGCTCAGCGCAGGCCTTGGCCGCGGCTTCGGCGGAGGGGAAAGTATGAAGATAGGACGACATTGTCTTTAGACTAGAGATGCAATTGAAACAGCTTTCGCAAAAATGGGGTCGCGCCCCAGAATAGCCAGTTCTTCGCGGACCAGCTTGGCCTCGTCGAGAACTTCAAATACAAACCGTGAGCTGAAATTGTTGACGTGCGATTCGACAAAGCCGACCTCACGCCGATCAATCACAACATCCTGCAGCGCGGACTCAAACCGCACTTCACGAATCTGCCACCGTACGTCAGACTCGACATACTTGCATTCCACCGGGAAGTCCATGCCGAGCGCAGACTTGAGCCAGGCGCTCAAATAAGTCGCGGCAACGGGGACCGGCGCATGCGCATAACCAATTACGGCGCGATTCAGGTGGTGGAAAAACGACTGGCAATCGAGCCGCTCAAACACGTTGGCGATCGTCTGACGCCACCGCGTCATGCGTGTCCAGGTGAGATCGCCCACCAGATGTCCCGCCTTCAGTTGCCGGTCGATCCAGCGCAACGTCTCAATGGGATTGTTGTGCGAGCGCGAATCAACGATCACCTTGTGCGCCATCGCGGCCACATCCCCAAACGCCGCGTGCTCAAAGATCCGCGCGCTGCGGCACCAGAAGACCACGGGCAAATCGGGCGCGATCAAACCGTTCAATAGCGAGACCACATCACCAAAGTGTTGCGCCCCGGCCGATACTTCAATCTGTTCGCAACAAATCTGCTGCCGGCGCCCAAACGGCATCCAGCACTGGGCAAATGCCCGACCTTCGAGATCACGCGAGGAATCCTTGGCCAGCTTGAGAACAATCGCCCGGCTTGGATGCTCATGCATCAGTTGCGCCAGTGCTTCTCCGCCCGCCACTTCGTCTTCGCCTTCTTCCACGCCGAGGATGAACGTCATCGTAACGGCACGCAGAACACCTGCCGATCGCGATGAGCCTTCGTTTTCTTCCTTGCCGAGTTGCGTCCAGAGTGAGCCGAGTTCCTTAAGCAGCTTCTCGGGCTTCACCACCGTGGCCGTGCTCATGGGATTCTCCATTCGTGGCCACGCCGCGCCAGCATTTCATCGCTGGCTTTCGGCCCCCAGGTGCCGGCGTCGTAGTTGGGGAAGTCAAACTTCGTCTCATCCCAACGATTAAGAATCGGCTCCACGGCCTGCCAGCTGGCTTCCACCATGTCCTGCCGCGTGTACAGCGTGCTATCGCCGGCCAGAGCGTCGAGCAGCAGCGTCTCGTAGGCGCTCGGCGTGCGCGAGCCAAAGCTCGAGCCATAGTTGAAGTCCATCGAGACCGGGCGCAGCTTCATGCCACCACCGGCCGGATCCTTCGACTGAAAGCGGAGCGAAATACCCTCATCCGGCTGGATGCGCAGAATCAGGAGATTCGGGGCCGCAAGCGGTGAATCCTCAGCGCCAGGGCTTGAGCTGAACAATGACAACGGTGCTTTGCGGAAGCGGATGGCAATATCCGTCACGCGCTTCGGCAATCGCTTGCCTGTGCGGACGTAGAACGGAACACCGGCCCAACGCCAGTTGTCCACCCAGAACGTAACAGCCGCGTAGGTATCGGTTTGCGCCTCAGGATTCACTCCCTGTTCCTGACGGAATCCGGGTACATCTTCGTTACCGATGCGAGCCGGTCCATATTGGCCCTTCACGGCATGCGAATCCACTTCATCGGGTTTCAGGATGCGGATCGAACGCAAAAGCTTGGCGCGCTCATCACGCACAGCATCCGAGTCAAAGTGCGAGGGCGCTTCCATCGACACAGTTGCCATCACCTGCAGCAGGTGGTTCTGAATCATGTCACGCAGGGCACCGGCTTCCTGATAGTAAGCGCCGCGACCTTCGACACCAATGCTCTCGGCCGCCGTTACCTGCACATGGCTGATGTACTGGCGATTCCACAACGGCTCGAAGATCGTGTTGCCAAAGCGGAAGGCGAGCACGTTCTGCACGGTTTCCTTACCGAGGTAGTGATCAATGCGATAGATGTCGCGCTCGGGCAGCACCGCGCTGATGCGACGATTGAGTTCGCGCGCACTCGCCAGATCATGACCAAATGGCTTTTCAATCACCACGCGACGCCAACCGCCGCCTTCGTGCTTGGCGAGGCCAGCCGCACCGATCTGCTCGACCACGCTTGCATAAAAGCTGGGCTGCGTTGACAGGTAGAACAGCACATTGCCACCGGTGCCCCTCTCCTTTTCGATCGCGTCGAGCTGTTGCTTCAGAGCCGCGTAGCAAGCAGGGTCAGAAATATCGCCGGGCACATAGAAGATGCCCCGCGCGAAGTCTTCCCACAGGTCGGCGTCAAACGGAGAATTCTCAATGAACTTCTCCACGCTGACGCGCATCTTCTCGCGGAAATCCTCGTGCGTCATCGCCGTACGAGAGTTGCCGACAATCGAGAAGCCTGATGGCAGCTTGCGTTCGTAGGCCAGCCGGTAAAGCGCTGGCAGCAACTTGCGCATGGTGAGGTCGCCGTTGGCGCCAAAGATGAGAACGCTACAGGGTGGGATGCGACGCTCAAATCGCAGCGCATCATGGAATGGGTTAGCAGAAACAGAACTCTGCGGCATGAATCCATGAGGATAGCAGGAGAATCTGTGCCCCATCGTATACGCGATACACTAAAAAGCGTCCAACTATGAGCAATCGGAATTCCTTTGGCGCCGCCTCGACGCTTCACGTCGGCGGTCGCAGTTACGAGATTTTCAAACTTGCCGCGCTCGAAGGCGCCGGCTTCAACATGAAAAGGATTCCGGTTTCGATCCGCATCCTGCTCGAGAACCTGCTGCGCTTTGAAGACGATCTGACCGTCAAGAAGAGCGACATCGAATACGTCGCCAAGTGGGACCTGAAAGCCGCCCCGCAGGAAATCAACTATCGCCCGTCGCGCGTTCTGTTGCAGGATTTTACCGGCGTGCCTTGCGTCGTTGACCTCGCCGCCATGCGCGACGCCCTAAAGAAAATGGGCGCGGATCCGAAACTGGCCAATCCTTTGATCCCGGTCGACCTCGTCATCGACCACTCGGTGCAGGTGGACAAC
>CAZBTA010000074.1:0-21180 GCA_964494515.1 uncultured Bryobacter sp.
ATCAACGCTGCTTACGGAATCGAATTCGCTCGACGATACTGAGCCAGCACTCTCGCCGGACGGCATGACGATCGCCTATCGCAGCGAAGAAGATGGCGGCGGCATTTTCCTTTTCGACCTCAAGTCCCGGCAGACGCGAAAGCTGAGCCCCCTTGGCCATAACCCCGCCTGGAGCCCTGATTCCACCGAAATCGTCTGCGCCACTGAAGGCATTGCCCGCCCTGACGATCGCTTCATGACGACGAGTCAGCTTTGGGCGATTCGCGTGGATAATGGCGCCCGGCGCCTCGTCTACAAGGGCGATGCCGTGCAGCCCAACTGGAGCCCGAACGGGGAGCGCATCGCATTCTGGGCTTCACGTTCTGGCCAGCGGGATCTGTTTACGGTGCGGGCGCGTCCGATCAACGGCATTACGCCGGAGCCGGTGGCGCTGCTCAATGACGCCGCCGTTGACTGGAACCCCGTCTACAGCCCCGACGGCAAGTACCTGTACTTCATCAGCGACCGCGAGAATCGCATGGGCCTGTGGCGCATGCGGATTGATCCGCAGAGCGGTGAGGCGCAAGGCCAGCCCGAGAATGTGCGCTTGCCGGTGGAAGATGTGGCCCATGTCAGCTTCAGTCGCGACGGGCGCCGCATTGCGTTTGTCGAGTACTCGCTCGTGTCTGACATTTACCGGGTCCGTTTTGACCCGGTCGCCGAGCAGGTAGCCGCCAAGCCTGAAAAGCTCACCAATGGCAAGGTGCCCTATGTGCGGCCTGACCTTAGCCCCAACGGCTTGTTTCTCGCGTTCAATTCACAAAGTCGCCGCGAAGACCTTTATGTGCTGGGTACGGACGGCTCGAGCTTGCGCCAGTTAACCGAAGATCAGTTCAAGAACCGGGGGCCTCGCTGGAGTCCGGATTCCAAGAAGCTGGCGTTCTTCTCGAATCGCAGTGGCGCCTGGGAAATCTGGACCTACAACATGGAAAGCGGCGCCATGCAGCAGATGACGCGCGGGGCCATTGGGACTACGGCGTGGCCGGTTTGGAGCCCGGATGGCAAGCGGCTCGCCTACACCATCTTTGGCTTCAACAGCTTCCTGCTCGATGCCGACAAGCGCTGGCAGGAGCAGAGTCCGCAGGCGTTGCCCCCGATGGAAACGCAGGACGAGATGTTCTCGGCCTGGAGTTGGAGCCCGGACGGCAACAAAATCGCTGGCTTTACTCAACACACGGATGGGTCGATTACCGGCATTACGACGTACGATCTCAAAGCCAGCAAATTCACCAAGTGGAGCGAAGTTGGTCAGGACCCCTTGTGGCTCGGCGACAGCAAGCGCCTGTTCTTTGTCGACAATGGCAAGGTGTGGTTGCTGAACACGGCCTCGGGTGTGCGGCAGATCGTGGTGCAATCGCCTGAGTGGACCGTGGAGCGCCGCGGCATCGCGGCAAGTAAGGATGATCGCTGGATTTACTTTAGCGGTTCGCGCAGTGACGCCGAGCTCTGGATGGGCGTGATCGAGTAAGCAAACATCGGCCCACCCTCGTGTTCCGGATAGCCGTAGCCTCTTACGAGCAGCACATCAAGATCGCTGGCCCGCGCCACCTCACCCGCCTCCACCGCCGCAAGACCCCGCCGCGGATCAAACTGTTCCCGCCCCAACCACTCGCCTGCTCGCGTGACAACGGCCAGCTTGCGCTGAGCTTTCACCCAGGCCAGCGCAGCCGCTAGCGTAGCTGGAGTTGTCTCTGCCGTCATGCGGATCTCATAGACCAGACCTGTGGGTGACAACCGCATCAGACAAGTGCCACTGGCATGGAACACATCATCGGCATAACTCTCGAAGCTCGCCGCTGCGGCGTCTGCCGGCAACCACGGCACCCGCGCCACCTCGCGTTCGGCAAAGAAGAGATGGATCATGGCTCGCGCCTGCGGGTCGAGCAGCACGGCAGTAAAGATCTCACGCTCACTTGCCAGCCCGGTGGCAAAATCCTTTGCCGTGGCCGCCGCCCGAATCGCCCCAATGGCGTGCATGGGCGCGCGTTGCCCCGGAGTGACAAGTGGCGGATATTGGCTCCAGTCACAGTCGCCGACGATCGCAAGGTCACAAGTGCGGCGGCCGCGTGGTGCGAGAAGGGCGCGTTCCACAACATCGCCGTCCGCCACCTCGTCGACGATGCCCGCCTCGAGTGCCTCGGCGGCCTTTAGCACCGCACCTGTGACGATCATGCGCAAGGCCCGGTCAAGCCCTGCCAGCCGTGGTAGCCGTTGCGTACCGCCGGCGCCGGGGATCAAGCCGAGCTTCACTTCTGGCAACCCGATCTGGCTGCCCGCCGCAAGAACCCGGTAATGCCCGGCCATGGCCAGCTCAAGGCCGATGCCGAGCGCCCCGCCATTGATGGCCATCACTACAAACCTGTCTGAGCTCTCGATCTCACTTAGCAATTCGTTGAGGTAGTTGATGTCCGGAGGAATCTCGCCATTGGTGATCCGCTGCAACTCGCGAATGTCGGCGCCAGCCACGAACATCTTGCCCGACCCGGTAATCACCACGCGCTCGGTGTCGGCCGCGCGAAAGGCTGCCAGTAGCGCATCCGCCACCGGTCGCGTCAAGGCGTTCACCGGAGGGTTGATGATAGTGAGTATGGTGGCGTTGGCCCGGCGTTCAACATTGACGAGACGATCCATGCTTTTGACGCTACCACTCGCCGCGCGTGCCGCCGGGGAAGTGCGCGTCGATCTGTTTCTCGCCACGGAATGCCCGATCTCAAACCGCTACGTGCCAGAGCTCAATCGTCTCGTGGCCGAGTTCTCCGGGCGTGGCGTGAACTTCAGCGGCTGGTTTTCCGAGCCCGAACTTAAGCCTGCCCGCCTCGAGAAATGGCGCAACGATTTCAAGCCGCAGTTTGCGATTCATGCCGACGCCAACGCCCGTGAGGCCTCGCGCCTTGGCGTTACCGTAACGCCTGAGGCCGCAGTAAGCTTTGAAGGCAAGCTGGTCTACCGCGGTCGCATCGATGATCGCTATATTGGCTGGGGCAAATCGCGAGCCGTGCCCACCCGGCGCGACGTCGCGCTGGTGCTCGAACAAATCCTGCGTGGCGAACGCCCGCTGTTCAAGTCGACCAAAGCCTGGGGCTGTGTCATTGAAGGAGCAATCAAGAGATGAAGTATGCGGCGCTGCTGCGCGGTGTGAATGTTGGCGGCAATAACAAACTCCCGATGGCGGATTTGCGTGAAGCTCTCACGAAAGCGGGCTGGAAGCAGGTGTCAACCTATATCCAGAGCGGCAACGTGATGTTTGAAGCAGCGCAAACAGCGCCCGCCACGCTCGCCGCGCGACTGACGGCAGACATTGAGAAGCACTTCGGCTTCAAGGTGCCGGCCGTGGTGGTTTCACTTGCCGAACTCAAGGCCGCCGTCATGGAGAACCCGTTTCCTGATGCCGCAGCACGGCCCAAGCAACTCCACATCCTGTTTCTGGCGGACGCGCCGGCCAATGGTGACAGCCTCGAGCAGTCGCGAGTGGCGCCAGGTCGATTCGCCCTGCAGGGCAGGATGCTCTACGTCGACTACGTTGAGGGACTCGCCGATTCAAAGTTCACCAATACCTACGTGGATTCGCGCCTGAAAACCCTGTCGACCGGACGCAATTGGAACACGATTCTCAAATTGATTGAGTTACTTGAGGTCTGAAACCAAAGCACCGGTAGCGTCGTCTCCTAAGAACCATGCAGTTGCTTCGATGGGGCGCTCTTCTTGTAGCATTTGGCGCCACCGCCTTTGGGATTCGGGATGATGGTGGGGCAATTGATTACCGCGATCTTCCCAGTAGTAACGCCAAAACGAAGTTTGAAATTCCGCTTTATTCCGAGTTGAAAGACTGGGAGTCGCGACGTGCGGCGATCCAGCAACAGATTCTTGTTGCCGCTGGTCTTGACGTGCTGGGTCCGCGGCCACCGGTGCGCGCCAGACGATTTGGACGCATTGCGGCCGATGGTTATGTCATTGAGAAAGTGCAGATCAACACGGGGGCGGATCTGCTGCTTGGCGCCAATCTCTATCTGCCCGCCACGCTGAAGGGCAAAGCACCTGGAATTCTGCTGCCGCATGGGCACTGGAAGCACGGTCGCATTCATCACGCCAGCGATTATTCGGTACCCGCGCTTGGCGCGCTCCTTGCCCGTAATGGCTACGTAGTGCTCGCCTATGACATGCTCGGCTACAACGATACGCGACAGTTGCCGCACAAGTTTGGCGATACGCGCCGTGAGATGCTGTGGGGCTTCAGCTCGCTCGGGATCCATCTGCAGAATTCGATCCGCGGGGTGGACTTCATGCAGTCGCTGCCTGAAGTGGACAGGTTGCGAATCGGTGTCACGGGCACGTCCGGCGGTGGCACGCAGACGTTACTACTCACGGCTGTTGATCCGCGCATCAAGGCAGCGGCGCCGGCGGGAATGGTGTCCTCCACGTTTCAGGGTGACGACAACTGCGAAGAAGCACCGGGTTTGCACGTTGGTTTGAGCAATGTCGAGATCGCCGCGGCGGCCGCGCCGCGCCCGTTGCTGCTGGTTTCGGCTACAGGCGATTGGACGAAGCATACGCCGGAGGTTGAACTGCCGGCAATCCGTGCGATTTACCAGCTTTATGACAAGGCGGATCTCGTCTCAAACAGGCATATTGATGCCGGCCATAACTGCAACGTGGAATGTCGCGCGGCTGTGCTGCAGTTCTTTGATCAGCATCTGGCCGGCGGCAGGAATTCAAAGGCGCCCGAGCCCGATCTGTCGTCCATGGATCTCAATGATCTTCTGATTCACGCCGAAGAGCGAGAGGCGTTCGAGGAAATGTTCACGGCGTTTCGCCGGCAGGCCATGCGCCGTTACGTCGGCACCGATGCCGAGCGCATGCGCCAGCGCTTGCGCGCTCTGTTGGGGCTACCAGCGGAAAAGGACAAGATTCGCGTGTTGCCAGAAGGGGCGGATCTGGTGGTCGAATCGGTGAGCGACGGTGAGCGTGTGCAACTGGCCTGGAATCCCGCCGCGGCCAAGGGCATTGCCGTCGTTGTGCATTCCGATGGCCCCAAAGCCGCGCTTGAGTCAGAGACGGCGAAGTCGTTTCTCGCGCGTGGCATCGCCGTGGCCGCGCCTCGTCTCTATCAGCCGGCACTGCCGAATGAGCCCGATCATTTGCACGAGCTTGCCTACCGCCGCAGTGTCGATACCAATCGTGTGCGGGACCTGCTGCACACGTTGCGCTTTGCCGCCATGCAGCCTCGCAAGGGCGGTGTGAGTCTCGTATGTCTCGGCGACGCCAAGCCCTATTGTCTTGCCGCTGCCGCCGCCACGTTTGAAGACCTTGTTTTCGACGTCTCGATGCACGGAATGCCGAACGATGAAGCCGTGGTCGCCAAGCGACTATTCATCCCCGGACTGCAACGCATCGGGGGCGTTCCGCTGCTCACTCGTCTTGCGAAACTTCGTTAGCCCAGCGCCCCTCCTGTTAGCCTGAAATCTGTGACTGAATACTCAATCGGCGTTGACCTCGGCGGCACCAACCTGCGCGCCGCGGTAGTCGATCAAAACGGAAACCTGCTGGCACAAACCTCCGCCAGCACCAGCCCGGAAAAAGGCCGGGAACACGTGATTGGTGAAATCGTCGAAGCGATCCAGCAACTGCGATCGCAACAGATCGACGGCCGCTTTGCCGGGGTGGGCATTGGGGTTCCGGGCTTTATTCTCATGGATGAGGGCGTGATCCTCAATTCGAACAATCTCGCGTTTCTGGAGAACATGCCGCTGCGCGATGAAATCGAATCGCGGCTGGGGGCGCCGGTGATTCTGGAAAACGACGCCAACGCCGCGGCTCTTGGCGAGTGCTGGATCGGCGCGGGCGCCGAGGTGGATAGCCTGGTGCTGCTTACGTTGGGCACGGGCATTGGTGGCGGCATTATCTACAAGGGTCGCGTGATGCATGGCTTTCTTGGCATGGCCGGAGAGTTGGGACACATCACCGTGGTGCCTAACGGTAATCCTTGTGGTTGTGGCAACGTCGGCTGTCTGGAGAAGCACGCTTCGGCGACGGCGATCACCTGCACGGCTGAACTGATGCGGGTGACCAATCATCCCAATCCCACTGCTGAAGATATCTTCAAGCTCGCCGAGGCGGGCGACTGGAAGGCACAGCAGATTTTCCGTTCGATGGGCGAGGCTTTGGGCACGGCGCTTGCCACGCTGGTGAACACGTTCAATTTTCCGCTTTATCTGCTGAGCGGCGGGCCACTGCCGGCCTGGAATCACTTCGCGCCGGCCATGTTTGAACAGGTCACGCGCCGCAGCTTTACCTACCGGAGCACAAAGACGCGCATCGAGAAAGCAAAGCTCGGAAATCAGGCGGGATTGTTCGGCGCGGCCTATCTGCCGTTTCAGACGCAACGGGATCGCATGTAAGTTTGGCTGGTGATAGCATTGCGGGGGCTTACTCATGTACTGGCTTGGAATTGATATCGGAACCGGCGGATCGCGCGCGCTCCTGCTGGATGAAAAAGGACGCATCGCTGGCGGCTTTACGGAGCCGCATGCCGAGATGCAAATGGCAAAGCCGCTCTGGGCCGAACAGGACCCCGACGACTGGTGGCGCGCAAGCAAGGCCGCCATTCGGGGCGTGCTGGCCGCCACGGGCATCAAGGGCGATCAGATTCAGGGCATCGGATTCTCGGGCCAGATGCATGGCTTGGTGATGCTCGACGCGCATGGCGCCGTGATCCGTCCCAGCTTGATCTGGTGCGATCAGCGCAGCCAGGCACAGGTGGATGCCATCCACTCGCGCATCGGCAAGGCCCGTGTGGTGGAGTTGACCGCCAACCCATCCACCACCGGCTGGACCCTGCCCAAGCTGCTTTGGGTGCGCGATAACGAGCCAGCGAGCTATGCGCGCCTGCGCACCGTTCTGGTGCCCAAGGATTATGTGCGCTACAAGCTGTCCGGCGAGCTTGGTCAGGATGTGAGCGATGCTTCGGGGACGGGCATCTTTGACGTTGTTAACCGCACCTGGTCAAAGGTGATGATGGAAGACCTCGGGCTCGATGCGCACTGGTTTCCGCCCGTGTATGAGAGCGCGCAGGTATGTGGACGGGTAACCCCGGAGGCCGCCGCCGAGACGGGCCTTGCCGTGGGTACGCCCATGGTGGCGGGCGCTGGAGATCAGGCCGCCAGCGCTGTGGGCAATGGCATTGTCATGAGCCGCGTGGCCAGCTGTACGCTTGGCACCTCGGGCGTTGTGTTTGCCCATATGGACGCGCCAATGTTTGACCCCGACGGCCGCGTGCATACCTTCTGCCATGCCGTGCCCGGCAAGTGGCATGTGATGGGGGTGACACAGGGAGCGGGCTTGAGCCTGCAGTGGTTCCGCAATCAGTTGGCGCCCGGCGTGAGCTATGACGAATTGATGGCCGAGGCGGCCCGGGCCGAGTTGGGGTGTGATGGTCTGTTCTGGCTGCCCTACCTGATGGGCGAGCGCACGCCACATCTTGACGCCTACGCGCGTGGCGGCTGGATTGGCCTGACTGCGCGTCACCAGCGGAAACATTTGATCCGCAGCATCGTCGAGGGCGTCAGCTTTTCGCAGCGCGATTGTTTGAACGTGATTCTCGAACTCGGCGTGGAGATCGACAAGGTGCGCGCCTCCGGCGGCGGGGCAAAGAGCGCATTCTGGCGGCAGGTGCTGGCCGATGTGTTTGGTCGCCGGGTGGCCACTCTCGAATCGCAGGAAGGTTCCGCCTACGGCGCGGGCCTGCTCGCGATGGTGGGCACCGGTGGATTTGCCAGTGTGGAGGAAGCATGCACAGCCACGGTGGTGGAGACCTCGGCGACGGATCCACGCCCGCGCGAAGGATTGGAATACTCGCGCGCCCATGAGATCTACCGCACGCTTTATCCCACGCTGAAAAGTAGCTTCAGGCTGCTCTAGGTAGTGGTGCATGGCGTTGTACTGCGATGTCTGTTTGCCCGTGCCACTCGATCAGCCATTCACTTATGCGCTGACCGGAGAAGCACGGGAAACGGCCCGCGTCGGATGCCGTGTGTTGGTGCCTTTTCAGCAGCGCAAGCTGAGCGGCGCGATTCTCCGTCTGCATGACAACAAGCCCGATTACAATGTGCGCCCGATCGAGCGCCTGCTCGATCAGGAACCCATCTTTGATGACAAGCTGATCTCACTCGGCCTCTGGGTGGCGCGATATTACATGGCGCCGGTGGGCGAAGTGTTTCGCATCATGGCGCCACTGGCCGGTGAGGTGAAGCGGCAAAAGCTGTTCGCACTTACCGATGCGGGGCGCGATCTCGCGCGGCAAAGCCTGCTCGGCATTGTGGCTGCTGAAGACCCGGCGCTGATTGTGCTCAAGGCACTTGACGAACGAGCGATGTCAGCTGAAGCGCTTAAGCGCAAGACGCCCGAGGCGCCAGCGTTGCTCAAAGAGTTCCAGCGCAAGGGTTACGTCCGCATCGAAGAAGAAGCCCACGAGCGCGACCCCATGCGCGCCCCGGCAAGCAAGCTGAATGTCGAAGGCCTCGACGTGGCCGCCCCCGAGAAGCTGCCCAAGTGGGAACGCGAACTGCTTGCCTATCTGCACCTGCACCCCGGCGTGCATCCGCTCGATGAGCTCGAGGCATTGATCAAGAACGCAAGCCAAAGCGCGCGAGCGCTGGCGCGCCGGTCACTGGTCAAGCTGACCCCGCGCATGTCGGCCATCCGTCGCGCGGCCGACCGCCCGCCACACGCGCTCAATGCCTCGCAGCAAGCCGCGTATGAGCGGCTGGAGAAGGCAATTACCGGGAACGAATACGCGGCGTTTCTATTGCAAGGCGTCACCGGCAGCGGCAAGACCGAAGTGTATCTGCGCGCGATCGAGGCCGCCCTCGCCGCGGGCCGTAGCGCGTTGCTGATGGTGCCCGAGATCGCGCTAACGCCGCAGGTGGCCGGGCAGTTTGCCGTGCGGTTTGGTGAGCAGGTAGCGATCCTGCATAGCGCGTTCAGCGAGAGCGAGCGGGCCGAATACTGGCGTCGCATCCGGCGCGGCGAGGCACGTGTTGTCGTCGGCACCCGTAGTGCTGTCTTTGCGCCGATGCCCGATCTGGGGCTGATTCTCGTGGATGAAGAGCACGACGGCAGCTACAAGCAGGAAGAAACGCCGCGCTACAACGGGCGCGATGTCGCCGTGGTGCGCGCCCAGCAGATCGGCGCAACCGTTGTGCTCGGCTCGGCCACGCCATCGCTTGAGACGCGCTACAACGCTGAGCGCGGCAAGTATGAGCGCTTACTTTTGCCCGAGCGCATCGAGCAACGGCCGATGCCTGCTGTCGAGATTGTCGACTTGCGGCAGGAGTTTCTTGAGACGAAGAAGAACGCGTTATTCTCACGCCGGCTGGTTGATGCTGTACGGGAAAAGCTTGAGGCGCGTGAGCAGGTGATGCTGCTGATGAACCGGCGCGGGTTCTCGAGTTTTGTCGCTTGCCGCAGTTGTGGGCACAAGGTGGAATGTGTGAATTGCTCGGTTACGCTCACGTTCCATCGCAAGGATCGTCGCCTGCTCTGTCATTACTGCGGCTATGCCGAGAAGGTGCCGCAGGTTTGTGTGAAGTGTGAGAGTGAGCACATCCAGTTCCTCGGCAGCGGCAGCGAGCGCATTGAGGAAGAGTTGCGCGAAGCCTTCCCCGAGGCGCGCATTGCCCGCATGGATCGCGACACGATCAACAGCAAGGGCGACTACGAGCAGATTCTCAATGGGTTTCGTGAAGGCAGCTATGACATCCTCGTGGGCACGCAGATGATCGCCAAAGGGCATGACATCCCCAACGTAACGCTGGTGGGAATTGTGAATGCTGACATCGGCCTCGGCATGCCAGATTTTCGCGCCGCCGAACGCACATTCCAATTGCTTACCCAGGCAGCCGGCCGCGCGGGGCGTGGCGGATTGCCCGGCAATGTGATTCTGCAAACGATCAACCCCGAGCATTATGCTGTGCGTTACAGCGCCGTGCAGGATTATGAGTTGTTCTACGCCAAGGAAGTACATTTCCGCAAGGTGATGCGCTACCCCCCTTTTGCTTCTCTTGCCAATGTGGTCTTTCGTAGTGAGAAGCAGGAAGAAGCCCTGCGCATGAGCGGTGAGGTGGCAGACATGTTGAAGGACGAGAAGGATGGCGTTCGCATTCTCGGGCCGGCCGAGGCGCCAGTGCCGCGGGTCAACAAGGAGTTTCGCTACCAGATGCTGGTCAAGGCGGCGCAACGCAAGCGTCTGGCCGAGATCCTCGAGCGTGTGCGTGCGCGCTGCGCTGAACGCAATTGGCCCGCCACAGCGCTGGTGATGGATGTGGATCCGCTAAACCTGTTGTGAGTACTGATGAGCGAGACGGTGGATCAACAGCGCGAGATACTGCTCGCCAATCTGCTCGATACGATGCGAACGTTTTCCCGCGTCCGCGCTGAGGGAGAAGTGTGGGAGGCCGATGGCCTGCTGTGTATCTACTCGGGCATGCCTGGCGCGGTGTTCAATTCGGTTCTGCTCACCCGGCCTGTGACTTCCGCCGCGGAGTTGCGCGTGAAGTTTGACTATGTGAACGCGCTTTATGAGCGGCAGCGCGCGCGCTGGAGCGTTTGGTTGCTTGACTGGCTGGTGCCGGCGGATCTGCGCGCGGAGTTGACCGAGCTCTTGAATCGCTACGGCACCAAGGTGATGTCGCGTGGTGCGGCGATGTATGCGACGCAATTGCTACCGCCGCAGCGGCGGTTGCCCGCGCTTGAGGTGCGACCGGTGGGGGTGCCCGCCTCGCGTTTTGACTTTTGTCACGTCATGGCGGTGGCGTTTCGCACGCCGCTCGCCACGTTTCTCGACGTGTATCACAACAACGATTACTGGGCCGGAGCAATGCGCGGGTTTGTGGCTTACTCGGGCAATCGGGCGCTGGCCACGGCTTGTGTCATGCCCGCCCGCGGCGTGCTGGGTGTTTACGGAGTTTCGGTGCTGCCCGAGGTGCAACGCAAGGGCATTGGCGAGATGGTGGTGAGACACGCAGTGCAGGCAGCGATGGAGGAGACGGGCTTGAAGGCTTGTGTGCTCGAGTCAAGCGAGATGGCCGAAGGCTTGTATCGGCGGTTGGGGTTTGAACGGATCGCCGGAGTGAGCGTTTACAACGAGGCTCGCTGAGGGCGCTACAATAATGCGAAGGGCGCAACTGCGGATGCGTCCGCGGACCATAGGAATTCGATGCAAAAGAGCAATACGAAAACGGCGGCTAAGTCTGCTGCCCGTACGACGGCGTCCAGCCAGGAGATCCCAGCGCAGCAGAAGTCATTCGATGCTGCCATGCAGGCGTTTCACATGCGTGATTTCGCCAAGGCCAAGCAGCTCTTTGAGGCATCCCTCGAAGGGTCGAGCAAAGAGATTCTGTACGCCTCGCGGCAGCACCTGCTGATGTGCGAACAGCGCTTGTCGAAGGCCGCTGTGAAACTCGAGTCGGCTGAAGATCTGTATAACTACGGCATTAGTCAAATGAACAAGCGCGACCTCGACGGTGCGCAGGCCAGTTTTGAGAAGGCGCTCAAGCAGGAAGATGCCGATTATGTGCACTATGCGCTTGCCCTTGTTCATGGCCTGAAGCATGACGTGGATGCCGCCGTGAAGCATTTGAAGCGCGCTATTGAGATCTCGCCGCGAAATCGTATCGCCGCGCATAATGATCCGGACTTCGCCGAGTTGATGCAACACGCTCCCATCCGCGAAATCCTCACTGCCGCCAGCTAGGGCTGCAATGATCGCGCCGCCCATCGGCTACCGCGACCTCGCCGGGCCACTCCGCATTGTTGTGGTGGGGGGCGGCACTGGCTTATCCACTTTGTTGCAGGGCTTGAAGCAGTACGCTCGACAGGGGCTGATCGACATCTGCGCGATCGTGACCGTGACTGACGATGGCGGCTCATCGGGCCGGCTGCGTCGCGAGTTCGACATCTTGCCTCCGGGCGATATCCGCAACTGTATGGTGGCGCTGAGCGAGGATGAAGACCTGTTGGCGCAGTTGTTTCAGTATCGATTCTCGGCTGGTCAGGGTCTGTCTGGCCACAGTTTCGGCAACTTGTTTCTGACCGCGCTGACGCACGTCACCGGCGATTTCGCCCGAGCCGTCAAGGTGTCGAGTGAGGTGCTTGCGATCTGCGGACGGATCTATCCCTCCACAGCTCATAACGTCGGCCTTCAGGCCACCATGCATGACGGCACGGTGGTGGTGGGCGAGACAAAAATCAGCAAGAGCCGCAAGCGCATCCGCAAGCTGGAGTTGATTCCCGGCAAGGTCAAGCCGCTCAAGGACGCCATTGAGGCGATCGCCGCGGCTGACCTGATTACCCTGGGCCCCGGCAGCCTGTATACGAGCATCATCCCGAATCTGCTTGTCGATGGCGTGGCGCGGGCGATACGCAAGAGCGGCGCGATGAAGGCGTACTTTTCAAACCTCATGTGGCAGCCGTGGGAGACCATGGGATTCTCGGCGAGTGACCACATCAAGGCGATTCATGATCATGGGGGTAAGGGTTGCATCGAGCGAGTTGTGTTGAACTCAACCCCAATCACCGGACCACAAAGAATGCTTTACGCGGCGCAAAAGGTCTATCCCGTTGAACCCGATACGCCGAAGATTGAAACAATGGGCATTGAGGTGGTGAGCCGCTCACTGCTCAAGAAAGACCCCAAAGTGCGTCACGATCCGCAGGCCATCGCGCGTGTAGCGGTGGAGTTGGCCGGCGAATCGCGGGCGGCAAATTATCGGAAGAGGAAGTAGCAAACATGGCAAATGGTAGCGATCTGAACGCAATCGTTCTGGCCGCCGGGCTGGGCACTCGCATGAAGAGCCGCAAGGCGAAGGTGCTGCATGAAGCTGGCGGACAAGCGCTGGTGGAGCACGCGCTCGACGCGGCTTGTGCCTCGATGCCGGCCGTGAATGTGACGGTTGTTGTTGGGCACCAGGCCGAACGTGTGGAGGCGCTGCTGGCCCCGCGCGGAGTCAAGTTTGCGTTGCAGACCGAGCAGAAAGGCACCGGCCACGCCGTGGCCATGTGTCGCGAGGTAGCAGGGGTTGGCGCCGGGCTGACGGTGATTCTCTACGGCGATTGTCCACTGCTGACGGCTGACACGATCGCGCGGCTCGTCGCCGCGCAGCGCGCCTCAACGGCGGCCGCCACCCTGATCACCACCATGCTCGAGCAACCCACCGGCTACGGCAGGATTGTGCGCGCCGCCGATGGCACAGTGCTGTCGATCGTGGAGGAGAAGGCGGCCAGCGCCGAACAGAAGAAGATTCGTGAGATCAATTCGGGCATCTATTGCCTCGATTCAGCACTGTTGTGGAAGCATATCGGCGATATCCAGCCAAATGCGGCATCCGGGGAGATCTACCTCACCGACCTCGTGGAGATTTTGCGTGGGGCAGGGCACACGGTGGAAGCGCTCGTGCTCGATGACCCCAATGAGATCCTCGGCATCAACAACCGCCTTGAGCTGGCCGAAGCCGATCGCATCTTGCGGGCTCGCAAAACGCGGCAGCTGATGATCGACGGCGTTACGATTCTGCAGCCTGAGACGGTGTCGATTGATGTTCATGTCGAGATCGGCCAGGATACCGTCGTGGCGCCCTTTGTTCAGATCAAAGGCAAGACGAAGATCGGGTCGGACTGCACCATCGGGGCGGGCGCGGTGATCAGCGATAGTGAGATTGCTGATGGCGTGACTGTGGGCGAGTATTGTTTTGTCGGTACCTCAAAGGTGGAGACCGGAGCGCAACTCGGGCCCTTTACCCGTCTGCGTCAGGAGAACCATATTGGCGAAGGCGCCCAGATCGGGAACTTTGTCGAGCTGAAGAAGACCCGCTTTGGCGCCCGCTCGAAAGCGATGCACCTCGCGTATCTGGGCGATAGCGTGATCGGCGAAGGTGTGAACATCGGCGCCGGCACCATCACCTGCAACTACGACGGCTTGAAGAAGCATCAGACTTCGATCGGTGATAACACCTTCGTCGGCAGCAACTCGACCCTCGTTGCTCCGGTGATGCTCGAAGCCGGCGCCTATATTGCGGCTGGCAGCGTGATCACCAAATCCGTGCCGACCGACGCGCTGGGCATCGGCCGGCAACGGCAGGAGAACATCGAAGGTTGGGTGAAGCGCAAGCGCCCCAAGAGCTAGAGCACCACGATCGGGTGATACAGATTGGGCAGCTTCTGCTCGCCTATGGCGACGATCTGCCCGGCATCGTTGATGGCGCGCACGAGACGTGCGCCGGCATTGATGCGGAACGGTGAGGTGCGAAAGTCGCGCCCCTGCCGGATCTGCGCTTCCGTGATGAGATCCACCCGCTCGGCGGGCAGGCCGGGCAGCACCCGTTCTCCCTGGAGCAGCGCTTCGCCAAAACGTCCCTCGGAGCAGAGTTTTTCGACCTGTTCGAGTGTAAAGGCATCAGCGATCGAGAACTCTCCGCTGGCGGTTCGACGTAGTTCCTGCACAAACGCGCCACAGCCAAGCGCCTTGCCCAGATCGTGGGCAATCGAGCGGATGTAGGTCCCGGCGGAGCATTCAATGGTCATGTCCACATCGTGGCCATCGATACGCGTCACCTGCAGGTCAAACACCTCAACTTCAACCGCTGCCAGTTCGACCGGCTGATTCTGCCGGGCCAGTTTGTATGCGGCAACGCCGTTGATCTTCTTTGCCGAGACGGCGGGCGGAGTCTGGAGGAACCGTCCCCGGAACGCGCCAAGGGCCTCATTGAGCTGATCGCCGTTGATGGTGACGTCGAGGCTGGGGCTCGTCGGCTCGCCTTCACGATCATACGTATCGGTGGCGTGGCCAAAGCGAATGGTTGTGTTGTAAGCCTTGCGGTCCTTTGTGTAAAACTGTGCCAGCCGCGTGGCGCGACCCACCACGAGAGGCAACACCCCCGTGGCAAGTGGATCCAGCGTGCCGAGGTGGCCAATTTTCTTGGTGCCAGACAGGCGTCGCAACTTGTTGACGGCGTCGTGCGAAGTCCATCCCGCGGGCTTGTCGAGGACGAGGACTCCGCACAGAAGCCCGTTATCGTTTGTCAATCTGTAATCCTTACTGTCTTGGCGCTACCATCAAGTTTGAATGGCAGATCGCCTCTATCTTTCTTTCTGGTTGAAGAACCACAATCCCCTTGGCATGCACCGGCACTTTGCCGCTGCCCTGCGCCGTTTCCCTTTTTCTACCCAGGTCCAGCAAGGGTACTTTCGGGTTTCCGCAGTGGACAACTCCGAGCCCGCACTGCTTGAACATGTTTATGACCTGCCAGCGCAGATTGAAGACCTGTTTGAGGATATGGAAAAGTGGAGATCGGCGGATTGCTGCTTTGAGGTGGAAAGTTTTTGGGACCTCTGGCAGGAACAACCCGAAGGTTGGCGCCTTGTGCCAACTCGAGTCAATCTGTTCTTCTATGGCCCAGAATACCCCAGCGAGCGTGGCGAATCCATTCGGGTCGATGTCGGCCTTGAATCCATGTATCTTCCCGAAGCCATTGAGGCCACGCCCGGTCTGAGCTACTTTCAGTCGAACATCAAGAGCCTGCTACGCCTGAATGCCGAGCTTACCGGTGCTCTTCCGCTTGAGGAACGCCTGCTGTGGAGCGAATCGCCGCTCAACCTGAGCGACCGTTTGCGCTGGATGATGATGGGCGATTCAGGCGCCGCCAACTAGCGAATCGAGATCGGCACTTCGCGCGGGCTCCACGTCAAGCCGACCGAGGCGAAGAAAGAGGAACGCTGGAAGCTGTTGGTGGTGACCTGTGACAGAAAGCGACGGTTGCCGAAGTTCGCGGTTGCATAGATGTCGCGGCCAATGTTCCGGCTGATGGTCCCTGATCCTGAAATGGATTCAAAGATCTGGTTGCCGGCAATCAGGCTGGACATGCGGTTGTACTGCAAGCTTGCGCCAAGACCCCAGTTGCGAATACCTGAATAGGTGTAGCCCACCCCGCCACCGGTGTTGCGTGAGGTGTTGATTACGCCGTTGCCTGGCGAAATCTGGGTGGTGGCCGTCACGTTGAAATCATGAAAACGGCTGACCTTGTAGCTGAAGGTGCCAGTGGCGAACGGAAGCGTTGAAACACTGTAGAAGACTTCATCCACTGTTGAAAATCCAATCAGTGCGGCAATTACAGGGTCAATTTGCGCCCGGCGCAAGCCGAGCGACTCGAGCCGCGTGGCGCCCAACTGCGCGGCAAACTGAGCGCGCCGGCCCAACTGGACCGAGTATCCACCGTAAACACCATGTCCCTGACTATCGCCAAAGTTACGCGTGTAGTTGAAGAACAGATAGTTGTACCCAACCGTAACCGTCTGCCGCCGGCTCAGGCGATACGCCGCATTGGCCGTTGAAACATTACCGTTCGAACCAAACAGGACCGCGCCGTTGCGGCGAGTGATGAAGCCATTGCTCGAGATTCCAAAGGAGAGGCGCGCCGATTTCTGAACGGTGTACTCAACGCCCCCATTTGCAAAGTAAACGCGATTGTCGAACAGGTCATTGGTAGGGGCAATCGTGGCTATCGAGTTGGCAAAGTTACCAATCATGCCCATGCCGGCGCCGAACGGCCGGTTTGTCGTCAAGGCCGAACCAAAGAAGGAAAATGTGGATCGCCGACTGAGTTGACGGGATGTGAACACCGACAGCTGCTGGTCGGTACCGTTCATGTATTGACCATTGGAATACTGGCGGTAGTGACCCGAGTAATTGATCCCTAGCGAGCCGCGTCGCAGCCTCTTGCTGCCCGTTACTCCAGCGTAGGCATCAACGCCACTCGCGCTCAGGCTCTGCAACTCGCCATTGGAATCGAGGCGCAAACCAGACAAGCCGCTGTCGTAGGTGCCCATCACGCCCGCATAGAATCCAAGCCCCAGATCCGCACCACCACGCTGGCCAGTATTAGCGCCTGCCCCACGACCCATCACGGCCGGACCGCCGAAGCCACCCATGCCGCCGGACTGCATCGCCTGGGCAAGTATAACGCCCGTGGTCGCAACGAGTGCCAGTAAGCCCCTTGTAATCAACGGTTTGTAAATTTTCTGCAGCATCCTCGTATTGACCTCGCTTTTTGGAGTTTCGCCGTTGCTGCCTGTCAAGTCAAGCAGACCGGCATATGACTCTCGACTTAACTTCGGCTGACCAGGGCACACGCTTTAGCCTCGACGCCTTTTACACTGGGGAAATGGTTGGAAGGAAATGGGTTGTTGCCGGTCGCGTTCAGGGCGTCGGCTTTCGCAACTATGTGCAGAAATATGCCTGTCGTCTGGGATTGACTGGATACGCAAAGAATCTCGCAGATGGCAGCGTTGAGGTGCATGCCGTCGGGGAGGAAGCACAACTGAACTCGCTATCGGGCTACGTTCGTCGCGGGCCCATGCTGGCCGAGGTGCGTACCGTGGACGAGCAGGTGGCCGAGGTGGTCGGCTACGATGGATTCTATATCCGATGAATGATCTCAAAGCCCTCATCCGGGAAGTACCCGATTTCCCCAAGCCCGGAATCAATTTCTACGACATCACCACGCTGCTCAAGGACCCGACAGGTCTCAAGAAGACGCTGGATGCGCTGAAGGATCGCTATGCCGCGACGCCCATTGATACGGTTGTCGGCATTGAAGCCCGCGGTTTCTTCTTTGCTCCGGCGGTTGCCTACGCTTTAGGCGCTGGATTTGTACCGGTGCGTAAACCGGGCAAGCTGCCGTCGAAAACGCGGCAGATGGAATATGCCCTCGAGTACGGCACCGACAAGCTTGAGATCCATGAAGACGCCATTCGCCCCGGCGACCGCGTGCTGATCGTTGATGATGTTCTCGCCACTGGTGGCACAGCCAAAGCGGTTGCCGACCTGGTGGCCCAGTTGGGCGGCACCGTAACGGGCCTGAGCTTTGTGATCGAGCTCGACTTCCTTAATGGCCGCAATCGCCTGGGCGACGCGGACATCCACTCGCTGCTGCACTACTAATGGTTCGCGTTCCTGCCTTTGCCAAGATCAACCTTGGCCTTAAGGTCCTTTACAAACGGCCGGATCGTTTTCACGAAATCGCCACCATCTTTCAAACCATCTCGCTGGCCGACACGATCGCAATCGATGCGCGGCCAGCGGAACAGACGTTGGTGGAAACGACGGCCACTGTCGATATTCCGGGCGAAAATCTCTGCACCAGGGCGGCCCATGGCTTCCTTGACCGCTTTGGCCTCACCGCTGAGGTCCGGATCCATATCGAGAAGGTGATTCCCATGGGGGGCGGCCTCGCCGGCGGGTCCACGGATGCGGGCGCTGTTTTGCTCGCGTTGCCATCTCTCCTTGGCGTCGAGGCGACTGCGGAGGATCTGCATGCGATTGCCGCCAGTCTCGGCTCGGATCTGCCGTTCTTTCTGCTGGGTGGCACGGCAGAGGCGCGCGGACGGGGCGAAATTCTCGAGCGCATGCCGGATATCGAGCCGCTGTTTGGCGTATGGATAGCGCCTGGCCTTCACATATCAACTCCACTTGCCTATGGCGCCCTCGCTCGCCCGGCCGAGGCTGAATTGACAGGCGAAGACAGAGACGCGATAATTAAAAGGTTTCGCACTGTCGTGCGTAGTGTGCACGAACGTCAACCGCTCGCAGTTTGGGCGGATGATTGCGAAAACGACTTTGAGCTCGTGGCGTTTGCCCAGCATGAGGTGCTTTCGAGCATGCTCAGGCGGATTGAGGCAAGCGGGGCCAGGCTGGCACGAATGTCCGGCAGTGGCTCAACCCTCTTCGGGTTGTACGAGTCTGCCGCAGCCGCTCAAGTGGCTTGTGAGCAACTCAGAGTCGAACTATCGGGGCACGCGACGGCTATCCGGATTGAAACTTTTCAGTCGATCAGCCGCCGCCAATACGAGCGTGCCTGGCATACCGCTTTATCATCCTTCACGGATGGCGCAAGTTGGCCGCCCCGGTCCCCAGTTGTGTGAACGGAAGTAGCGACGGTAACAACACTTAGCGCCATGCGATTTGACCGCATCAAAATTTTGACTGGAAACGCGAACCCCGCGCTCGCCCATGAGATTTGTGCTCATCTGGACGTCGAAGTGGCGCGCACCTCGGTGAAGACCTTCGCCGACGGAGAAACGTGGATCCAGGTGCACGAGAACGTGCGCGGCTCCGACGTCTTTGTCGTGCAGCCCACCTGTACCCCGGTCAATCACCACCTCATGGAATTGCTGCTGATCATCGACGCGCTCAAGCGCGCCTCGGCTGATCGCATTACTGCTGTTTTTCCCTACTTTGGCTATGCCCGGCAGGATCGTAAGGATCAGCCGCGCGTCCCGATCTCGGCCCGTCTGGTGGCGAATCTGGTGGAGCGCGCCGGTGCTGACCGCGTTCTCGCGCTTGACCTGCATGCCGCTCAGATCCAGGGCTTTTTTGATATTCAGGTGGACCACCTCTTTGTGACGCCTGTGATGCTCGACCACTTCAAAGAGAATCCGATGGAGAACCTGACGGTTGTCTCGCCGGATGCTGGTGGGGTGGAGCGAGCCCGCGCTTTTGCCAAGCGCCTGCAGGCGCCCCTGGCGATTATTGATAAACGACGCGACCAGCCGAACGTGGCCGAAGTGATGAACATCATCGGTGACGTTGAGGGTCGCAATTGTCTGCTGGTCGATGACCTGATCGACACGGCAGGAACTCTGGTGAAAGGGGCGGAGGCGCTGTCGCGCCGTGGTGCCGCCTCGGTTCAGGCCTGCGCCACGCACGGTGTCCTTTCCGGGCCTGCCGTGCAGCGGATTACGGATTCTCCGTTCCTCAAGCAGGTCATCATCACCAATAGCATTCCTTTGAGTCCGGAAGCCGCACAGTGCGACAAAATCCGTGTGCTTTCCGTGGCCAAGCTTCTTGCTCGGGCCATCGACTCCATCCATGGCGAAACATCGATTAGCGTGCTTTTCGAGTAAGCGACAGAAAGACGATTTGAGGCAGATTTTATGCGTAAAGACATTACCCTCGTAGGCGAACCCCGCGAAACCCGCGGTAAGAACGCGGCCCGCCGTCTGCGCGTGGCGCAGAAGAGCCCGGCTGTGCTCTACGGCCCGGGTGCCGATCCGGTGGCCCTCACCGTGAGCCCGAAGGAAGTCACCAAGATCCTGACGAGCTCCTCCGGCTACAACACGATTTTCAACCTCGATGTGAAGGGCGCTGTCACGCCCGTGATCATCACCGACTGGCAGACCCACCCGATCAAGGGCACGCTGCTGCACGTCGATCTGAAGATCGTCGATCTGGCCAAGAAGATGATCGTCAAGGTTCCGGTTGTGACCACGGGTGACCCGACGGGCGTCAAGCTGCAGGGCGGCCACTATGAACTGGTCAACCGCGAAGTCGAAATCGAAGTGCTGCCGGACGACATTCCGGAAGCCTTCACGATGGACGTCGCCGGTCTTCGCCTGAACGACAGCCTCCGCGCCAAGGACATCCCGCTCAGCGGTTCGATGCGTCTGCTCTCGGATCCCGAACTGGTCATCTCCCACGTCGTTTCGCTCAAGGAAGAAGCTGCTCCTGCTGAAGGCGCCGCGAGCGAACCCGAAGTGGCCAAGAAGGGCAAGAAGGACGAAGCCGCTCCGGCTGCCAAGGCTGCTCCGAAGAAGAAGTAGTTTCTCGTGGCGTCCTGGCTCATCGTTGGTCTTGGCAATCCTGGCCCCGAGTACGAGTGGACGCCGCATAATGTTGGCTTTTTGACCGTAGACAGGTTTGCCTCGCGCAATGGTTTGCGGATCTCCCGGCCCGAGTGCCAGTCGCTCGTTGGTGTGGGAGACGTGAAGGGCGATCGCGTCGTTGTCGCCAAACCGATGACGTTCATGAACGTTAGCGGCGCCGCTGTCAAGCAGCTTCTCGACAAGTACGAGATGACCGCGGCCAACCTGATTGTGGTTTATGACGAACTGGCGCTTGAGTGGGGCAACCTTCGCATTCGCTCACGCGGTTCGGCGGGCGGACATAACGGAATGAAATCGATCATTGCGTCAGTCCGCACGGAGGAATTCATCCGGGTCCGGCTTGGTATCAATCCGGGCTCTCCGCAAGGCAGCGGGCCTATCGTATTGGGCGAAAAAGCCAGGCATTATGTGCTCGCGGTTATTCCCAAGAGCATG
>CAZBTA010000075.1:0-20898 GCA_964494515.1 uncultured Bryobacter sp.
GAAGATGCTGAAGAAGGCTCCGGGAGCGATGGGTGTGGAGGCATTGAAGGTGGCGCCATTGCGAACGCCGTCGGCGGTAAAGGTGGGCGGCCCGGTGCCAATCGTGCTTTCAAAGGGGCTCTGGGCGATCTGCCGTACCTGTTCGGCAGTGAGGGGGTTGGTGTAAGCACGCAGCAGAGCGATGCGGGCGCTCGCGAAATCGCTGGTGGAAGTGTCGGTGGTGTTGTCGAGAAAGAAGTGCACCAGCCCATTCGTCGTCGTGATGTTCATCGAGGTGGTGCTGAGGTTGATGTCTTCCTGCCCGTTGACGTAAAGGCGGGCGCGGGCATCGTTGACGACGAGCACCATGTGCACGTATTGATTAACGGCAACGGTCGCAGCGCCGCGGCTGAGGCGGGAGAACTCGAACTGGTTGGAGGTGTTGATGTAGAGGCCGCGGTCGGAGGTGCGGTTGAGCGTATCGTAGACCCGACGCCAGGTGTTGTTACCCTCGCGGAAACTGAAGAGCATCTCAAGCGAGTAAGACGTGGGGTTAACAAGATTGGCGGTGTTGAGGCTGAGGCCAGCGTTTTGATTGGGCAACTGGCTTGAGAGCTCAAGCACTGTGCGTTGCTGGCCAAGAACGGTATCGGTCAGGAATGAATTGGCATTGCGGGGATCGGTGGCCACCAGAGCAGGCGCCGCCGATTGAACGGGGTTGAGCGAGTTCTGGAAGTTATAAGTTGCCACCAGCGAGGCGGACTGGGCGAACAGCGTCACGCTGGTGAGGAACAGCAGAGACAATTGAGAACGCATTCTTGCATGATATCTAGTTGTTGAAACGATAAATGCGCATGGTGCCGCGCTCGGCGATAAGTGTCACTGGCCAGAGCTGGGGATGATCACGCATATCTTTGGCCGGGTAATCGGGAGCATCGATGGCGAGGTAGCGCACGTTCTGGCTGAGAAAGAACTGGCGGGCAGCTTCGCGATAGTTGAGCTCGCGTGGCTCGATCGAGCGGACGCAGCCGGCCAGGGAGATCTCCCACTGATCCCCAGTGCCCCAGACCTCATAAGGGCGGGCGGGAGAGAGGTGGCAGGCATCCCCCTTGCGCGTGGGCGCCCAGGTTCGCCAGCGGCTGAGCCAGTTGCCATCAAGGGCGAGGTGGACGTCCCACGGATTGCGATTGCAGGTGATGGAGGTGGGCGTGGGCTGGATCTCGGTGATGCTCCAGGTATCGGGTGTGCTCTTTTCGATGACGAGATCAGGACCGGGACAGCGGAAGACGAAGCGCGACTGGTAGTCGGCGAACAGGGGCGCGGAGATGGCTTGCTGGAGCTTGAGGCCGATGGTGGATTGGTAGGCAACGATGATGTTGCGGCTGGTGTAACTCTCAGGGATCGGTGAAAGGGCAAATACCGTTTCGCCGGGCGGAACGAACTGTTCGATGGCGCGAGCAGTGACATAGCCGCCGCTTTTGCGAACGAGAAAGCCGTCTTCGGATTCAATGCGCAAGGCGGCGCGGTAGGGGATGCGCTCAAGGAACCACGTGTAGGGCGAGGCGTAGCGCATGAAGACGTCGGGCCACGAAAGAATCGCGGCCGCAACCGCAAGCACAGGCAGGAGGCGGGGCAAAACCACAGCAACGCCGAGCGAGAGAAACGGCAGCGCGGGGATGAGAAAACGGGTACCCACATTGAGCGGATAAACAACCAGCATGAGCACGGCAGCAATCGCTAGCGAGGGCTGCGTACGAAAGGCGAGCAGACCGAGCGGCAGAGCAAGCCCAACGGGCCCGAGCGTGCCACTCAGCCGGGGGCCGCCGATGAAGACTTCGCGAAACCATTCGGCGGAGCCGGAGAGATCGTAGTGGCGCAGGAAGGAGCGATAGCCGGATTCGAATTCGGCGCTGAACCACGGGTTGGGAAACCAGTGGTTGAAGAAGGGGGCGAAGGGGTTGCCCGACCAGGCATAGCTCTTCAACAACCACGGCAGCGCACAGAGCGCGGCGAACGACCAGCGGGGCCAAAGGCGCCACGTGGGATATAGCAGCGCCAGGCCAATCACGCCAGTGAACTTGATGGCGAAGGCAAAGCCGCACAACAAAGCGGCGGTGGACACCCAGGCCGCCTCGCGAGTATCGCGCCATTGCTCAACGGCATCCCAGATGGCGAAGAGCACCACGGCGAGGGCGACGTCGTTATAGGCGCTAATGCCATCGATGCCAACAACTGGGAGGAAGAACACGATGAGGCCGGCTAACCATCCCGCAATGCCCGCGCGCATAGCAAGAAAGGCGGGGATGAGCAGCAGGAAGGTGAAGTGCACCATAGCCGCCCCGGAGTGGCGTCCGATCGCGAAAGCGAAGAGGAACAGCATCTCAAGGCCCTGCGAAAGGAAGGCGTACATGTTGGTGGGGAACCAGACAAAGCCATGCTCACGGTAGTAGCGAGCGACGAGGCCAAGGTGGTAGCTCATGCCATCGGGCGAATGTTCGGGGGCCATGGCGTGAGCCAGGTAGAAGACGAAGTAGCTGGCAAACGGGATGAACGACCAATGCCAACGGGGGCGCGGCATGGCGGGCCAATCGCGGTAGCGACTGAGGATCGCAATGGCGGCGATGGCGTAGGACGTGCCCTTGTAGATGAGGCCGAGTGAGGCGAGCAAGAACATCAGCAGGCTCAGGACGAGCGAGCCGAGCAGGAAGCGGTAGAGGATGACGCGCGGACCTTCAAGCGAGAGACGTAACAGGCGCTGCGCCCAGGCGCCAAGCGCCAGGCAGGTAGCAATGGTGAGCAGCCAGGCGAGGAGGATGTAGAGGACGGCGCTCATCGCCCGACAAAGCCGGCGCGGAGAATGCCGATGCCCGCGTCGCTCTCAATTTCAACCAGGGTGGCCGTGCCGGGGACAACAAGATTCGCCTCGAGGGGGGCTTCGAAGTGGGAGGCGCCTTCGGCATTCAACTCACCGAGCAGGTGGCCGTTGACTTTAATGCGAACTGGCTGCGGCTGAGGTGAGGCGAAGTCGAGGGTGAATTTCTGGTTCTGGGTGTTGGTGACGTTGAAGCGGAGCGCGGCCCGGGGTTCGGCTTTGCGCTTTTCACCATCAAAGGCGGCGGGATTGATACCCCAGGCAATGTGAGCGAGCGAGGCGCCCTCCTTCATGTCGATGAATGCCAGCAGACCTTTGACGTCAGGGCCGACATCGGGGCGCCGGGCACGAGTGGGGGCGTAGGGATTGGTGAAGTCGACACAACTGGAGAGAAGCAAGGAGACGAGCAGCAGCGCGAGCTTAGGCATTTTTGTCCTTCGCATAGCAGAGCGGATTCATGGGGCAATCGCCACACTTGGGGCTGCGCGCGGTGCAGTGGTTGCGGCCGTGGTGGATGAGCTGATGGCTGAAGCTGATCCAGCGCTCACGCGGCAGGATTTTGACGAGGTCTTTTTCGATGTTGACGGGATCGGTCTTGCGCGTGAGGTCGAGCCGTTGGGAGATGCGCGAGACGTGGGTATCAACAACGACGCCACTTGCGATGTTGAAGGCCGTGCCGAGGACGACGTTGGCTGTCTTGCGGGCAGCGCCCGGAATGGTGAGCAGGTCGTCGATGTTCTGGGGAATGTCACCACCGTAAACTTCGAGCACGCGCTGGGCGGCGCCGATGATGTTTTTGGCCTTGTTGTTGTAAAAGCCAGTGGAGTAGATGTCTTTGCCGAGGGCTTCGGGTGTGGCGGAGGCGAAATCTTCGATCTTGGGGTATTTGGCGAAAAGACCGGGCGTGACCATGTTGACGCGTTCGTCGGTGCACTGGGCACTGAGGATGGTGGCGACGAGGAGTTCCCAGGGGTTGGTGTGGTGGAGAGCGCAGGTGACGTTGGGATACATCTGGTCGAGCGTGGCCAGAATCTGGTCAAGCCGCGCCTGCTTTTCCGCCTTGGTACGAGGCCGAGTGGGCATGAGAAACTAGCAGAATAACAAAGGCGAAATATCCAATTCTGTTATTTGCGCTGGCAATGGTGTGGCTGGCGGGATTGCCGGGGGACTGGCTGCTCGATGACTATTCACTGCCGGCGACGGAGTTCCCTTCCCTGCTGCGGCCACGCTGGCTGAGCTACTTGACGTTCTGGCTGAACCTGAAGCTGGCGGGGCCAACGCCGTGGGCGTTTCGACTGGTCAACATCCTGGTGCATGCGGCGGCGGTGCAGTATTGCTACCGGGCGCTGAAGCGGCTGATCGGCGAGGACAAGGCGCTGTTTGCCGCCGCGATCTTTGCCGTGCATCCGTTGCAGGCGGACGCAATTCTATATGCCTACAATCGCCCTGTTGTTTTGATGGGGCTGCTGCTGTGGGTGGCGCTTGAAGCATGGTTGGAAGGAAAACACTGGCGCAGTGTTTTGTTTTATGGATTGGCGCTGCTGGCCAAAGAAGAAGCGATCGCTTTTCCATTGGTGATCGCGGCGCTGCATCTGTCGATCTCGCGCAACCGGGCGGAGTGGAAGCCGATCGGGGTGATGGCGGGACTGGGCGCCTGCGCAGTGGCGGGCATTACGCTGGCCACGCGAGGTATCGCCGGATCGGGCGCGGGGGCACAGGCGGGGATCAGCCCGGTCGATTATCTCGCGACGCAGCCGCTGGTGATCGCGAGCTATCTGAAGAATCTGGTTTGGCCCGAGTTTGCCGGGGTGCGCTGGCACTTTGAGGTGGGGCCGCGGTGGGGATTGGGGTTATGGCTGGTGGCGCCAGTGATGGTGGTGCTGGGGCGCAAGGCATTTGCGCGGGCACAGGCGACATTCTGGGCGGTGGCGGCTTTGCTCGTGTTGCTGCCGACCTCAAGCGTGTTTCCGATCGCGGATCTGGCGGCGGCGCGGCGCATGTATCTGCCGGTGGCGCTGCTGGCGGCGGCATTTGCGCCAGCAGCACGATGGGGCTGGGCGCTGATTGTGATCTATGCGGCGCTCGGTGGTTACTGGGCGCTTGAGATCTATCGCGAGCCAAAGCTGGCATGGCAGAAGACCATAGCGGCACAACCGGGACGGCTGGAACCCGTGCTGCAGTATGCCAAGTACTTGCCGGCAATGGAAGCAAAGGCACTGCTTGATGCCAATGCAGCGCCGGCAAACGCGCAGTACTGGACGGAGATGGGCCGGGTGCATCTCGAACTGAACGAAGCGCCATTGGCACTGCGGGCATTCGGCAAGGCACTCGCGCTCGAGCCGGCCGTGGCGTCACATGTTTATAACCGCGGCGTGGCGCTGGCGGCATTGGGACAAAAAGAAGCGGCGGAAGCTGACTTCCGCCGCGCACTTGCTATTGATCCGGAGCACCAGCCCGCCAGGCAGGCGCTGGCTACTCTGAGGAAGTAAACTCAACGACCGGATTGATGAACTGCCAGTCGGGCATGTCGAAGAACTTGCGCTTCTGGGTGAAGGTGCTGACTTCGATCTCTTTGGCTCCGAAGGCGGGAATGTTCTCAATGGCGAACTTGAAGGTAGCGGCGGGCTCGGCATTGGGGTCACCCTTGATCTGCAGGGTGATGATGCCTTCAACGCCAGACAGATCGGCCGCACCGTGATTGACGGCGAGGAACTGGACCTTGGTCTTCTTGCCGACTTCAGTAATGCGGAAGCCGGTGATCTCGAGGAACTTGGCGTAGGTGCCGCCGGTAGTGGTCTTCTTCTCGATTGGCGCGCGTGAGGAGGAACGATTGCCGGTGAAGTAAACCACGCCGCCCGCTACGGCGCCAACAGCAACGAAAGCAAGCAAGGCCGCGGCCCAGCCGGGGAGCTTGCGCTTGTTGTCATCCGCGCCGATGTAATAAACCTGCTGCGGCGGAGGAGGAGGCAGCACGGCCATCGGGGCCGGAGGCGGCGGAGCCTGCGGCGGCACATATGGCGGCGGGGGCGGCACGTACTGCGGCTGCGGGGGATACTGCACTTGCGGGGGAACAGGCGGCTGATACTGCGGCGGTGGCGCAGCTTGCGGCATCGCCTGGGTAACGGTGGCTTGCGCCTTTTGCGCAGCCTCTGCGCAGAAAGGGCATTCGGAATGAGAAGGGCCCACTTCTCTTCCACACTTGGGGCAGATCCAGGTAAACATTGTTTAGTTATCCAAAAGTGTATCGCGCCCGCCTCCGGTGAGAATAAGAAGCAGGCATGCGTTTCATCAGACGTCCGCGCAAAGAAAGTCGTTCCATCGCTGTGTTTTGTGGTGCATTTCATCCGCCCACGGTGGCGCACCTGGCGCTGGCCACTTCAGCGCGGGAGCACGTGGACGAGGTGATGTGGGTGATGCCCGAGCGGTTTCCGCATAAGGAATATGAGCGCGTCGGGCTGGAGGGGCGGCTGGCGCTGATCGAGGGCGCGACGAGCGATGCGATCGCGGTAGCGCGGGGCAGCCTGTTCTTTGAGATCGCGGCCGAAGCCGAGGCGGCGCTGGGCGCGAGTGTGCGATTGCTGATCGGCGAAGATGGCGCGCGGCGCGTTGTGGATTGGGATTATGGCCTGGATCGCGAGGCGCATCTCAACTATCTGGCGGCCAACCTGCAGCGGTATCCGGTGCTGACGGCGCGACGCGAAGCGACATGGGATGTGCCGACAGAACTGGCGGATTACTTTGCCTGGATGGCGCTGGCCGATGCCCACGCCGATGTGTCATCGACCGTGGTGCGCATGGCCATCGATAACGGCGCGCCATGGCGGCACCTGGTACCGGAGCCAATCCACACGCTGGTCGAAGAGCTTTACGGCTCGGCGGGCAAAGCAAGCGGCCAGTAAGGCGGGGCGAGCGCCCGGCGGCGTGCGTCAGAAGATTCGACGGCGAGGCGCCCCTGTTGCACGGTGAGCTTGCCGTTCTCAGCGCCAGATACCGTGCCTTCGCCCTCGAGCAGATCATCCCATTGGGCTTCGAGCGAGCCGGTGCTGAACTTGCCTTCGAAGTTGAGCGGCATGCCCTTGTCGACGGGCCAGCCGGTGACAGTACCCTCCCAGCGATATTGGACAGCGGGTTGCCAAAGCTCGGTGGAGAACTTGCCAAGGGCATGCACTTCACCGGAGCCGTTGGTGGCAACGTAGGCAGCGGAATCAATGGAGGCCGTGAACTTGTCGGCAACCCACTCGAAGGTGCAGGAGAGCGGCTCAAAAGCGCCGCTGGCGAAGGCGAGCGATTTGACGAGCACGCGGCCACGCACGTTGCGCTCACGCAGCCACTCGGGCATCGAGGCGCGACGCAAGCGCATCTTCTCAAGCAGGCCAGCCGGTGGCCGCTGGGCGGCGGCAAACAGGCGGACGAGATGGCTGATGTTGGCCTGGCTGATGGTGAGGCTGACCTCGGTGGCGCGCGGAGTGGCCGGGTAATAGGAAACGTCGCCCTCGACTTCCACCGTGCTCCACTCGGCACGCATGCGCCGGATCTGGACGCGATTGGGATCAAACTGAACAAGGGCCGTCGAAACAGCCAACTCGTCGGCAGTGCCCGGCAAGGTGATGGCGCTATTGCGAACCGTGAGGCGGCCGCTCCACTCACCGTTATCGAGCTCGTCGGAGCGTGTGTACTTCAAATTGCCCTGCCAGCTGCCGCCCGAGGCACGCGCCAGCAGCGGCAACTCGGAAGCACGCAGCAGAAGCCCCAAGCCGGTGGTCAGGCCGCGCACGCTGAGCAATTGTGTGGCGACATCGAGCTCGAGCGCGCCGGTGCGAGCGTTCCAATCGGTGCGGACGACGGCTGTCTGTGATTCACCCACCTTGATCTCCGCCGGAGCGAGAATCCAGCGTGAGCCTTCCACAATGGCGCTGGCGGCAGGAATCTCAAGCCGTGGCTGATCGGGCAACTCCACGCGAGCACCTTCAAACCAGATCATGCCCTTGGCGGGGACAGATTCGGCGCTGGGCCAGTTATAGCCGATGACACCATTGAACTTGCCATCGACGGCCAGCCCCTCGGGCAACTTGGCGCTCGCCTCACGACCAAACTGTTGGAGCTTGGCCAGCTCGACATTGCGCAAGTCGATCAACATGGCGCCGCGCGGAGATTGGAAGAAGTCGTGCGCCCGCATGCGGATGCGCAACTGGTCGCCGCCAACGGTATCCAGTGCGAACCGTTGCCCTGGGATGTCGAGCAGGCCAGAGAGCTTGAGCGCATTGCTGCGGCCGGCAAAGGGCAGGAAGCCCTTGGGCTCGAGACCTTCAAACTGAAGAGCAGCGTCAAGCTTGGCGTTGTTCCAGGGGCCCAGCAGACGCCCCCGAGCCGCGAGCTTGCCAGCGAAATCAACTCCGCGAGCACCAAAGAAAAAGTTGAAGGCGTGCAGCGAGCTCGGCTGCAGCTCGACGTCGAAATCCAGCGTGGGAGCAGCCGCGCGCGGGATGTGCACCGAGCCACGAACGGCAACCACTCCAAAGCCCTGCGGACCACGATCGGTACGGGCCGGCTCAGCAGAAATGAAGACCTTGACGTCGCCCTGTTCGGTAGGCGCGCTCAGATCGACCAGCGCGTTGGTGAGGTAGAACGGGCTTTTGGAATTGCCCTGTTTGAAATTGAGACGGCCGTTGCGGACCTCGACCTCAGGCGGGCGCAGCTTGCCTGAAACGAGACTTTGGATGTTCCAGCCACGATCGGAGCGCATGAGGTTGACGCTGGGCTCAGTGAGACGAAGGCGGGTAACTTCGATACGGCCACCAAGCAGCGCGAGAAAGCTGGGCTGGACCTCGAGCTCGGTGACATAGGCGAATGGTTCGAGTGAGAACGAGGTGTCTTCGCTAATGGTGACGTCGTCGGCAACGATGGATGGGCGCGGGAAGACGCGGAAGCGCGTCTCGCCCTGGATGCGAACCTGGCGGGACAAGGCAGCCTCGAGGGAGGCCTGCAATTGCTGGCGCACAAAGCCAGCGCTGAAGTATGGCAGGGCAAGGCCAGCGCCGATGAGGGCGAGGGCAACAAGCCAGAGTTTACGTTTCATGAGAATCCTTCCAACGAGCGAGCAGGCGCGCATAGTCGGCGGGCGTGTCGCAATCCTCAGCCACGCCGGGGTCGTCGACGTCGACGTAAAGGGCGGGCAGAGGACTCAAGATCTGTTTGGCATTTGCGGTAGCGGGGGCGGCGAGCAAAGCGTCGATTGCCTCGCGGTCGAGCAACACGGGGTGGCCGCTATGGCCCTGAAAGCGGGGCTTGACGACGGCGTGGGGTGGAGCGGCGAACAGGCGCGCGATCGTGGTGGCGCTGACGCTGGCAAAGTCGACCGGTGAGAACAGGACGGAATCCGCACCAGCGCAGGACCGCAGGCCGCACTGGATGCTGGTGAACATGCCTTCGGCATGATGGGAATTGAAGGTGATCGTGGCGGGCATGGCAGGCACGGCGGTGGTGATCGCATCATGATGCTCACCGGTAACCAACCAGACGCGATCGCAGAATTGCAGAAAGAGTTGAACCATGCGCTCAACGAGCGTTTGCCCGCCAAGCGTCAACAGCGCCTTGGGCTGCCCCATGCGACGGGACGCACCACCGGCGAGAACCAGACCAGCGGTCATTTGAGCACGGCTGCGCTTTCGGGGGTGGCAAAGATGCCCTTGGCGACGGACTTCCACTTGGGATCAGCGCCGCGACGCACGGCGATCATTTCGGCGGCAACGCTGATCGAGATCTCTTCGGGAGTGATGGCGCCGATCTCGAGGCCCATGGGGGCGTAGATGCGCTCGAAAGCTTCGCGCGGGACGCCTTCTTTTTCAAACTCGCGAATGACGGCAATGACCTTGCGGCGAGAGCCGATCATGGAGATATAGCGCGCCTCGGTGGTGATGGCCCAGCGCAGGACACGCATGTCGTCGCGATGGCCGCGCGTGACGATGACGATGTAGGAAGACGAGTTGATGTTGAGGCGTGAGTAGACGTCTTCGTACTCGTCGGCGATGACTTCTTCGACTTCAGGAAAACGTTCCCGGTTGGCGAAGCTCTCGCGATTGTCGATGACGGTGACGCCAAACCCGGCGAGGGCGGTTACTTTAGCGAGGCTCTTTGAGATGTGGCCAGCGCCGAAGATAAAAGCGTGCGGCTGGGGGACGATGGCTTCGATGAAGACGTTCAACTGGCCACCACAGATGAGGCCGTTGTCGTAGGCGGCATCCTGGCCGAGATTGAAATTGAGATGGCGGGGCTTCTCGGTGGCGATGACTTCGCGAGCCGCATTCCAGACTTCGGCCTCGACGCAGCCGCCGCCGATGGTGCCGATGAAGCTGCCATCTTCGCGGACGAGAATCTTGGCGCTCTCGTAGCTCGGAATGGAGCCGTTCACTTCCACAATCGTGGCCAGCGCACACTTCTGACCCGCCTTGCGTAAACGCACAATTTCGGAGAACAAATCCATGCCATTCTGATTTTAGCTCCCCTTGGCAACAACCGTGAAAGCACAAGCATTGATCTTTGATATGGACGGCGTGATCGTCGATTCCATGCCGTTCCACTCGCGCGCGTGGGTGATTTATCTCGAGAAGCTGGGGCTCGACGCCTCGGTGATGAACGCGAGGATGCACGGCAAGCATAACGATGAGTTGCTGCGCGACATCTTTGGTGAAGAAGTGCCGCTCGAGCGGATCCAGCAGATGGGCTTTGAGAAGGAAGCGCTGTACCGGGAGTTGATCCGGCCGGAGCTGGAGGCGTATCTACTGCCCGGGGTGCGCGAGTTTCTCGCACAGCATGACCAGTTGCCCAAGGCAGTGGCGTCGAATGCCGAGGCGGCGAATGTGGAGTTTGTACTGGACGAGGCCGATCTGCGCGAGCATTTTCGGCATGCGCTAAACGGGCAGATGGTGACGCGCGGCAAGCCGCACCCGGAGATCTACCTGAAGGCTGCGAGCCTGTTGCAGGTGGACCCGGCGCAATGTATTGTTTTTGAGGACTCCCAAACCGGCATTGACGCGGCGGTTGCCGCCGGCATGACCGTGGCGGCAATCAACTCGCATCGAACCACACTAAAGGGCCAGGCGGTAGAGGTAGAACACTTTCTGGATACACGGCTGCACGAATGGTTAAAACAACATATTTAGGGTCGGTACTGCTCGCGGTGGGGATGAGCCTCGCCTGGGGGCAGGAGATCAACAACTCCCGCGCGGTGACGCTCGAGCAGGCCGCTGAGCGGCTCGAGCCAGATTTCCGGCCCAAGCTGTTGGGCGAGATGGTGCGTGTGCAGGGGGTGGTGCAATCGACGATGCTCGATGCGCCAGATGCGACGTATCTGCCGGTGAGCAATCCGCAGCGCACCGCCGGATTGCTGCTGGTGTACTCGGGCGACAATGCAACGCGTAAACCGAGTCCGCTCGAGGTGACGCCGGGCACGGTGATCGAGGTGGCGGGCACGGTAAGTCTCCACGCCGGGCAGGCGGTGGTAAAGCCGCTCGAGTTCAAAGTGGTGGGCAAGCAGGAACTGGGCGCGGTGCGAAAGATGGCGCCGGTGGAGGCGAGCGCGTTAAACCTGGTGGGCCTGATGGTGGAGCTGGAAGGCGAGGTGGAGCGGTTTGAAGAAGGCCAGTGGGGCGACCTGCTCGATTTCAAGGAAGGTGGCAAGGCGATTCAGGTGTTTCTGCCCCTGCCGAATCGCTCGCTCGAGCGGCCGCTGTCGGGCTACAAGAAGGGCGACAAGATACGGGTAAAGGGAGTGGTGACGCAGTTTTGTCTGCGGCCACCGTACAACCAGTTTTTCCAATTGATGGTGGGGTCGGCACGAGACATCACGCTGCTCGAACCACCACCAGCCGTACCACCGCAGATTGTACCGGCGACGGTGCTGCTGGTGCTGATCTGCATTCTTACGGTTTGGTACCAGCAACAGCAGAACCGGGCAAACCAGAAGGCGACGCAGAAGCTGCTGGATGCGGCAGAGGGATTGGCCGGACTTGGGACGGCGCGCGAAGTGACCGAGGCGCTGCGGGGATATCTGAGCGAGGCAACGCAGGCGACGGTGGTGACGGTCTTCCGGTTTGACCCCAATCGCAAGGTGCTTGAGCGGATGCCGGATCAGATCAGCTCGGTGCAGCATACGTTTCATGTGGAGGAATGCGCGACCCCATACGAATTGAACGCGGCGCATTGCGCCCTGCGGCGCGAGGTGGTGAGCACGCGGATCCAACCCACACCCGGAGAAGAAGAGCAGCGACTGGTGGCAATGCCGATGATGCGGCAGGGCGAGGCGCGGGGCGTGATCGTGATGACGGGCAAGAGGGAGAAGCCCTTACTGGCCGAAGGATTGAAGGCCGCCGTGCAACATCTGGGCAATGAGGCCGCGCTGCACTTTGGGTGGATCGAAGAAACGGCACTCAAAGAGCAGCAACACCGGAGCGAGAAGCTGGCAGTGGCGGGGCAGTTGATCCATGGCGTGATCACCGAATTGAACACGCCGCTCGAGAAGATACGTGACCTGACGGCGGTGCTACCGGAGAACGATGCGGCGGCGATCCATGCGCAGGTGCAGCAGGCGAGCGAGATCGTCAAGCGTATCGTGGCGGTGGCGCGAGCCGAGCAGTTTGATGCGCGGCCGGTGGACCTGCGCATGTTGTTCCAGCGGTTGATGGAAGAGATGGACGAAGACCTGCGGACGGATGAGATCGAGTCGGAGTTCAATCTCGGACCGGAGAGCATTTATGTGCTCGGTTCGCAGGAGCAGTTGCTGCGGGTGTTTGAGAACCTGCTGCGACAAGCAAGAGCAGCGTCAACCTATTCGCTCGAGCATGTGTTTATCGTGAACCTGAATCGTATCGGGCGAAGCGCGATGATCGAGCTGGAGTTTTCCGGACCGTTTGGCGATGGCGAGGGGCCGGACTTTAGCGGTGGGGCACTGAGTTTTGCGATCACGCGCGGCCTGGTGCAGAGCTATGGCGGCGAGGTGAAGTTTGCGACGGTGCGGGCCGGGCGCTATCGCTACGATGTCGAGCTGCCGTCGCTGAGCGCGAGCCCATCGGAGGAGCTGGATTCCGCACTGGCGTTCTCGCCGCAGCGTGGGATGATCACCGCGTTGCTGGTAGAGCCGGACCCCTTGTGGCAGCGCAAGATGCTATCGATTTTTGGGGAGATGAATCACCGGTTAATTCCGGTGGGCAATGTGGAAGAGGCGGCGGACCTGGCGGAGAAGGTGCGGTTTGATCTCGTGCTGGCGAGCTCGAATCCGGAGGGAGGGACGTGGCCGGAACTGTTCCACCGGATCCACCACCGAACCCCTCACTTTGTGCTGATCAGTGAAAGTGCCGATGCGCAAAGCGAGGAGATTCTGGAGGGTACCGCTTCCTCGGTGCTGAAAAAGCCAGTCGAGGAAGCGGAGGTCATCGCGCTCGTGGAGCGCATTGCTAATAAGTGATGCGAACGCCGAGCTGGATGTAGCGCGGGAAGTTTGCCTGCTGGGTGATGCGGCCGAAGTTCGCATTGCCAAACGCGGTGTTGGGCCCGTTGAACTGCGGGGTGTTGAACGCATTGGTGGCCTCGGCGCGGAACTGGCCCTTGAAGCGCTCCATGACCGTGAAGGTCTTGAGGATCGAGAGGTCCCAATTGACGGTGCCGGGGCTGCGGTAAGAGATGGTGCGGGGCACGTTGCCGAAGGTGAACTGCGGCGCGGTGACGAAGGCGGCGGAGCTAACATAGCCGTCGAGACGATCCTGCAGGCGGCCCGAAGTGGCGGGAGTGTACCCAGCCCAGTTGGGTCGCATCAGGCCGTTGCCGAAGACGGAGTTGAAGTTCTGGTTCTGGAAGACCGAGAGCGGGAAACCCGTCTGGAACATGTAAACCGAGTTCAACTGCCAGCCACCAACGATCTGGCTGACCAGCGCGTTGCGATTGAGGAAGGCCTTGTTCTTGCCGAAGGGGAGCTCGTAGCTGACACTTCCCTTCACCGCGTGCGGCGTGTGGCTGGTGCTCAAGCCATACTCGGCGGCGAGATCGTAAGAGTTCTGCGGGCTGCCGGGGATGGAGGTGAAGTAGTTGCTCGAGCCGAAGCTGGCGTCCTTGTTGCGCGACCACGTCCAACTGGAAAGGAAGCTCAGGCCAGAGGAGAAGCGCTTCTGCACCTTGAGCACCATCGAGTCGTACAGGGCATCATTGGCATTGTTGAAGCTCATGCTGACGGTGGAGAACTGCGGATAGGGGCGCAGCAGCTGCAGACGCTGCACGGTGGACGAGGCGATGATGTTGACGCCGCCGTTGCCGAAAAAGGGATTGGCGACGTTCTGCAACAGAGCCGAGCCCTGGCTCAGCGTGCTGGCAGTGAGCTGGTTCAAATTGACGGAACCGGAGCCGAGGATGAGGTTGGTGGTGCGTGAGCCGACATATCCGAGGGAGACAACCATGCCACCGGCGAACTGATGCTGCACGTCGAAAGCGAGCTGGTGCACGGCGGTGGAGCCGGCGTTGGGGTTCATGAAGCTGAGCGCCTGGCCAATGCCGGCGAGGTAGCCGAGCGAGTTGCCCACGGGCTTGGATAGGCCATTCGGGAAAGGATTGGACAGCGAGCCGGCGGGCGTCTGGCCGCCGTCGAAGCTGCCGACGTAATCCGTCTGCTGGCTATAGCCGAGGCTCGAGAAACCGCCGTAGCTGACCGGGGCCCAGAAGATGCCGTAGCCGCCGCGGATGGTGGTCTTGGGGCTCCACTGATACGCAAAGCCAACGCGGGGGGAGAACTTCTTGTTCGACGGATTGCAGCACTCGGTGGGAGCGCCGTTGACTCCGGCATACATCAGACCGCCTTTGGCGCCCTGTCCGATGGGGTTGGCGACGTTGGGATCAAAGCCAACGATGAGGTTGTTGTTGCGCTCGCGCAAGCCGGTCTCGTACTCATAGCGGAGGCCGAGGTTGAGCGTGAGGCGTGAGTTGACGCGGAAATCGTCGTGGAAGTAAAGACCCTGGTAGCGGACGTATTGGTAATACTTCGTATTGAGAACCACATTGCCACTGGCGGGATAACCGAGCAGGAGGCTCGCGAGATCGCTGCCCGTGCCGTCGTTGCCGCGATTCGGATCACGACGCGTGAACGTATCGTTGAACGAATAGCTGCCGGGCGCGGCGAAGCTGATGAAGTCGATGTTGAGGATGCGATAGTCGTAGCCAGCTTTGAGGCTGTGGCGTCCCATGAACTTGGCGACCGAGGCGAGGGCGTTGCGGGAGTGGAAGACGCTTTGCGAACCGCCACCGGCGCCGAAGCCCGAAAAGGTCTGCATGCCAACCGAGGGGAAGCGCTGCGAAGGCAGCTGAGAGACGAGAGAGGTGGGGAAGCCGAGCGATGCGACATCGAAGCCTTCACTCTCGTAGACCGTGGCGTTGGGGAAGCGATTGAAGCCATAGCGGAAGCTGAGCACCGTCGTGGCGTTGGGCGTGATCGTATGGTTGGTCTGAGTGGAATCGACCTTGCGGAACAGAAGCGAGGGCGAGGGACCGGCGACATTGTTGAAGAGGTTGCCGGAGGGTTCGCGACTCTTGTAGTGAAGGTAGGAGAGATTGGCCTTCCACCAGCGGAAGACCTCGTGATCGAACTTGGCGGTGTACTGGTCAGCGCGATCCACGAGTACGTCGCTACCGAGGTAGGCGGTATCGCCGAAGTAGTTGGGCGTGCGCGTGGGATTGGGATAGTAGCTGGCAAGCTTGAGGCCGATGGGGTTGAGGCGTGAGGCCGGGATGACGCTGCCGGCAAAGGGAGTGCGGGTTACAGTTCCGGTGGCGGAATCAAGCCGGCTGGTGAGCGGGTCGAAGATGTTGTAGATGTTGCCGCTGCGGTCCTTGCTGGCCGAGAAGTTGCCGGCGCGCTCGAGCTGGGTGGGCGTGGCGAGTTCGCGAGAGAGAGCCGACTTCTGACGGTAGGCTTCCTGGCTGACGAACCAGAACGTCTTGTTGCGACCGTTGTAGACCTTGGGGATCCAGATGGGGCCACCGATCGAACCGCCGAAATTGCGGAAGGGCTGATCGGGACGGGCGATGCCATTGCGATTGTTGAAGAAGCTATTGGCGAGAAATTCCTTCTCGCGCAGGTAACCCATGAAAGAGCCATGTAGTTGGTTAGATCCGCTCTTGAGGAATGTGTTGAACATGCCGCCGCCGGTGCGGCCCACTTCAGCGTCGAAGGTGCTGGCCTGGATTTTGACTTCCATAACGGCTTCCATCGTGGGGATGATGACAGCGCGGTTGGTGGAATCGGTGATCGGTACGCCATCAAGCAGATAGTTGTTGCCACGGATGGGGCCGCCGGCAATCGAGATTGCGGAGCTGCCGCTTTGGTCCTGCATGCGGTTAAAGCGCGGGTCACCGGCCTGGACGACGTTGGGGGCGAGCTTGGCGAACATGAAGGGGTTGCGACCGAGGTTGGGCAAGTCGGTCATCTTTTGTGAGTCGATGACCTGGCCGGTGGAGGCGTTGGCGGTCTCCATGAGTGGCACTTCTTCGGTGACGTTGATCGACTGGGTGACTTCGCCGACGGTGAGCTTGAAGTCGAGGGTGAGAAAGGTCTGAGTGGCGATAATGACACCGGTGCGATCGAGCTTGGTGAAGCCTGGCGATTCGATGGTGACGGTATAGGTGGCGGGGTTGACGCTTTGGAAAACAAACTCGCCAAGATCATTGGTGAGGGTGGAACGAGTGACGTTGGTTGCCTCGTCCTTGAGCGTGATTCTGGCTACCGTGACGGCGCTGCCGGCCGGATCTTTGACACTTCCACGAAGACCTCCCTGATAGGATTGCCCCTGAAGCATCGAAGCGAAACAAAGCAGCACGAGTACATGTGCGAGTATGCGTTGGCGCATGACACACCTCTTGTGTTTGGATATGGATTTTTTTGACTGCTTGGGTGCTCAGGACGTTGAGCGGATGGTTTCTTTGGCGGAATGCGGCCCTAACCTGCCTCCCCCTAGGGGAGGTTCAGGCCGCAATCAATGGGTGGTAAGGGGAGCGCGGGAATCTGAGACTTCGGCCGTACGAGGCTTGGTCAAGACAGTGAGGTAGAACCAGCGCACAACATAGAAGCCACAGCCAATGGCCACTGCGGCAACCGCGTTCATCAACAGCGTGGCGAAAGCGGTCGACAAAAAGGCTCCGGAATCGATCTTTGTCATGCGACTCAGACGACGCCAGGTGCCCCATTCGAGGAGACAGATGCCCACATAGGCAGTGACTCCGGCAAGAGCAGGAAGCGGGATGTGGGACACCATCTCGGAACCAAGCCCCAGGAAAAGCAAAAGCAGCGCGGCATGCACGACATTTGAGAATCGTGAAGTGCCGCCGCAACGAACGTTGGCCAGGGAACGGGCGGGAATGCCGACGCTCATCGGGGCCGCAAAGATGCCACACACGACATTGGCGATGCCATACGCCCCCAGTTCACCATCGGCGTCAGAAGGACGCATGGGACGATGGCGGCCGCGGAAGTGCTCGACGACGCGCGAGGTGATCAGCAGATTGATGCTGGACACAACCGCAAGACCGAAGCCTTCATTGATCAGCGAGAAGACTTCCTGCGGGCTCCAGGTAAAGCCCATGAAGGGAGGGATATCGAGATTGAGCTTGCCGACTTCCTTCTCGTGCATGCGCAGCAGCACAGAGACGCCGACTGAAATGATGACGCCTAGCAGCGGAGCAGGCAGCTTGTTATTGACCTTGGCAAAGAAGAACGCACCGCCGATCACGATGATGCCAAGCAGGAGCGGCTCCCAGTGCAGTGTGCCGATGTAGAGGAAAACCATTTTGAGCTGGCCCGGAATGGTGGTGGGCCAGGCAACGTCCTTGGGAACCTGAATGCCGAAGATGGTGCGCATCTGATTGACGACCATCATGGCGCCGATGCCGCAGGAGAAGCCCGAAACTACGGTTTGAGGAATCTTGGAGATATGACGTCCCAGCTTGAGCACGCTGAAGATCATCATAAAGACGCTGGCGACCAGCGTAACCTTGGCGCATCCGGCAAGGCCCTGTTGCTGCACGGCGGAAACCATGAACGGCAGCGTGACGGTCGAGGTGCCACCGATGAGCACGGGATTACGACCAAGAAGAGCGGTAAGGGGAGCCGAAATGAGCGAGGTGAAGAGACCGTAGATTGGGGGGATGCCCATCAAAGTGGCCATCGCGAGGCCGTAGGGCAAGGCAATCAGAGCAGCGATGGCACCACCGAAAATGTCACCACCAAACTGCTTCCAGGAATAGTTGATTTTGGGAAGTTTCAAGGTCGTCCTAGAGATTGATCAGAATTAGGTTTGCGTGGGGGCCACGAGCGGACGCGGCGGTGGCCCCCAACCAGAAAACTACAGCAAGCCAGCTTAGGCCTTGGACATGACCTTTTCGTGCGCAGCCTTCCACTTGGCCATTTCTTCCGGCAGGCCGATGGAAACGCGGACGTAGGTGGGCATGGAGGGCCAGGCACGACCGACGAGGACCTTTTCGGCCACCATCGATTCGATGTAGGTGCGAGCCGGCATCTTGACGTCGACCATGAACTTGTTGGAGACCGACGGGATGAAGGCGTAGCCCTTCTTCGAGCACCAGCTGAGAACGTCTTCGCGGGTGTTCTTGATGATCTCGCGGCGCTTCGGCACGAGGTCCTTGACCTTGAGCGAAGCGGTGGCGCCGACCATGCCGGTAACCGGCAGAGCGCCCGAGGAGTAAGGCATCAGCTTCTTGAGCAGGTCGGGACGACCGATGGCCGCGCCAGCGCGCAGACCGGCCATGCCGAACAGCTTCGAGAAGGTGCGGAGGATGACGACATCCTTATCCTGCTGCACGAAGTCCGAACCGAAGTCGGCGCCCGTGAGGTGGATGTAGGCTTCGTCAAGGATGACGACCGAACCAGCCGGCTTGTTCTTGATGAGCCACTCGACGTCGCTCTTGGGGGTCAGGGTGCCGGTGGGGTTGTTGGGGTTGCAGATGTAGAAAGCGCCGGCGTTGGGGTCAGCGGCGAGCATCGCCTTGACGTCGTGCTTGTAGCCGTTGGCGGCATCAAGCTTGACCTTGGTGACCTTGGCGCCCACGAACTGGGCGGCACGGGCGGCAGCTTCATAATCCGGATCGGCCGTTACAAGGCCACGTTCCTTCGAGGTGAAGGCGATGACCGAGTAGTGCAGCGGAGCCGAGGAGCCAGCGAAGGGCTGGACGTAGTCGGGCTTGACGCCGTCGATGTCGGCCTGGGTCTTGGCAAACTCAAACGTCTTCTCATACATGTAGCGACCGCCGCCCTTGATGACGGCGTACATGGCTTCGGCGGCTTCCGGGCAGGGGCCGAGAGGATTTTCGTTGGCGTTGATGCGAACGGCATCGGCGGGGGCTCCGAGGCGCATCGAAAGCTGAGCCATGGCGGCTTCATTGTAGAAGGGGAGGGCGGCACCGCCAGCGACGAGCGCTGAGATGCGGCCAAAGTTGCGACGGCTATAGCCGCGCTTGAGCAGATCCTGTTGAGTTTCGGGGGTTAAGATCGCCATTGCTAGTTTCGTATTCCTTTCGGTCGTTACTACAAGTTGTATACATTATATGTGCCTGTGCCGCCGGTTGCGCCACAAATTTGACGAACCGGCGGCTTTCAGGCAAGGCATCCACATCCCGTTACGAAGGCGGATCACCAGGAACTACTAGAAGAACAGTCGCAGACCGAATTGGATCATGCGGGCGAAGTTCGCCTGCTGAGTAATGCGGCCGAACGAACCGTTGCCGACGGCCGAATTCGGCGCGCGGTACAACGGGGTGTTGGTGGCGTTAAGAGCTTCGGCACGGAACTGAGCCTTGAAGGTCTCAGTGATGGCAAAGTTCTTGAAGAGCGAAATATCCCAGTTGACCTGGCCCGGGCCGCGAACACCGACGGTGCGGGTCACGTTGCCGAACTCAAGCACCGGAGTGGTGGTGAAGGCAGCCGGGTTGAACCAGCCGTTGATGCGATCGCCAACGCTACCGCTCGAAGCCGGATCGATGCCCGTGGCGTTGGGACGCTGACGCGCCGTGCCGAAGGGGCTGTTGAGGTTGTTGTTCATGAAGAACTGCGTCGGGAAGCCAGCGGAGAACACGTTCACCGCGTTGATGCTCCAACCACCGAGCAGGAGGTTGGTGGCATAGTTGGCGCTGCCGAGGAAGGCCTTACCCTTGCCGATGGGCAGCTCGTAGGTGACCGAGTTGGTGAAGCGGCTGGGAGCGTTCACATAAGCGAGGCCCCATTCCGCATTCAGGTCATACACGTTCTGAGGACCAGCGTTGCCGGCATTCTGGTTGTTGCCAGCACCGCCGCCCGCGTTGTCCATGTTCTTCGACCAGGTGTAGGCGCTCAGGAAGTTGAGGCCGTGGCTCATACGCTTCTGCGCCTTGATCACGAACGAGTCGTAGTTGGCGTTGACGTAGGACTGGTTGAGGTAGTTGACGGCCGAGAACTGCGGGTAGGGACGCAGCAGCTGTTGGCGTTCTACCGTCGCACCACCCACAGCGTTCGTGCCACCACGACCGAAGTACGGGTTGGTGGTAGCAGTTCGCAGAGCAGTGACGCCGAGAGCGAAGTTGGAGGGATTCAGCTGGTTCATGTTGAGCGCAGCCGCGGTGAAGGTGAGGTCGGAGGAGCGGCTGCCGGAGTAGCCGATGCTGACGACAGTGTTGAAGCCGACTTCACGCTGGATGTCGAAGGAGAACTGGTGAACTTTGCCGCTGGTGGCATTAGGAGCGTAAACGCTGACCGCCTTGCCGATACCCGTCAGGCCGCCGAGCGAGTTGCCGACCGGCTTATCAAGGCCGTTGGGGAAGGGGTTGCTGAGCGAAATCTGGGGCAGACCGCCGACGTTCGCGTTCGGAGTCGTCGTGGCAGTGATGCCTTCGCTGTTGAAGGGCGAACCCAGGCCGAAGGCCGGAGCCCAGAAAAGACCGTAACCGCCACGAATGGTGGTCTTCGAGTTGAGCTGGTAGGCCACACCGATGCGGGGCGAGAACTTGTTCATGTTGTAGTTGCTCGTCTG
>CAZBTA010000076.1:0-20795 GCA_964494515.1 uncultured Bryobacter sp.
GAGATGGGTCGTGTGGAATCAAACGGCGTCCCCGCCAAGCCCTCGCGCGACGTCAAGGTCGGCGACAAGCTCAAGGTCCGCAACGACGGCTATGAGTACGACATCGAGGTTCTCGCCATCACCTCCAATCGCGTCTCGGCCTCGCTGGTCTCGACGCTCTATAGCGAAACGGAAGAAAGCCGCGACCGCCGCCTCAAGCTCGCCGATGCCCGCCGCGCCATGCAGGAGATCTCCGGCTGGGAAGACGCCGCCCGCCCCTCCAAAAAGGACCGCCGCGACATCAACCGCCTCCGCGGCCGCTATTAGCCAAACTGCAACCGGCCGTTAATTCTCCAGTTACCAAGCGCCCGCTACGTTAGTAGCAATGAAACTCGCTGCAGCCCGGGCTTTCCTCTATTTCGCTTTAGTTACAACCTGCTTTGCCCAGTTTGATACTGGCTCGATCCTCGGTAACGTCACCGACGCTACCCGCGCCCCCATCACGGCCGCCACCGTTGAGATCACCGAGATCACTCGCGGCGTCAAGCTCACCACGCGCACCAACGATGCCGGCGCCTTCGAGTTCCTTTCCATCCCCATCGGCCGCTACCAGGTCAACGTCACCCAGTCCGGCTTCCGCCCCCAGCAGAGCACTGCCTTCGAGCTCACCATCGGCGCTCGCCAGCGTGTCGATTTCCGCCTCGACCTCGACAGCGTCCAGACCAGCGTTCAGGTCTCAGCCGAGGCGGCCCTCCTCCAGACCGACACCTCCGATCGCGGCCAGACCATCGCCGCCACCCAGATCAAAGAACTCCCCCTTGCCGGCCGCGCCTACTCCGAGCTCATCTACCTCTCCGCCGGCATCGTCCGCACTCCCAGCTCCGGCATCGGCTCCACCCAGCGCGAAGCCAGCTTCAGCGTCAACGGCCTCCGCTCCACCGCCAACAACTTCCTCCTCGACGGCCTCGACAACAACTACTTCGGCACCTCCAATCAGGGCTTCTCCAATCAGGTCGTCCAGCCTCCGCCCGACGCCGTCGCCGAGTTCCGCGTCATCACCAACAACACCAGCGCCGAATACGGCCGCGCCGGTGGCGCCGTTGTCAACGCCAGCCTCCGCAGCGGCACCAACGAGTTCCACGGCGCCGCCTGGCACTTCTTCCGCAACACCGAGCTCAACGCCATCGGCTTCTTCCGCCCCACCACCGGCCGCCCCATCCAGAATCAGAACCAGTTCGGCGCCGCCCTCGGCGGACCCATCCTCCGCAACCGCACCTTCTTCTTTGCCGACTACGAAGGCTACCGCGAGGTCAACTCCTCCGTCTCCTTCGTCACTCTCCCCAACGCCGCCCAGCGCTCCGGCAATCTCGGCGTCGCCATTCGCAACCCCTTCACCAACCAGATCTACAGCAACGGCGTCGTCCCCCCGAGCGACATGATCCCCTACGCTCGCGCCATCCTCGCCTCCCTGCCTGAGAACACCTCCGCCGCCGCGGCCAACAACTTCCAGTCCCTCCGCCGCGTCACTGACTATCGCGACAAGGGCGACCTCAAGCTCGACCACTACTTCAACCAGAGCCTCCGCTCCTTCTTCCGCTTCTCGAAGTCGCGCTTCGACGTCTTCGATCCCGGCGCCTTCCCCGGCCTCGCCGGCGGCAATGGCAACGGCTTCCAGTTCGTGCCGATCACTTCCTTTGCTGGCGGCCTTACCTGGACTCTCGATGCCAACTCCATCCTTGAAGCCCGCCTCGGTTACTCCAAATCCGAAGCCGGCAAGAATCCTCCCCTCGTCGGTGGCCCGTCCATGCAGGACCTATTCGGCATCCCCGGCCTCCCCACCGATCCCCGCTTCACCGGTGGCATCACTGCCGAAACCCTCGTCGGCTTCACCTCCTTCGGTCGTCAGGCCACTAACCCGCAATACCAGCACCCCTCGCTTTGGAATCCCAAGGTCAACTTCTCCCGCATCATCGGCCGCCACACCCTCAAGACCGGTATCGAGTACTCCTGGCTCGGCGTCGAGGCCCTCGACGTCAGCCCGATGATCGGCCGCAATACTTACACCGGCCTCTTCTCGCTGCCCACCGGCGTCACGGCCACCGCCGCCACGCAGGGTCTCTACAGCCTCGCCGACTTTATGTTCGGCGCCCGCAACACCTATCAGCTCGTCAACCCTGGCATCGTCAACCACCGCCAGCAATCCCTGTTCTTCTACGTCCAGGACGACTTCAAGCTCAACTCCAAACTCACCCTCAACCTCGGCCTCCGCTACGAGCTCACCACGCCCTTCTACGAGCGCGACAACAAGATCTCCAACTGGGATCCCCGCACCAACACCATCCTCACCGCCAAGTCCGGTTCCATCTACGATCGCTCTCTGGTCAACCTCGACACCAACAACCTCGCCCCGCGTCTCGGCCTCGCCTGGAACGTCATGCCTCGCACGGTCATCCGCGCCGGCTATGGCCTCGGCTTCAACACCTTTAACCGCACCGGCACCAGCTACCTCGCCTACAACGCGCCCAACTTCGTCCTTGCCAGCGCCGCGCAGACCCCCAATCAGGCCACGTTCCGCAACACCCAACAAGGTTTCCCGGCCAACTTCGCCTCTCCCGCCAATTTCAACCCGCGCAACAGCACCGTCCAGCACGTCGACCCCAATCTCCCCTGGGGCAGCATCCACAGCTGGTTCTTCTCTATCCAGCGTGAGCTCCCCTGGCGCATGTTGATCGACATCGGCTACGTCGGCAACCGTGGCGACAACCTCGCCACCATCAACGACATCAACCAGGCCCGCCCCAATCGCATCGACGAGAATCTCAACATCGAAGACCGTCGCCCCAACCTCGCCTACAGCAATATCTCGGCCACCATCGCCAACGGCTTCTCCCGCTACAACGGCCTTCAGGTCCGCTTTGAGAAGCGCTCCGACAATGGCCTCTACCTGCTCAACAGCTTCACCTGGTCCAAGGCCATCGACAACTCAAGCCAGGCCTTCGACAACAACAACGGCAATTCCACCAGCTTCCAGGATGTCTACAATCCCGCCGCGGACAAAGGCATCAGCAACTACGACCGCAAGTTCAACAACATCACCAGCGTCGTCTACGAGCTGCCCTTCCTGCGCAAGAATCGCATCTTCGGCGGCTGGCAGATCAGCTCGATCGTCAACCTCCGCACTGGTGAGCCCTTCACCATGTCCTACACCGCCGCTGCTCGCTCGCAGGTCGCGCCATTCCTCACGCTGTTAGGCTTCAATGCCTTCCGCCCCAACATCACCGGCGACCCGCTGATGCCCGAGGGCCAGCGCACGGTTACGCAATACCTCAACCGCAACAACGTCTCGATCCCGCTCTACTACCAACCCTTCGGTAACGCCGGCCGCAACATCACGCGCGGCTTCGCCTTCTATCAGACCGACCTCGGCTTGTCCAAGCGCTTCGCCTTCACCGAGCGCATCGGCCTGCAGTTCCGCGCCGAGGCGTTCAACGTGTTCAACCGTTCCAACTTCACCGCGCCAAACGCTAATATTTCTAGTGTTGCCTTCGGCACGATCACCTCGACGTACGATCCGCGCCGCCTGCAGCTGGCTCTGAAGTTACTGTTCTGATCACACACATGAAAACTCTGCTCCTTGGCTTTCTCATCACGCTTGGCGCCCTCGCCCAGACGCCCATCATCTTTGTGCACGGCAATGGTGACGACTCCACCAAATGGATTCCCACCATCTGGATGTTCGAGTCGAACGGTTATCCTTCGGCTCGCCTCCATGCGGTTCGCTTTACCGACCCATCGGCGCGCCGCGATAATTCAAAGCCCGAGCTCTGGCGCTCTTCCACCACCGACCAGGCCAGTGAACTCGCCGCCGCCGTGACGCGTGTCCTCATCGAAACGGGCGCCAGCAAAGTCGCTCTGGTCGGCTCGAGCCGCGGCGGCATGACCATCCGCAACTACCTCAAGAATGGTGGCGGTGCTGCCCATGTCTCTCACGCTGTTCTCTGCGGCACGCCTAACCACGGCGTCCTCGCCATGGATGGCAACCTCGATTTCGAGTTCAACGGCAAGGGCCGCTTCCTCCGCCAGCTCAATGAGCCGAGCGAACTCGTCGATGGCGTTCAGTTCCTCACCATCCGCTCCGACAAGGCCGACAAGTATGCCCAGCCTAACGTCGGCTACGATAGCCCTGAGCTCAAGGGTGCGCGCAACGTTGTGTTGCCTGGCCTTGATCACCGCGAAGTCGCCTTTCATCCGCAAGCGTTCTCGGTGATGTACGAGTTCATCACCGGCAAAGCGCCCCAGTCCGCCGCCATCACAGCTCAACCCTCGGCCACGCTCAGCGGCCTGATCACCGGCTTCGGCGCCGGCGCGGCTACCAATCGTCCTCTCGCTGGTGTCCACTTCCGCGTCTGGGCGCTCAAGCCAGCCTCTGCGGATCGCGATGGCGCGCCCCTGATCGACATCACCTCCAGTGAAGCTGGTGTTTGGGGGCCGTTAACGGCCGACCCCAAGCTAACCTACGAGTTCTCGCTTGAGAAGGACGGCCGCACCGTCACCTACTTCATGTCGGGCTTTGAGCGTTCCACCAACATCCTCAACTTCCGCTACGTCCCCACGGGCGGCGCTCCCGGCAAACTCATCATCCACCGGCCCCAGGGCTATCTATCGAGCGGCCGCGACCCGGTCACCCTCAACGACAAGCCTGTCGCCGAGGTCCCTGCCGGTGTGCCCACGGTCGACAGCGTCACCGTATCAGTCGAAGGCACAGCCAAGGTCGTCCTCCGCAGCGAGACGATCTACGCCCGCCCCTCAACCAGCGCCACTGAACTTAACTTTGCTGAGTTGCTAAAGGACTGAAGGCGCCGCAATCCCTCTCAGCACCGTATCCACAAGCAGTGTCAATGCCTCCGGGCTGGATTCGCGATGTCCGCTGAGCTGCAGATCCGCATAGCCGTGAATCGCCATCCAGATTACATCGGCCAATCTTGCGGCCTCCTTATCCTTGCGAATCTGCCCTATTTGCTGAGCTTGCCCGATCGTACGAACCAATATCGCGATGCACTCGCCCGCGATTATCAGAACAGACTGCGCGCGCTCTTCGTTCTGGATCATCTCTGGCCCGAAGATCAGTCGAAACTGGGCCCGGTTCTTGTTGGCAAAAGTGACATAGGCTCGCGCGCATCCTTCCAGACATCGCAAAGGATCGGGCTGGTTTTGCTCGACCTCGCGCATCCGATCGAGCAGCTCCTGACACCCCAACTCGGCCAGATAAATCAACAACGCTGACTTGTCGGCAAAATGGCGATAGGGAGCCATCGGCGACACCCCCAATATCCGGCTGACGTCTCTTATTGATAGAGTCTCTGGCCCTCCCTCGGTCAGCATGCCCAATGCCGCTTCCGCAATCTGGGCCTTCAAATCTCCATGGTGGTACGTCTTGCGCTTTTTCATGTTGACACTGCATACATTGTATGTAGAATCAAAGTATGCAGTGTATACATCGTAGTCCAACGCACCGCGACAAGGCAAGAGAGAGCCCGCTTCTCAGTAACGTGCGTTCTGCCCAGCTGCTGCACGGATGTGAAATCGCCAGCACTTTGACCCTGATTCTTCTCGGTCTCAAAGCCGCTATGCACCACAAGGCAAGCGACTTGCGGCTGGTAGTGGCTGTCGCCCTGCTGGTGCTTGTCGTCCACACTATCGAACGTAACCTGCCTTCCATCCTCTTCCGGCTTCGCGGCGGTCCCCCGATCTGGCCTCGCGGCAAGTCTGGTCCCTGTTCTCCCCATTAGCCTTTACACCACCTCCAATGAAAGGAGCCTGTCATGACCCCCACAATACAAAAACAATCGCTTCCCACAAACTGGGACGCTATTGTCATTGGTTCCGGCATGGGCGGCCTCACCTTCGCCAGCTTGTATGCGCAGATGGCTCACAAGCGAGTTCTTATCCTGGAGCGCCACTACGTTGCTGGTGGATTCACTCACGCATTTGAGCGCAAGGGATTCAGCTGGGATGTCGGCCTTCATTACGTTGGCGCCATGGCTCCGGGATCACCTTCAAGAGCATTGATGGACTTTGTCACTGGCGGTGAAGTTAGCTGGGAAGCGTTGCCGGATTGCTACGACGTTTACCACTACCCGGATTTAACCGTTAAAGCAGCGAGTGATCCGGAGCAATACGAGCGTTCGCTAATTGCACATTTTCCTGCCGAGGCGCGCGCGATTCGCCGCTACTTTGCTGACGTTCAGTCAACTGCAAAAGCCATGGGGCCACAGGTTTGGAGCTGGTCGCTGCCGAAATGGATCTCGACCCCCATGCGATGGCTGAATCCACGCGCAACCGAGCTTTCCACCATAACGGTTGCCGCTTACATGCAAAGTAATGTTGTGGACAAGCGCCTGATTGCCGCGCTCTGCTCGCACTGGGGTGATTACGGATTGCCCCCTGATCGCGCCAGTTTCGCTACCCACGCAATGATTACCGCAAGTTACTTTGGTGGCGCCTACTTCCCGGTGGGCGGATCCAGCACGATTGCCCATGCGGCCATCAAAATGGTGAAGGCCCATGGTGGCGATTGCCTGACGAGCCACAGCGTGGATCGCATCCTGATTGAAGATGGCAAGGCCGTCGGCGTCAAGGTCGGTGCGGTCGAGTATCGGGCCCCTTTAATCGTTTCCAATGCTGGTCGCGGAACGACGCTCGGTTTGTTTCCTGGGGCAGCGACTGCCACGTCGCAGGAACCTGGGGCAACCGCCATCACGCTCTATCTCGGCCTCAAGGAAAGCCCCAATCGTATCGGGGTGAGAGGTGAAAATCACTGGATCCACAAATCGTTCGATCACGCCATAGCGACGGAGATCAATTCGGCCTTTCTTTCCTTCAGCTCCATGAATAATCCCGCCGCCCACAAACATACGGCTCAAGTGATGGCGATTGTCGATCCTTCTCTGTTTCAACCCTGGAAAGACACCCGATGGAAGCGGCGCGGCGCTTCCTATGAAGAGCTGAAGAGCGATCTTGCCGAGCGGCTTCTTTCCCTCGCGGAGCAAGCCACCCCAGGGCTGTGCGAACTCGTTGCGTATCAAGAGTTGTCAACGCCGCTTACCGTGGAGCACTTTACTGGCAGCCAGTCGATCTACGGCGCGCCAGGCACCCCCGCTCGTTTCAAGGAACGCGCGCTGACTGTTCGTACCCCGATTCCCAATCTTCTATTGACAGGAGCCGATGCTTGTTGCCTCGGCATCCAGGGTGCAATGATGGGCGGTGTCTTTGCCGCCGGTTTCGCTTTGCATCCACTTCTGGGTTTTCCCCGCATCATGAAGGCCGCGCAGCGCCTTCCCCATAACGCCTGACCCTCACCCTGCGGAGTTTGTTATGCGATACCAGTCACCTGAAAAATACCTTGCCGCTATTAAGGGGCTTTACATCCATTGCTTCATCTGCGTGATTGGCTCGACGTTCATGATCGTCTTGAATGTCCTTACGAGCAGCATGTGCTGGGCCATATTTCCGGTAGTGGGCTGGGGCTTCGGTCTTGCGCTTCATATGGGCATTGTCCACGGGCTGCCGCGACTGTTTTCTCCTGAATGGGAAGCACGCATCATGCGCAAATGGCAAGCCCGCCAACAGTAATCCTCGAGGGTGCGGTCAGCACCTCTAATCGGTGCGGCCTCATGTTGGTTAGCCAGGATTGAGGGAGTTTGCCAGTGCCACTTGAGCCGGTGCACGCAACTGGAGCTTTAATTGGCTCACGGGATGTCGAAAGCGTAGTATCTCCGCATGTAGCAGGTAGCCCCCATCTCCCGGCAAGCCCGGCAAATGCTCCAGAGGCTTGCCACCCGGCCCGTACAGTGGATCTCCTACCAGTGGGTGACCCACTGACGCCAGATGGATGCGTATCTGATGCGGGCGTCCGGAATGGAGGCTGACGGCGAAGACCGTTTTCCCCTCGCTCCTTTCGATGACATCTGCTACCGATCGCGACTGTTTGCCGTTAGCATCGGCTGCCCACACCGAACCCAACCTCGGATGAGGCACGAGGCCAATGGGCGTCTGGATGTCATAGTGATCGCGCTCTGCCATCCCCGCTGCCAGGGCCCGATAGATCTTCTCCACGCCTGGGGTGTTCCAATCGCGCAGCAGCGTGCTTGCCACCTCACCTGTTTTGGCGAACAACACCAGACCACTAGTCCCTCTGCCCAGCCGATGCACCGGGTTCACCCCAGGCCATTGCTGTCGCACCAGATGCAACAGTGTGTTCTCGAGGAACCCGCCACCCGGTATCGTAGGCAAGCCGCTCGGCTTGTTCACCGCCAGCAGCCACTCATCCTCAAACACCACCTCGAATTCTTGCGGTGTATCGTCCTCGTGCCACGGAGGTCGATTCCATACCAGTTGTTGCCCACCACGGAGCACCGTATTGCCGGTCGCAATTGCTCCTTCCAGCAACAGCTCACCGTGCTCCAGTCGCTGCAGCCACGTCTGTCGAGTTGAGTGTGTGTAGACGCCCACGAGATGCTCGAGCAGCGTCTGGCCGGCCCAGGCGCCATCAATTATCGAGCGGTAAGCGTATCCCTGATTCCGGAGGAGCTTCACATCGAATCGCGCGAAAGGTGCGCAATCAAAAGGCCCCGATAGCTTTCCATCCCAGGTGCGCTCCGCTCTGGATCTTTCGCCTGTTCATCCCATGCCCGCAGGCGCAAGCAATCTTCGAATGTCATCGTCGCGGCAAACAGTGCCGCCTCATCCGCATTCATGGGACCACCCTGCAACTCGAGGGTCATCTTGCTGGTCGGGCTGAGTCGCGCCGCATAGTTCGGATTTGTCGCCACCAGATAACGTTTGGCCGAGACATGCCCTTCCACCAGTTGACATACCCGTCGCGAGAATCCCAAGTTTTTCAAATACTCAGCCCCGGCCCGGTCATGGTCGATCACGCCCACTTCCTTATGGCGCTTCAGATTATCCCAGTCGAGCAGGTGTCCCACGTCGTGCAACAACGCCGCGATCACCACATCGTTATCCGCTCCCGCTGCCTTCGCCAGCGCCGCCGTCTGACTCGCATGCTGCGCCTGCGTGACGGCCTCACCGAAATAATCACTGCTCTCGGCCTTGCGATAAAGCCCCAGCAGTGTGTCTACTCGCTGCACTGCTTCGAGGGAATCCATATACCAGTTGTTAGCATAGTTTGAGCATGCAAATGATTTCCGTGCTGGGTTCTACCGGCTCGATTGGTGTTAACACTCTGGATGTCGTCCGCCGCTGGGAGGGCCGCTACGGCGTGCATGCCCTCGTGGCCGGCACGAATGCCAAACTGCTGGCCGCCCAGATTCAGGAGTTCCGCCCCCGGATTGCCGTCGTTTCCGACGAGCCCACTCGTGCCGCCCTCATGGCTGAGCTGGACGCCCTTGGTTTGCCCCCATCGACATGGCCCCAACTCGAGTTTGGCCCCGCCGCTCGCGTGCTTGCCGCTACGGCGCCCGAAGTAGAATTTGTTCTCTCCGCCATCGTTGGCGTGGCTGGCCTTGAGGCCACCTATGAGGCGATCAAACTGGGCAAGCGCATCGGCCTCGCCAATAAAGAAGTGCTCGTCTCTGGCGGCGAACTGGTCATGGCGGCCACGCGCGCCGCAGGCACTGAACTGTTGCCGGTGGATAGCGAACACAATGGCGCCCATCAGTGCCTCCGCTCCGGCAAACGCGCCGAAGCCATCAAGCTGATCCTCACGGCCTCCGGGGGGCCGTTCCGCAAAACACCGCGCGCCGAGCTTGCCTCGGTCACCCCCGCCCAAGCCCTCAATCACCCCACCTGGAAGATGGGTCCCCGCATTACTATCGATTCTTCCACCCTGATGAACAAAGGCTTCGAAGTCATTGAGGCCTGTTGGCTGTTTGACTTCTCGGCCGATGAGGTCGAGGTCGTGGTGCACCCGCAATCAAAGGTTCACGCTATGGTGGAGTTCAACGACGGCAGCGTCATCACCCAAGTTTGCGCCACCGATATGCGCATGCCGATCCAGTACGCCATGACGTATCCGGAGCGCGCCGATGCCCCCGTGCCCAAGCTCCGCTGGGATGAGCCACACACCTGGCAGTTTGAGCCACCCGACTGGGAAAAGTTCCCCCTGCTGACGCTGGCTTATAACGCCATTCGCGCTGGAGGCAGTGCGGGATGCACACTGAATGCCGCTGATGAGATCGCCGTCGAAGCTTTCCTTGCCGGACGTATCGCCTATCTTGATATTGAAAAGATTGTGGCCGGGACGCTCGAGCGTGTGCCCGTGTCGCACCCGGCCACCATTGCCGAATTGCTTGAGGTGGATCGTCGTTCGCGCGAGATCGCAGCCTCGTTGCTTGGCTAGTTTGCCTTTTCTTTCTTGATCAATTCCTGGATCTCAGCGGGCGGTGTCAACTGCTCAGGCTTGATCTCGACGTTTGCTTCCACCGACACCAGCGTGGTCAGGATCTTTTGCGGTCCGACGGCTTGCACCATCTTCACCGGCAGCAGCAGTTCGCCAAACTGCTTGTAGTCCTTCATGACGATTTCCATGGGCAACTCGCCCATCGCGGTCACCATGGTCATCTTCGACTTCTCGAGCAAACCGTTATCCTTGCGGAACCACCAGGTCTCCGGCTTGCCCCCATCGTTTGGCGTTGCCACGACGCGGTACATCGCCACGCCGTCCACGGTTTCCTCGGCCTCGGTCACCGCCTTCGAGTAATACTTGCGCCACTCCACCGCGGCCTGCATGTCGTTCAGCCGCAGCATCGTTGACTTCTCCACACCCTTGGCGAGCCGCTGGCCTTGCAGCGCCGAGCTCTCCCACACCACGCCGTCCCATACGCCCGAGTACATCTTGCCGAGCCCTTGCAACTCCATCACCGTCATGCTGCGCTTGTTGCCGTCAGCCCAGGTGACATTCGTACCCTTGATGCCCTGACCGGCAAACTCCACGTCCGCTTTGGTCATGCGCGTCCGCACCGCCCGGTAGGCCTTGGCGCCGCCCGTTGCTTCGATGTAGCGATCATAGAGAGCCTCCGCCGTGGGCAGCTCGGCGGCCAGGCCCATGGTGGTCAGAAGCAGAAATGAGAAAAACGTTTTGCGTGTCATTTGTTTTAGTCCTTGGTTTGAATCCATTCGATTGCCGCGGCGCGCACGGCGTCACGGCCCGTCAACAACTGCGCCCGAGTCGGCTCCACCATGACGTCAGGCTTTACTCCCTGACCCTCAATGCGAAACCCGCTCGTTGATGTCAAATCTCCCAATACATACTGGAACCCATCGCCCGTCGGCAGCTTCTCGAACGTCGAGGGCAACGCCGCTCCTGCTGTCTGATCTCCAAACAGTCGCGCCCGCTTGAGATCTTTCATCCCGGCGGCCAGGATCTCAGAGGTCGATCCCGACAAGCCATTCACCAGGAGCGCCAGCTTGCCGCGAAACCCGTTGATCCGCGGAAAGGCCCTCAGGTTGATTTCGCCCGTGCGCCACTTCATCGTCCCCAGCGTTACAGGCTCCTCAAAGAACCATCCCGCCACGGCGGTGGACAACGCGGCGATCCCACCCGGATTCTCTCGCAGATCGAGAATCATGCCGTTGCACTTGGCACAATCCTCCACTGCCTGCTTCATTACCTTTTCCACGAGGTCTGGCTCGAAGAACGCCGAGATGCGAATGTAGCCGTATTCGCTCGTCAGTTTCTCGAAGTGGATGTCGAGCGGCAATGGTGGAATGTGGCCTAACCGCGCCACTGGCCCACGCAGCTCTGGCACTTCGATGGTTGTGCCGAAGCTCATGCCCTTTGGGTCTTCGAGCACAACCTCGAGCTTCTCACCCGGCTCGCCCCGCAGCAGGTTGCGCACAACCAGTCGTGCCAGCGTCTTCGACTTGGCCTGTGCGATGCGTTCGCGCAACTTGCGTCCATTCACCTCTTTCAAGATCCAGCCGGAGTGAGGCCCGGCCGCGATCACCACATCGCCGCCGATGATCTCAAAGCGCAAGCCCGCATCGATACTGCGTGGCTTGGCGTTTTCCAGATCACCATACACACTGGCCGGCACGACTCCCACATGCGAGTGGCCGAGCCTGCCCAGCAGATCATTCATGTAGCCACGTGCCTCCTTCAGGTCCTTGGCGGCTTCGACCTTGGGCCGTAGTTCGCGTTTGGCGCCTTCCCAATCCGCGCCATTCAGCTTGGGGTCATAATGCTTGTCGGCAATGGTCTGCCAGATCTGGTCAAAGGCCGCGAGCCAAATGCTCGATTCCGCCACTGGACCCGCGAACAGACACACGTAGAGTAGGGTGCGTAACATAAGTTCACCTTTCGTTGTTAACTAAACTGCTTTTGCTTCGAGTTCTTGAATCCGTTCGACAGCGGCATCTCGTGCCGTGCCACGTAGTTGCTTGAGCATGGCTCGCCCGCGCTCGATCGCGAGTCGCGCCTCATCCATTTTTCCTTCGAGCAGCAGTACCGCGGCTTCTGTCAGTGCTCGTGTCTCATCCGTCATAAATCCCGGGGCCTTGGCCTTCTCGAGATATTCGCGCGCTGTGGTCACATCCTGTGTGACGTGGGCGTGAAAGTCTGCCGCGCTCAGGTAAAGAATGGGTCGCGCTGCTGAAGACATGTACTTCTCTTCGCTGAGGGCCTGGTCCAGCCACTGACGAGCAAGGTCGTTCTCCTCGCGATCGAAGTGGTAGCTGTATCGCAACCACTTCGCCATCACGCTGTCCATCGATTGCAGCGTAGCCGCCCGGGTGGTGCTGTCGACCAGCGCCAATGGCCAGTCCCGCGGACGCATCAATTCGGACATCGTGCCAAGAGAGGCGACGCCGATCCAAAGCCAGCCTGCCTTTGTCCGACGCAAGAGATTGATCATGCGCTTGCCATCCGTGGCAAAGCCGCCCGTATCAAGAGGAATCAGCGTGGCAATCGCGATCATCGCGCTCATCAGGCCGTAGATCAGCGTGAAGGGCGACACCCAAACCAGCGGTACGAGCGCCGTTACGAGCGAAGTCAGTGGTCCTCCGGCCACCATCGACAGCATCTGCTTGCGAAGAGCTTCCGGCTCGCCGACTTGCTCGGGTGTGCAACCCGCAATGCCGCCCCACAGCGCGAGACTCTTGTTGAGCTTGACCCGCAGTTGCTCGCCTTCAGCCTCCACCCAAAGTGGCCCGACGGCGAGAAAACGAAAACGCATCCCCGCCAGCTTGCCGCCCAATATGTGGCCCAGTTCGTGAAGCAGGATTGCCAGATAAACTACGCCGAGCAGGAGCGGTATCATTTCCCAGCCGAGGTCAATGTACTTGTCATTGGCCTTGAGGTATTTGCCAATTCCGTAGCCCACCAGCGCGCCAAGCGGCGCCATCAGTAATGCAGCTCGCATCGGTTAATACTCCTTGTGATTTACCACGTATGCCGCGGCAAGCAGGAAGCCAATCGTGCCCAGTAACAGTGCCATTGTCATCGTTACCGGGTTCAGCGGAATCGGGCTTTGAATGTAGTTGAGAATGTTCAGCCACGTGTCCCCCACAGTCAAGCTGAAGCCCATCAAAAAACCGTAGCCCATCAGCCCCACCGACCCCGCCCAGAACTCATCGAGGAACGTGGAAAGCCACACCGCCGAACTGTAAATGAAAAGCGAGAAGCACATCGTGTTTGGCAGGTATTCCCAAACCTTTTGTACCTTGCCGCTCAGGTCCGCCACCAGAAACGAAGCCAGTACCACCAATACAAAGAAGAACAAACCCAAGACCGCGCGCACCGCGAGGATCCGGTTGCGCGATACCGGCAATGAGAGCAAAAACTGCACCGACCCATGAAAGCCGCGTGACAGGCCCATCGATGTCTGCGAATTGATCCCGCATCCCGCCAGGATCTTGCCCATCACCGGGATGCCAAAGGCGCAGATCACCAGCAAGAAGACCTTCTGAATCTTTTCTGGAGCGGGCTCGAGGGCCGGGGTCCAAAGATTCGAGTAAAGCAGCATCGTCATTGTCATCACAGCCAGCAACACCCGGTAGCGCAGTTCTTTCCACGATCTAAGCCAGAGCATCTTCCCTCCTAACCGATTCGACAAACAGCTCACGCAGCGGTACTGTGCTCACCTCGAGCCCGGTCGCGCCCCAGCCGTTCAGTTTTTCCGCCAGCTCATCGCTGTAACGATCCACGAGCAAGCTGCAGGCCGACCCACTGCGCTTGAGTATGCCCATGCTGCTGAGTTGCGCCACCTGCTCGGCCGATGGGTCGAGTCCAAATTGCACGCGGCGCGTGCGGTGCCGGATTTCATCGAGCGGGCCGTCGAGCAACATGCGTCCTTTGTGGATGAAGCACAGATGGTCGGCCACCTGTTCGATCTCCTCCAGCCGATGTGAGCAGATGAGGATGGTGGTGCCAAAGTCAGCCACCAGCATCGTCAGTGCCTGCAGTGTTTCTTCGCTGGCGACCGCATCGAGCCCGTCGGTGGGCTCATCGAGGACCAGCAGTTCCGCACCCCGCGCGATGGCGAGCAACAGGTGTAGCTTGGTGAGCGTGCCCTTGGAGATTTGCGTCACCGCGTGTGTGGGCGGCAACTGAAAGCGCTTGAGGTACTCTTCTTCGAGATCCTTGCGCCAGCCCGGATAGAAACTCGCCACGAAGCGGATGGTCTCTTCCACCGACAGGCCGGGAAACAAATCTTTGCGCTCGGGGATGTATGCCGTTCGCATCCGGATCATCGTGTTCTGCGCCGAGTCAAGAGCGTTGAGCCCCAATACCTTGGCCTCGCCCGCCGTGGCTGTGGCCATGCCCAGCAAAAGGCGAATGGTGGTAGTCTTGCCCGCGCCGTTGACGCCAACGAGCCCGCACAGCGAGCCCTGTGGCACGCGCAGATCCAGCCCGCGCAATGCCTCCACCTTGGGATAGCTCTTGGCCAGTTGTCTGGTTTCAATCGCGTACTGAGGCTTCATTTGCGCGTCCTCGTGGCGATGGTCGCCTCGATCAGCCGACGGATCTCATCATCGGTCAGCCCCAGCGCGAGTAAGCGCTCTACTGCCTGTTCCGCGATCGGTTTAGCGGTGTGCATACGATCGGTCACTTCCTTCGGGTTCAGCTTTTCACTTACAAAGGCCCCTGCCCCTTGCCGGAGTTCGACGAAGCCTTCATGTTCCAGTTCACGGTAGGCCTTGGCGACAGTGTTGGGGTTCATCACCATGGTCTCAGCCAATTTGCGGATGCCCGGCAACTGGTCGCCCGGGCGCAGAACGCCGTTCTCGATGGCGTGCTTCACCTGCTCCATGATCTGGAGGTAGATGGGCACACCGGAGTTGGGGTTGAGCCTGAATAGCACAGCGTTCTAGTGTGATAGTAGACTAGTACAGTGGCACAGTCAAGGGTTTTATACACTGGGTTTAGTAATGGAATTCTTGAACAGCGTCTTCTGGCTCCTTGTGCTGCTTGGGGTCATGATTGTCATCCATGAGCTCGGCCACTACTGGGCGGCGGTGCTCTGCGATGTGAAGGTGGAACAGTTCAGCCTCGGGTTTGGGCCGCGCCTGTTTGGCTTCAAGATCGGGGAGACGGACTTCCGCTTCTCGGCCATCCTGTTTGGTGGCTATGTGAAGATGCTGGGTCAGGATGACCTGGCCGTGGACGACGGCACGAGTACCGACCCGCGCAGCTTCATGAACAAGCCCCGCTGGCAGCGACTGATCATCGTAGCGGCAGGGCCGGCGATGAACATTCTGCTCGCGCTGGGGCTGCTGACCGGGCTGTTTATGTACCAGTTCCCGAAGGTGCCGAATGCGGACGGACCAGCGGTGGTGGGCCATATCGAGAAGGGCTCCCCGGCGGACCTCGCAGGCGTCAAGGAAGGGGACATCATTGTTGCTTTTGAGGGCAAACAGAACCCCGTTTGGGACGATATTGTCACCAAAGAGGTGACGGGAGCGGGCAAGGCTTTCCCGATCACGGTGAAGCGCGGCGACCAGCGGATCGACACGACGGTGACGCCGAAGACGCTCGAGAAGTACGAAGTTGGGTATGCCGGGTGGCGCGAGGAATCAGAAGTGCGCATTGCCCGGATCATGAAGGGCATGGACGCCGAGCGCGCGGGCCTGGCGGCGGGGGACGTGGTGATCAGCGTGAACAACACGCCGGTGCGCAGCCTCGCCAAGCTGGTGGAGCTGGTGAAGGAAAGCAATGGCAAGCCGGTCGAGGTGATCTACGAGCGGCAGGCGAACCGTAGCAAGGTGAGCGTGCAGCCGAAGTACAACGAGACCGAGAAGCGCTGGATGATCGGCATTGAGCTGGAGACGCGCTACCAGATGGTGGCGCTGCCGTTTGGGGAAGCGCTGACGCAGAGCTTCAAGGCGAACTCACGCAACGCGACGATGATCTTTGACTCGCTGAAGGGCATGGTGCAGATGCGCCTGTCGCCGAAGCAGCTGGAAGGCCCGGTGGGTATTGCGCGCACGGCGGCCGCAGCGGCCAAGCGTGGGGCGCCCGAGTTTATCGGGCTGATGTCGATGGTGAGCCTGAACCTCGCGATCTTCAACCTGCTGCCGATCCCGGTGCTCGATGGTGGTGGCATTCTGGTGCTGCTGGTGGAGATGGTGCGGCGGCGTGACCTGTCGCTGCAGCTGAAGGAACGCGTCCTGCAGGTGGGCCTGGCTTTCCTGCTGATGATGGTGGTCTTTGTGCTCTATAACGACATCAGCAAGGCGGTCATGCCGAAGGGATGAGCAAGCAGGCTTTTTTAGGCGCGGCCATGCTGACCGCGATCGGTATGGTGACTTCACTGGGGCTTTACGCCGGCGGAGCCGTGCGGAAGGACCCGCGCATGCAGCGCTGGGGGCTACTGGCTGGGGGGCTGTTTTTGGCTGCTTCCGGCTTGTTGATGTGGCGGCTAGCCCAACCCTAGCTGGGCCTTGAGCTGCTCGACGAAGTCCTCGAGGGCCTTGACGCGCTCTTCGAGATTGGCGGGGGCGGCGGGAGCTGCCGGGATGTCGACGTTACCAAGGGTGTGGATCCAGCGACCGCGCGGGAGCTCTTTGACGAGGTTGGTCATGCGGCCAAGCGTTGAGACCACAGTATCGAGGTCTTCGAAGCTGTAGAGGCTCTGGGAGCGGCCACGGATCTCGCCGGGGGTCTGGGGGCCGCGGCACAGCAGCACGCACAGGATGGCCAGTTCCTTATTGCCGAGGTTGAGCTTCTGGCCGAGGCCTTGCGAGTACTTGGGGACGCGATGCTCGCGACCGGAGTGCTCATAGGCGAGACCCTGATGGCGCATGACCTCGATGGCGTTCAGCACTTCCGCTTCGCCGAGATGCATCACCGGCTCGCGATTGTTCTTCTGGTTGCAGGCGTTGACGAGGGCGTTCAGGGAGAGCGGGTAATACTCGGGGGTGGCCATCTCCTTTTCGATCAAGGCTCCCAGGACGCGTTGTTCGATGGCATTGAGATTCATGGCTAACCTCTGAGGTTGTGGAAGGCGGATTCGATCTCGAGCTGCGCGAGGCGCGACAGGGGCACGAGAGGCAGGCGAGGAGGGCCACCGTAGTAGCCGTTGAAATCCATGGCGTAGAGCAGGCCGGGGAGGCCGTACTTTGTGGTTACGAGGTGATTGGCGGCGAGGATGCGCTGTTGCCAATCGTCGGCGGCCTCGTGCTCGCGCTTCATGTTGGCCTCGAAGATGGTGAGGCAGGAGAACGGCGCGGCGGCGGCGTAGGGCAGGATGGCGCCTACGGCTCCGGCGCGGAGGTCGGGGGCGAGGTTGGCGGCGTTGGTGGTGAGGAAGGGAAGGCCGGGGTTGGCGGCGCCGCTGGTGGCGATGATGTTCGGGTGGTCGACCGGGCCGGGGCCCTCGATGATGAGCGGCAGGCGCGACTGGTCGGCGACGGTCTGGAAGTAGAGAACAGGGTTGTGGCTGGGGGCGGCGACATAGGCGACGCGATAGCCGAGGTCGGCGGCAAGGTTGGCCTGCGCGACGGATTCGCGAACGCTGGGGTGACTTGCGTCGGCGATGAGGATCTTGGTGGAGGGGGTGTGTTTGGCGACTTCTTCCCAGAGGAGGGGCTTTTCAGCAGGGGTGAGGAAGGGGCAGGATCCGACGACGTAACCAGCGAGGTTCGTCATGTTCCACTTGTCGAGGTTGGTGCGGATCTTGGCGCGGTAGATGTCGCCGGAGTGGTTGTAGGGGGTGGGGATGGGCGGGAAGATTCCGTTAAGCTTCATAACTTCCCGCCCGGATACTAACTAGCCAACCTTCACGAAGGTGAACAGGGCGAGCGACTCGATGAAGGCCAGACCGATGAGGAGCAGGGTCTGGATCTTACCAGCGGCGCCGGGGTTGCGAGCGATGCCTTCAGCGGCCGAGGCGATCGCCTGGCCCTGAGCGCGGCCGCAAAGACCGGCGGCGATCGCCATGGCGAAGGCCGGGAGAAGAATGCCCTTTTCGCCGATCGCCGTGGAGCCAGTGCCCTGGGCGAAGATCGGAGCGGCGAAAGCGAGCAAGAAGAGGATCATCATTGCTTTGTTACGCATTGTTGCTAAGTCTCCTTTATAGACTTGGTTGAGATTGCCATCCAGGAGGTGGTTCCGTTGGTGCGTTGGGACGCCCAGGGCTCACACTGGGGGGCGGAAAACTGTTTAGTGGTGCTCTTCGTGAGCCACGGCCATGCCGACGTAGGCCATCGTGAGAACGGTGAAGATGAACGCCTGCAGGAAGCTGACGAACGTGTGCAGGCCCATGAAGACCGCGGGGACACCGTAGGGGACGAGGTTCATGAAGGCGATGGTGACTTCTTCACCGGCCAGCATGTTGGCGAACAGACGGATGGTCAAGCTGACGGGGCGGATGAAGTGCGAAATGACTTCGATCAGGAACATGAAGGGGGCCAGCCACCAGACGGGACCGAAGAGGTGCTTGATGTGGCCGACAACGCCCTGGGCCTTGATGCCGACGCCGTTGTAGTAGAGGAAGGTGCCGGCGGCGATGCCGAGCGGAACGGCCGGGTGCATCGTGGGGCTTTCGAAGCTGGGGATGACGCCGAGCAGATTGGCGAACAGGATGAACACGAAGCAGGTGAGGAACCAGTACATGTATTTGGCGCCGCCGTGGCCGACGACTTCTTCAGCCTGGCCCTTGATGAAGGAGACGAGGAGCTCGCCGACCTGCTGGAGGGCGCCGGGGCGGGCAACGTTCATGCCGGCGCGGATGATCCACGGCAACAGCAGGAGGAACGCGGCAACCAGCACCAGCATGGCGTTGTAGTTGCTCCAGGGCTTGGCCGGATCGTGGGCGTGCTGGCCTGCGAGAGCGATCAGAGCGTTGGCAGGGCCGGCAAGGTATTGGTTCAACAGCGCAGTGAACCAGAGTTCATGTTCGTGCATTTCTGTAGGACTCGATGAGGGCTTCTATTCCGGGGGCAAGGACTGACAGGAAGATGCCAAAAAATAATTCCAGTTGCTTGTCCGGATAAACCTTGATTATAGCAGACAGCGCCGCGGCATAGATAGCGAAGCGTATGACGAAGCCGACGCCTTTGAGCTTGCTGGGCTTGCCCTCGGAGAGGATATCGAGGCCGCGGGCGAGGACCCAGAGGCTGATGAGGCCGATGGAGGCGGTGGCGGCGAAGGCGAGGGCGCTATCGAGGCCGCGCCAGGAGGCGAAGACGACGATGCCGAGGGCGGCGAGGGCGGCGGCGACGCGGAGGATCTGATTGGACTTGTGGCGGTACTCAGTCACGTGAGTCGCGTCTTTCGAGGTACTTGAGCTGGCGGATGATTTCGTAGAGACCCAGGGCGAAGCCGAGGATGATCCCGATGAGGTTGGCGTAGCGGGTGCCATAGGTGCGATCGATCCAGTCGCCGGCGTAATAGCCGCCGGCGATGCTGGCGAGAAGCACGAAGGGCAGACCCATGTAGGCGGCGGCTTTTCCCATGTCTCGTCTCTTATATATTGTCTACATGGCATTCCAGGTAAGACAGCCGGAACGGTTTGACGCGATTGTGGTCGGTAGTGGCGCGACCGGCGGGTGGGCCGCCAAGAAGCTCACGGAAAGCGGGATGCGAGTGGCCCTCGTTGAGGCGGGCGCCAACGTATCGAAAAAGGATTACACCGAACACAACATGCCGTGGCAGATGCCTTATCTTGGCATGTCGCCGAAGGTGTTCAAGGACAGGCCGATTCAGGGCACGTGCTATGCGTGCTCGGAATACAACTACAAGTGGTTCGTGAACGACAACGAGAACCCGTACACGCAGGACAAGCCGTACAAGTGGATCCGGATGCGCGTGCTGGGCGGGCGGAGCCTCGGGTGGGGCCGGCAGAGCTATCGCATGGGGGATATCGACTTCAAGGCGGCCTCGCGGGATGGCTATGGGGAAGACTGGCCGATTGCGTACAAGGACCTTGTGCCGTACTACGAGGAAGTGGAGAAGTATGTCGGCATCTCGGGCATGGCCGAGAACCTGGAGCAGTTGCCGGACTCGATCTTCCAGCCGCCGATGGAGTTTACCTGCACGGAGCAGCATCTGCGCGATCAGGTGAAGGCGAAGATGGGGCGGACGGTGACGATTGGGCGCGTGGCGATCCTGACGCGGCCGCTGAACGGGCGGCAGGCATGCCACTACTGCGGGCCGTGCGAGCGGGGATGCATCACGACGAGCTACTTCTCGTCGCCGTTTACGACGGTGGCCGATGCGCAGAAGACGGGAAGGCTAACGCTGTTAACCAACGCGGCGGCGGCGCGCGTGCTGATGCGCGATGGCGGCAAGGCGGACGGGATCGAGTACATCGACACGGTGACGCGCGAGCTGAAGCAGGTGAAGGCGAAGGTGGTGG
>CAZBTA010000077.1:0-20760 GCA_964494515.1 uncultured Bryobacter sp.
GAGTTCGCGAGCGGCAACGGCCGTGAGTTGTTCGATGGCGGCTTTGCTGCCGAAGTAAACGCCATAGCCGGGGATGGGTGGGCCCTGATAGCTCATGGAGATGTTGATGATGCGGCCGCCGTCGCGAAGGCGACGGGCAGCTTCGCGCATGGTGTGGAAAGCGCCGTAGAGGTTGGTGCGGATGACGGAGTCGAATTCGGCGTCGGTGAATTCAGCGATGGACTTGCGGACCGCGCGGCCGGCGTTGTTGACGAGGATGTCGACACCACCGTAGGTGGTGGTGGCGATATCGAAGAGATGGGCGGCGCCGGCGGGGTCGCCGACGTCAGCCTGAACGGCGATGGCCTGGCCGCCGGAGGAGGTGATGGTGGTGGCGAGGGCGGTGGCGTCGGTGGCGTTGCCGGCGTAGTTGATGATGACGGCATGGCCGTCGGTGGCAAGCCGGGCGGCAATGGCGGAACCAATGCCGCCGGACGCGCCAGTAACAATTGCAACTTTCAAAGACATTTGATCCTCTAACTGGAATGAATCCGGTAAGGAGATGTTGCCATTGGTGAGGTTGGGAAAGCCAATGCAATTGAGGAATACAAACTATGCGTTATCCGAATGTGCGCGGGGCGGATTTGAATCTGTTGCTGGCCGCGCAAGTGTTGTTTGAGGAGCGGAATATCTCGCGGGCGGCGGAACGATTCTATCTGTCGCAACCGGCGATGAGCCGGATGCTACAGCGGCTGCGAGAAATGTTTCAGGATGAACTACTGGTGCGGATGGGGAGCGGCTATGGACTGACGCCGAGAGCGGCGCAACTGCAGGAAGAGCTGGCGGAAATGCTGCCGGCGCTCGACAGGATGATCGGCGGTGGGGACTTTGATCCGTGGACGGCGCAGGTTTCATTTCGTGTGGCGCTGACGGATTATGCGGCGATGGTGATTGTGCCGGAGTTGATGCGAGAAATGGCGGCGGTAGCGCCCGGTGTTGCGCTGCATCTGCAGGGGTGGGGGGAGACCGCGTTTGATGAGCTCGAGAAGGGCAAGATCGATGTGGCGTTCTGGGCGAATGATGTGCCGGAGCCGTTTGTGAAGCGCGAGCTGTTTGATGAGGACTTTGTATGTGTGATGGACGCGGACAACCGGCGGGGCGAGAGGACTTTGACGATGGCGGAATATCTGGAATGCCGGCATGTGGTTGTGAGTGTGCTGGGGGGGCAGCAGACGGTGGTTGAGAAGCGGCTGGAGGCAATGGGCGCCGTGAGGCGGATTGGATTGAGGATGCCGTACTTTGTGGGCGCAGTGGTGGCGGTGCGCGGGACGGACATGGTGGCAACAGTGCCGCGACGGCTGGCGATGCAATACGCCGATCAGCCGGGGCTGCGCATGGTGGATGCGCCAGCGGCGATCGGCGGATTTCGGTACTTGATGACGTGGCACCCGAGGATGGAGCAGGACATGGCGCACCGGTGGCTGCGCGAGTTCATCACGCAATCGACGATGCGGTTGGACTACTCCCTGGAGGGAGCGAACTCGATGCCCTGACGCAGGAAGGGCAGGCGGCGGATGCGGCGGCCAGTGGCGGCGAAGATGGCGTTGGCCAGCGCGGGCGCAAGGGGCGGAACCGAACACTCGCCGACGCCGCCGGGCGGGTGCTTGCTCGGCATGATGCTGGTTTCGATATCGGGCATGCCAGCAATGCGGAGAGCGCCGTAGGCGTTGTAATCATGCTGTTGGACGGCGCCGGCGGAGAAAGTGACTTCGTTGTGGATGGCGGCGGAGAGCGCGAAGCCGATGCCGCCTTCGATCTGGGCGCGGACGAGATTGGGGTTGATCGTCAGGCCGCAATCAACCGCGCACCAAACCTTGTGGATGCGAATGGCGCCGGTGAGAGCGAGGGAGACTTCACAGACGAGGGCTGTCGGCGTGACATAGTTGTCGCCACGGCCACCATAGGGATGATAGGCGAAGCCGCGAAAGCGACCCGGCGCGGGGGGAGCCTCCCAGCGGCTGAGGCGGGTGACCTCGTCGATGACGCCGAGAGCCCGCGTGTCGCCCGCAAGCATGTCGCGACGATACTGGACAGGGTCCTGGTGGAGGTGGTGGGCGATCTCATCGATGAAGCTCTCAACGAAGAAGGCGTTGCCAAAGCGGCCCACAGAGCGCAGGAAGCCGAGGGGGATCGGGAGATCCAGACCCCGGACGCCAACGCGGACGTGTGGGATGCGGTAGGGGAGATCACGCGTGCCCTCGACGGTGGCTTCGTCAAGACCGTTACTCGTCCAGATGGGGAAGATCTGCGTGAGGAGGCCCTGACCACGGATGTGCGCGTCGATGGTGGTGAGCTCGCCAGCGGCGTTGAGCCCAGCATGGAAGCGAGCCATCAGAGCGGGACGGTAGTGATCGTGGGTGAAGTCTTCCTGTCGCGTCCAGATGAGCTTGACCGGTTGGCCAGTGGCGCGAGCCGCGAGGGCCGCCTGGACGGCGAAATCAGGGAAGAACTTGCGACCGAAGCCGCCGCCGATGAAGGTGGTGTGGACTTCGACGTCGGATTCCTCGATGCCAAGGGCGAGGGCGACGCGATTGCGAACGACATCCTGACCCTGAGTGGGGAGCCAGACCGTGCAGTGGTTGCCGGAGACGAGGGCGGTGCAGTTGACGGGCTCGAGCGTGGCGTGGGCGATGTAGGGGACGAAGTACTCGGCGGTGAAGCGGGTGTGAGCTGCGGCGAGGCCGGAGGCGACGTCACCATCGTTGCGCGCGGGGGCATCGGCGGCATCGAGAGAAGAAAGAAGCTGTTGCTCAATCCAGGCGTTATCGAGGTGTTCCCAGCCAGCAGGATCGACGACGAGCTCAATGGTGGAAGCAGCGGCGAAGGCGATGTGTTGTGAGGTGGCGACGACAATGACGCCGTTCTCAATCGGGACTATGCGCACCACGCCGGGCATGGACTGGGCAGTGGTGGAATCGTAGCCGGCGAGGCGCCCGCCGAAGTTGGGAATCACGCGGGGTGTGGCGTAGAGCAGGCCGGGGAAGTGAGTGTCGGTGCCGTAGATGGCGGCGCCGCGGATCTTGGCGGGGGAGTCGAGGCGGTGGAGGGGCTTGCCAATAAGGCGGAAGCTTGCCTCGGATTTGAGCGGCGGATCGGTGGGGAGCGGTAATTGACTGGCGGCTTCGGCGAGGTCGCCGTAGGTGGCTTCGAGATGGTTGGGGCCATAGACGATGCCGAGGCTCGCGCGGCATTGTGAAGCGGGAACCGACCAGCGAGCAGCGGCGGCCGCGATGAGGGCGGTGCGAGCGGCGGCGCCGGCCTTGCGCAAGTCTGATGTCCAAAGGCAGGTGCTGAGGCTGCCGCCAACGAACTGGCCGGTGTAGCCCATAAGCGACATGCGATAGGGCTCGGCGGGCGAAGTCATCTCGACTTGGACCGTGGACCAATCGGCGTCGAGCTCTTCGGCGAAGATCTGCGCCAGGCCAGTGGAGATGCCCTGGCCCATTTCGGACTGAGTGAGGAGGAAAGTGATGGCGCCGTCGGGCGCGATGCGGACAAAGGGGCCGATGGGGAACTGGGTCATGTTATCTCTCACAGGCAGCGGCAACGTGGATGGCCTGGCGCACGCGATGGAACGTGGCGCAAGGGCAGATGTTGGTGATGTGTTGGTCGATGTCGGCGTCGGTGGGGTGGGGGTTGGACTCAAGCAAAGCGGCGACAGCCATGATCATGCCGGGCTGGCAGTAGCCGCACTGGACGACGTCGAGCTCCTGCCAGGCACGGAGGATGGCGTGATGAGGCGAGGAGGCGACGAAGCCTTCGATGGTGGTGATGTCGTGGGGAGCGGCGGTGGCGGCGGTGAGCTCGCAGGAGCGGACGGCGTTGCCGTCGGCGTGGACCGTGCAGGCGCCGCAGATGCCCTGGCCGCACCCGAATTTGGCGCCAGTGAGCTGGCAATGATCGCGGAGAACCCAGAGGAGGGGAGTGTCAGGGTCGCCCGCGAAAGGCGTGGGCTGACCGTTGATGTTGAGTGAGATCATGTCTGGTCTGACTCAACGGTAGGGCAGCGAGGGCGCGCGGAGATATCTGAATCTTGCTATGAATGGCAGGATTCTGTGAATGAATCAGGAACTGGAGGACGGACGCTTGAAGACGTAGCAGAGCGCGGGAAGCGCGAGGAAGGTCAGGAAGAGCGTCGAGACGAGGCCGCCGACGACTACGGTGGCGAGGGGGCGCTGGACGTCGGAGCCGATGCCGCTGGCACGAGCGGCGGGCACCATGCCGAGCATGGCGACGACGATCATGAGCAGGACGGGCCGGAGCTGGGAAAGGGCGCCCTCAATGACGGCGCGATCAAAGCTCACATCGGGGACGCGGAGGCGCTGGTTGATCTCAGAGACGATAAGCACGCCCGACATCACCGCGACGCCGAAGAGGCTGACGAAGCCGACAGCGGCCGAGACGCTGAGGTTGATGTCACGGAGGTAAAGGAACAGGAAGCCGCCGACCAATGAGAAGGGGACGTTGAGCAGGATGAGGCCCGCATCGCGGGGGCTTGAGAAGGCGAAGAAGAGCAGGACGAAGATGATGGCGATGGTGAGCGGGAGCACTAGGGAGAGGCGTTTTTTTGCGCGAGTGAGATTGTCGAACTGACCGCCCCATTCGACACGGTAGCCCTGGGGTAACCGGATCGCGGAGGCGAAGCGCTGCTGGAGATCAGAGGCGAAGCCACCCTGATCGCGGCCGCGGATGTTGGTGCGGACGGCGATCTGGCGGCGATTCTCGCGGCGGGCGATGATGCTCTCGCCGTTGACGACGTCGATGGAGGCGAGTTGCGAAAGCGGGATGCGCGGGCCCGAGGGCGTGGGCACGAGGATGGAGGCGATGGCGTTGGCATCGGCGCGGGCATTGGGCGCAAAGCGGACGGTGATGTCCCAGCGGCGCTCGCCTTCAAAGAGGCTGCTGACGACGCGGCCGCCGACGGCAAGCTCGAAGATGGCCTGGACGTCATGGACGCGAGCGCCGTAGCGGGCCATTTTTTCGCGGTCGAGGCGGATGGTGAGCTGGGGTTGTTGGGCCTCTTGCTCGATGGCGGAATCGGCAGCGCCGGGGGTGGCCTGGACGAGCTTGAGGGTTTGAGCGGCGAGGTCGCGCAGCTTGTCGAGATCGCTGCCGGTGAGGATGACGGCGAGGTCGGCGGAGGAGCCGGTGACGGCTTCGGTAACGGTGTCGATGATGGGTTGGGTGATGTTGAAATTGGCGCCGGGGATGAGGGTGGGGAGAAGGCGCGAGAGGTCGTTGACGAGGGTGGCCTTGGTGCGGCCGGCGGGCCATTGTTCGTAGGGCTGGAGAGTGACGAGGAGCTCGATGCGATTGGGCCCGAAGGGATCGGTGCCGGCGTCGTTGCGGCCGGCCTGGGAGCCGACGGCCTTGATCTCGGGGAAGCGCGCGAGAGCGGCGCGGAGACGATCGGCAACGATGGCGGATTTCTCGAGCGCGGTGCCGGGGGGAAGATTGGCGCGGATCCAGATGGTGCCCTCGTCGAGGGAAGGGAGGAACTCGGTGCCGAGGCGCGTGGCAAGCAGAAAGGCGCCGAAGACGATGGCGAGAGCGATGGCGACCGTGGCGCGGGCGTGGCGGACGACGTGGTGGAGGGCGGACTCGTAAAGGGCGGAGAGCTTGTCGAGAGCGGGGTTATGCCAGGCGCTGGCGCCACGGCGGAAGAGGTAAGTGGAGAGAACGGGGATGAGCGTGAGGGAGATGAGGAGCGAGCCGATGAGGGCGAAGCAGACTGTGTAGGCCATGGGCGTGAACAGGCGACGCTCGACACGCTCGAGCATGAACAGCGGCAGGTAGGCGGAGATGATGATGAGCAGGGAGAAGAACAGGGGCGACTCGACGTCGAGGGCGGCATCGCGGACGGCGCGCTGGACCATGTCGGCGGTGGCCGTGCGGCGATTCTCAAGCGAGTGGAGGATGTGCTCGACCATGATGAGCGAGCCGTCGACGATGATGCCGAAATCGAGAGCGCCGAGGCTGAGCAGATTGGCGGGGATGCCGGCGAACATCATGCAGACGAAGGCGAACAGCAGCGAGAGCGGAATGGTGATGGCCGTGAGGAGAGCGGCGCGGGGGCTGCCGAGAAACACGAGCAGGATGAAGATAACAATGAGCAGGCCCTCGGCGAGAGTGCGGCCGACGGTGAGGAGCGTGTTCTGGACGAGGTCGGTGCGGTCATAGATGACGTTCATGCGAACGCCGGGAGGGAGCTTGGTCGAGTTGATCTCGTCGACGGCCTCGTGAAGGTTTTTAAGGACTTCGGTGGGATTCTCACCGCGGCGCATGAGGACAATGCCTTCGACGCTATTGCTGGTGGACTGGAGGCCGAAGATGCCGGTGGGCGGGGCGGCACCGATGGAGACTTTGGCGAGGTCTTTGACGAAGACGGGGACGCCGTTCTTCTCGCTGACGACGCTGTTCTCGATGTCGGCGATGGAGCGGAGCAGGCCGACGCCGCGGATGGCGAGCGATTGCTGGCCGTTGGAGAGCAAGGCGCCGCCGGCGTTCTGATTGGAGGCCGAGACGGCTTCGGCCAGCTCGGCAAGAGAGATCTTGTACTTCTCAAGGGCGAGGGGATCGATTTCGATCTGATACTGCTTGACGAGGCCACCGAAGGGGACGACGTCGGCAACACCTGGCACCTGCAGGAGGCGGGGCAGAAGCGTCCAATCCTGAAGCTCGCGGCGCTGCTGGGCATCGAGCGCGCCGCCCTCGAGCGAATAGCGGAAGAGCTCGCCGATGGGAGTGGCGAGGGGGGCGAGAGTGGGCGTGACGCCATCGGGGAGTTGCGCCTCGCGCAGCTTCTCGATGACGAGGTTGCGAGCGAAGTAATCGTTGGTGCCGTAGTCGAATGTGAGCTCGTTGGTGGCGAGGCCGAAGATGGTGCGCGAGCGGCGGGAGACAACGTTGGGGACGCTGTTGAGGGCTCGCTCGATGGGGATGGTGACCTGTTGTTCGACCTCTTCGGCGGCGAGGCCCGGGACGACGGTGATGACGGTGACGGCGGTGTCGGAGATGTCGGGATAGGCCTCGATCTTGAGCTGAGTGTAAGCGTAGACGCCCATGACAATGAGGGCGATCCAGGCGACGATGACGATGAAGCGCTGCTCAAGAGCAAGGCGAACCAGACGAGAGATCATGCGGTGGCGTTGTCCTCTTCCGAAACGCCGAGGTGGAGGACCTCACCATCGAGCAGGAAGATGAGGCCTTCGGGGATGAATTCCTTGAGGCGCGGCAGGATGGCGCGGAGGACGGTTTCGTTCTCGATGATGGAGATGGTGACGGTGCGATCGTCGGTGACGCCGAAGAGGCCTTTTTTGTGGATGCGACGATTGGCGCCGAAACCCATGGCAGAGAAGCTGGCGGTGGCGCCGGAGACGCCACTGTGGAAGAGGAATTCGATGATGGCTTCGTAGAGAGGGATGCCGTTGTGCTTGTCGCTCTCGTCGACATAAATGAGCATGAGCTTGACGGGGGGCTCGATGTGCATGGCTAGAAACCTCTCAGTAGCATGGCGCCATCGATGACAACCCGATCGCCAGCGTTGAGGCCGGAAAGAACAGGAATGCGATCGCCGGAGCGCTTGCCGATGGTGATGGGGGTGGATTGGAATTTGCCTGGTGACAACTCCCGGAAGGCGATGGTTTTGCCCTGGGTCTGAATAACGGCAGTGGTGGGGACGGTGGGGACTTTGTGGAAGGACTCGATGTGACGGACCTGGCCGAACATCTCTGGACGGAAGCGTCCGGCGGGGTTGGGCAACTCGGCCCAGACCTCGATGGTGCGGGTCTCGGGGTTGACGGAGTCGGCAATGCGCGTGACGCGCGAATGAAAGACTTCGCCGGGATAGGCGTTGAGAGAGACATCAAAGGCCTCGCCGATCTTGACGAGGCGGATGGCGGATTCGGGGACATCGGCGGAGACCCAGACGTCGCTCAAATCAGCAATTGAGAGAAGTGGCGCGCTGAGGTCGTTGCGGAACTCACCGGCGACGACGTTGATCTCGGTGATCTTGCCGGAGAGAGGAGCGCGGACGATGATGTTTTGGCGGAAAGAGCCGGGGGCGATGCCGAGGGCCTGGAGGCGGGCGTTGGTTTGCTGAACCTCGTTTTTGGCTTGATTCAGCTGGATGCGAGCCTGGGCGACGGCGACTTCGGCGGCGGTGAGTTCTTTACGGGCGATGGCGTCGCCCTTGAAGAGATCCTGCACACGAGAGAGGTCGGACTCGGCTTTGTTGAGCAGGGCGGTGTTTTGAGAGACGTTGGCTTGAGCAGCGAGATTGGCGGCAGCCGCGGCATCGGCCTCGGGGCTCTGGAGCAGGAGCAGGGGCTGGTCTTTCTTGACCGTGTCGCCGAAGGCGATCTTTACTTCCGTGATGCGACCGGGGTAGGGGAGGACGACTTTCGAGAGGCGATTGGGGTTGTGCTCGATGTGGCCGGGGGCGGTGAATTCCTCGGTGGGCATCTCGGCGAGCTCGACGCTGGTGAGGGTGATCTGTTGGAGCTTGGGCGAATCCGTGGGGATCTCTATGAGGCCGGAGGAGGCGGGCGCGGATGCTGGAACCGTCGCTGGGGCAGGCGTCTCACGCGAGCAGGCGGCGAGTGTGAGCAGTGCGATCGGAAGCAGTTGTTTCATCGGGTCGGGGTGGCCTTTCCGCTGAGGGAGTCGATCAGGAAGAGGGTACGGGCAAACTCGGCGCGGGCTTCGTTGAGGGCCTGCATGGTGTCGTTGAAGGTGCGCTGGGCGTCGAGGAGTTCGACGAAGGTGGCCTCGCCGCGGCGGTAGGAGAAGTCGATGACCTCGCGGACGCGCTGGGCCTGGGAGAGCATGGTGCCTTCGATGTTGGCGAGGAGAGCGCGGGAGGATTCGTATTGCTCGAAGGCATTCTCGATGTCGGAGCGGATTTCCTGTTCGAGGGCGCGGATGCGAGCGGTGATCTGGGCTTGTTCCTGCCGGGCGCGTTCGATCTCACCCTGGTTGCGGTTAGCCGTCATGAGGGGCATCGCGAAAAAGAGGCCGACGGAGTTGCCACTGTTGAGGCCGCCGACACCGATCTGCCGATTGGCGCCGGCGCCGACGGTGAAGTCGGCTTTGCCCTGGGCGATCTGGAGGCGGAACTCGGCTTGAGAGCGGGCGAAATCGCGACGGAGGGCGTTGAGATCGGGACGCGTGGCCATGGCCGATTGGATGACTTCGTCTTTGGTGGAGGTGAGCGGGGCGCGGCGCATGTCACCGGTGATGTCGAAGGCAGGGTCATAAGTAGTGCGCCCCATGAGGGCCTGCAGACGATTGCGCGTGGTGCGAAGACGGAGATTGGCCTGGCGAACCTGATTCTGAAACTGCAGTACGGCGACTTCACTGCGGACGAGCTCGACTCTGGCGAGGTCTCCGGAATCGACGCGGGTGCGATTGACGGCTACGATGCGCTCGAAGGCGGCGAGGGATTCACGCGAGAGAGCGAGAGATTCGCGCGCGAGCAGGAGATCAGTGAAGGTGGACTGGATGTCGATGACGAGGTTGCGGGTGGTGTTGAGGAGCTCAAGTTCGGCGACCGAGCGGGCGGCCTGGGCGACGGCGATGCGCTCGTTGCGCTTGTTGCCGCGCTCGAGGAGGAAGTCGACGCGGGCGTTGATTTCGGTGGGGCCGGCGGCGTTGGTGGAGGGATTGAAGCCGGCGCCGAGGATGTCGAGGTAGTTGCCGCCGAGGGAGAGGACGGGGTTGGGGCGGAGGCGCGCCTGAATGAGGCGGGCCTCGCCGATGGTGAGATTGAAGCGCTCGGCGAGAAGCTTGAGATTGTTGGCGAGCGCTTCGCTTAGGACCTGATCGAGAGTGAGCGGAGATGACTGGCCGAGGAGCTGGACGGCAAAGAAGATGCCGAGAAGCGCAAGGCGTTTAGTCACCGGCCACCCGGGCGAGGACGTAGGGACCCTCAGGGATGACGGCAATGTCGGCGTCGGCCGGCAGGTCTGCCGTAAGCGTGGCCATGGCCGGGGAGAACTCGCTGAAGACGGGGCCCCACATCTTCTCGTGATATTCGGTGGGGACGCCGGGGGTGAGGAAGACGACCTGCTTGTTCTCGAGCACGAGGGCGAGCTTTTCGAGCTGCCACTGGTCGACGGTGACGGGGGCGTCCTTGACGGCGTCGAGGAACTCGCGCGGGGTGGAGAAGCGCTTGACCATCTCGCGGAACTCATGGGCGCCGGGGCCTTCGGCACATTCGGCGCAGATGAGGATCTTGCCGCCCTCGCGGACGATGTGGCTGGCGGCGGTGACGCCCTTGACGGCCTGATAGAGCGTGAGATCGAGGGGATAGCCGGCGCAAGTGGTGACGACGGCGTCGACGGGCTTGTCGATCTTCTCGAGCATGACCTTGCTGACGAAGTCGACTCCCGCGGCATGGGCGGCGATGGGGTCGCCGGCGAAGACCTGGGCGATCTCGCGCTTGCGGGTGAGGGCGACGTCGAGCATGAACGTGTGGCCGGCCATGCGGGCGATCTCCTGCAGCTCTTTGTGGAGGGGATTGTCGGCGATGGAGCCCTCGACCGAGCGCGTGTCACGCATGAAGCGGGGCGAGTGGATGACCTTGATGGTTTCCTGCGCGGCGAGGCCGGGGGCGATCAGCTTGCGGCCGCCAGAGTAGCCGAGCATGAGGTGGGGCTCGATGAAGCCGAGCGTGATGCGGAGATCGGCGGAGACGAAGGCCTCGGCGATGTAGACGGGGATGCCGGACTGCGTTTCGCCGAGGTAGCGATGGTCGGCGAGGATCTTGGCGTCGTGATTGAAGATCTTGTAGCGGGAGGCGATTTCGGGCGAGAGAATCTCGTCGAGCTCGGCGGGGGTGGCGATGCGGTGCAGGCCGGTGGCGATGCAGATGGTGATGTTCTCGGCCGGGATGCCCGCCTGCTCGAGCGTGCGGAGGATGACGGGGAGAGTCTTGCGATTGGGGGCGGGGCGAGTGATGTCGCAGACGGAAATGGCGGCGGAACGCTTGCCGCGAGCGAGCTCGGCGAGGGGGGCCGTGCCGATGGGATTGGCGACGGCAGCCTCAAGGGCGGCCTGCTCATCGGGCAGGGGGGCGGCCGATTTGGCTTCGAGAAAACGGTACTGATATCCGGAGGGGAGTTCGGCGACAAGGCCGGATTTTCCGAAGGCGAGATCCACTTGCATATCGTGCACCGTAGCACATTTTTTTGAGATTTTCGGAGTTTGGCCCCAAACGTGCCGATATGTCGCCTATCGAAGTGGAGGTTGATATGAGTTTCGCGGCTCTGGCGACAGGATTAGTGATTGTAGGTCTTTTCTTTGCAATGCTTTCTGGCGCGCCGAAGGAAAAGGAAATGGACTAGCGGGCGCTGTCCCTTTTTTACACACCCGTGTGTACAGTTGACGCCACACCATGGATGCCCACCTGGGCACCGAGTGCCAAGGCGGGGACTTCCAGCAGGGTGATGGCTGGGGAGAGGTGCGGCCCGAAGAAGAGTTTCAATTTGGTTTCGAGCAGTTCGCGGGGGATGTGAGCGGTGTGATAGATGGTGAGCTGGTCGAGGTGGCCGGGGGTGAGTTGGGCAGTGGCGAGGACGTTGGTAAGCCGGGTGAGGCACATGTCGATCTGGGCGGCGGGGGTGGCGGGGATTTCGCCAGAGTTGGAATCGCGACCGAGGATGCCGGCGATGAAGAGCTTGTCGGGGGTGAGGATGCCGGGGGTGATGGGGACGATGTTCTTGACGTTGGGCGGGGTGAGGCCGCGCGGGGTGGCGGGGCCGCTATAGACGACAGCGTTGATGGCCATGCGCATGCCGCGAGGGAGAGAGGCGGCGACGGTGTTGCGGGCGGGTTTGAGCCCGGGGAAACGACGCTCGTAGACCTGATTCATGGGCGCGTAGTCGGCGATGTCGGCGAGATAAACCGTGGTTGCGACGATGTGGCCCTGCGGCAGGCGGGCGAGGCAATCGGCGAAGTCCGCGCAGTAGATGGCGGGGACGTGGGTGTAATCGAGGGTGGCGGCCAGCAGGAGGAGTGGAATCATGCGCGCGAATCCCAGTCGATGGGTTTCAACTGGGGAATGATGAACGCGTAGGATAGCGCACCGAATATGCCCATGCCGGCGACGGCGAGGAAGGCGAGATCGAAGCTCTTGTAGGTATTGACGATCTCACCGGTGACCCAACCGGCGGCGACACCGGCGAAGTTGCCGAAGCAATTCTGGAAGCCAGTCCACTTGCTGGCGGCGCTGGGGCCGGCGAGGGTCTGGGTGACGGCCCAATGGTTGGAGCTGGCAAAGCCGAAGGCGAAACAGGCGAACAGGAACAGGCCCATCGAGACGTTGTCATCCGGGGCAATGCCGGCCGGGTAGAGCACGGTGGACGTGAGCAGGCCGGTGATGATGAAGCCCTTGCGGACGAGGGTGGGCGTCTTGCCGGAAGAGATGAGCGAATCGGAGATCGTGCCACCGAGCGTGGCGGCGATAGCGATCATGACGAAGGGCAGGGAACCGAGCAGGGCCATTTTCTCGGTGGAGAAGCCGCGCTGTTTCTGCAGGTAAAAGGGGAACCAGCTGACCATGAAGTACCAGACATAGTTGATGGCGAAGAGGCCGAAGAAAGAGCCCCAGACGGCGCGACGGGTGAGGAGGTCCCAGGCGGAGGGTTCGCGGAGATTGGACACGGGGCGGGCGGCATTGTCGGCGCGGTGCTTGGCGGCTGAGCGCATCCAGAACGGCAGCCAGATGAGAGCGCCGAAGCCGAGGATCATGAAGAGGCTGCGCCAGCCATAAGTGGCGACAATGAGACCACCGATGAGATTGCCGAGGGCAGGGCCGAGCTTGGAGCCAGCGTCGATGAAGCCGTTGGCCTTGCCGCGCTGATTCTCGGGGAAGTCTTTGGCGATGATTTTCGAGAAGGCCGGGTAGGCCACCGATTCGCCAATGCCGAGGATGAGACGAAAGGCGAAGAGCATGGAGAAAGTGGTGCTCAGGCCCGTGAACGCGGTGGCCAGTGACCAGACGAGGAAGCCGATGGCGAAAACGCGATGCACGTCGTAGCGCTGGATCAGCCAGCCGGCGGGCACCTGGCAGAGGGCGTAAGTCCAGAAGAAGGCAGAGGTCAGCTGGCCCATCATGGCGGCGTTGATCTGCAACTCGTCGGTGATCTTGGCGGCGGAGACGCTGAGGTTGCCGCGGTCGATGTAATTGACGAAGACAGCGATGACAAGCAGAATCAGTAGGCCCCATTGCATGGGGGCTTCACTGGCCGCGGGGGCGGCGGACTTCTTGGCCGCAAAGGTGGACATGGGCGTTATTCTTTCACGAATTGGAGTAGGATTTGAGCAGGTATGAGTACTGAATTACGCAGTTTGTACGAGCGGATGGGGGGCGAACTGTCAGTAGCTTTGCTGGTGGATCGCTTTTATGACCGGGTGATGAAGGATCCGGAACTGGCGGCGCATTTTGAGCATGTTCCGATGGAGCGATTGCGCAGCATGCAGGTGGAATTCTTCAGCGCGGCGCTGGGCGGGCCGTCACATTATTCGGGCCAGAATTTACAGCGCGCGCACCGGGGCAAGGGGATCTCGCAGGTGCTGGTGGACCGGTTTTTGCGGCATCTGATGGCGACGATTCAGTTCATGCATCCGACGCCGGAGGAGACGCGGGAGATCTATGAACGGCTGGCTGAAATGAGCGGCGATGTGGTGGAGGAAGAAGGCGAAGGCTAGAAGTGTGGTACCACAAGTGGAATGGTACAGGCCTATCGTCGCGCACTAAAGTATGCCGCGCCTTATTGGGCGCGGTTTGTGTTTGTGTTTGCGGTGGGAGTGCTCGCGAGCGGGGTGGGGCTGGTGCAGCCTTACTTCTCGAAGCTACTGATCGACGAGGCGCTGCTCAAGAAGGATTTTGACGCGCTGCTGTGGATCAGCCTCGCGATGCTGGGCGCGACGGTGATGGGGTTTGTGCTGAACATCGTCTCGAGCTATGCGTATGTGAAGGCGTCGTCGGGCGTGTTGTTCGACATGAGGCTCGATCTGTACCGGCACCTGCACCGGCTGAGCCCGCGATTCTGGGCGGGGATGAAGATGGGCGACGTGATCTCGCGCATCAACAACGACATCAGCGAAGTGCAACGGGTGACGAGCGACAGCCTGATGGGGATTGTGACGAATGTGATTTTCTTTGTGGGCAGCGCGGTGGTGATGGCGACGCTCAACGCCAAGCTGATGTGGCTAAGCCTGATCGCGATTCCGCTGAGCCTCGTGGCGACGCACTACTTTCAGGACAGAGTGCAGGCGCGGGTGAAAGTGATCCGCGAGAAGAGCGCCGAGATTGGGAGCTTCCTGCTCGAGACTTTGCTGGGGCATCGCGCGGTGGTGGCGAATCGGGCCGAGGGGCGTGAGGCGGCAAGATTTGAGGCGAAGAACAGCGCGTTTGTCGACGCATTGCTGAAGATGCAGATGGTGTCGTTTCTGGCGGGGGCGATCCCGGGGACGCTGGTGGCGGTGGTGTCCGGTGGGTTGTTTCTGTATGGCGGGTGGATGGTGATCGAGGGCGAACTCACGACGGGCGCGCTGGTGGCGATCATGGCGTATCACGCACGGCTGCTGGGGCCCGTGCAGAATCTGATGGGGCTGTGGACGTCGATGACGGCGGGCGCGGTGTCGCTCGAGCGGGTATATGAGTTGTTCGATACCAAGCCGGGCATTGCGGATCGCGAGGGGGCCCGCGAGGTAGAAGTGCAGCGGGGTGAGGTGGTGCTCGAGAACGTGAGCTTTCGCCATGGGGAACGCCAGGTGATCGATCGGCTGAACCTGCGCGTGGAGGCGGGGACAATGTGTGCGGTGGTGGGGCCGAGCGGGATTGGCAAGTCGACGCTGGGCGAGCTGGTGGCGCGCTACTACGATGCGGATGAGGGCGTGGTGCGCATTGATGGTCATGATGTGCGCGAGATGACGGTGGCGAGCGTGCGGCGGGCGGTGATGCTGGTGGACCAGACGCCGTATCTGTTTCCGGTAAGCGTGCGCGAGAACATCGCGTATGCAAGGCCCGAGGCGACGACGGCGGAGATTGAAGCGGCGGCGCGAGCGGCGGCGATTCATGAGCGGATTCTCGAGTTGCCGCAAGGGTATGAGACGGTGGTGGCCGAGCGCGGGCAAACGCTGTCGGCCGGGGAGCGGCAGCGGATTGCGCTGGCGAGGGCGTTGCTGGCCAATCCGGCGGTGTTGATTCTGGATGAGCCGACGTCTTCGCTTGATGAGGCGAACGAGGCCGCGATTGCCGCGACGCTTGAGACGGCGCTGAAGGGGCGCACGGCAATCGTGATTACGCACCGCGCGGGGCTGGCGCGGATTGCCCAGCAGACGATCGAACTCGGGCGGTGATGCCGGAGATTTACGCGAGATCGAAATTTTTGTTGACGATCAGACGGCAAAGCCGTATGCTTGCTAAACCAGATTGCTCTCCTGTTGAGAGATGGAGTTCAAGATGCCTCCAGTGGATCTGGCCTTGTCCCAAACAGTCTTTCCAATGGACAGCGATGTCCCGAAGCCGCGCCGCTCAACCTTCACCCCTTAACCAAAACAACTGAATAAAAATCAGCCGCAGTTGACGGAGGATATCCGTGTCTCTACACATATCTTCGACAGTTGCCTACTGTCGCATGCTGCTCATTACTTTACTGATCGCCGGGGTTGCGGTACGCGGTCAGTCGACGTTTGGAACCTTTACCGGAACAGTGCGTGATTCCTCGGGGGCCGCTGTGCCCGATGGCGTGGTGACGCTCACGAATGTGGGCACGAATGTCACCCGGTCTACGATCGTGGATCGCGACGGGAACTATACGCTGGTGAACATTGACCCGGGCAGCTACACGATCCGTGTGCAAGCCGCGGGGTTTTCGAATTACGTGGCGAGCAATCTGACTCTGCTGTCGCGCCAGACGGTGCGCGTTGATGCGCAACTGTCGGTGGCTTCGCAGGCGGAGACGATCAACGTGATGGCCGGCACGGACGCCGTAATCACGACGGAGCTCGGTGGCATTGCCGAAACCAAGACGGGGCGCGAACTGCTGGATTTGCCGGTGGCGATCGGGTCGCGTGGCCTTGGGTCGACCAGCGCTTTCTCGACGCTGACGACGCAGGCGGGTGTGCAGACGGACAACAACGGCGCGATCTCGGTAGCAGGGGCCAAGCCGAGCATGCTGTCAGTGACGATCGATGGCATCAGCACGATGAGCGTGCGTTCGAACGCGCCGGTGGCGGAGCTGTTTCCGTCGTTTGGCGCGATTGGTGAGATTCGGGTGAGTGAGATCAACAACGCCGCCGAGTTTGGTGGCGTGAGTGACATTACGACGGTGACCAAGGGTGGCACCAACGCGCTGCATGGCGGCATTTTTGAAAACTTGCAGAACACCGCGCTCAATAGCCGCAATCCGTTTTCGCCGACGAAGACGCGCACGCAGATGAACAACTTTGGCATCTTTGCCGGCGGGCCTGTCGTGCTGCCGAAGCTGTACAACGGCATGAACAAGACGTTCTTCTTTGTCAGCTACGAAGGGCTGACATTGCCGCGGCAGACGTTTATCAATCAGAGCGTGCCATCGAATGCACTGCGTGCCGGTGACCTGTCGGTGTACTCGGGAACGATTCTGGATCCGACGACCGGGCAGCCGGTGCCGAACAAGATCATCCCGGCCTCGCGTATCTCGCCGGTGGCAATCGCGGCGTTGAACAACCTGTTCCCGGTGGCCAACACAGGGGCACCCAATGCGATCGCCAACAACTACTCAACGAATTTCTCGACGCCGATCAACAGCCATCAGGGGGACTTCCGCGCGGATCAAACGATCAATGCCAAGCAGACGATGTTTGTGCGCGGGACTTTCAAATCGCGCGATGTGTCGAACACGCCTTCGGCGACGGGCACTGTGCTGGCTGGCCCGACACGGCAGCCGGAGATCGACTACGCGCTGGTGGCGGCGCACAACTTTATCGCGAGCGCGACGGTGGTGAATGAGATGCGGATTGGCCTCAGCGGTCAACGCATTCTGACTTCAACTGGAGCTGATGCGCAGGCGCTGGTGAAGGCGATTGGCGTGCCGTTGCCGAATGCGCCGAGCGGGAACACGTCGCCGACGTTCACGATCAATGGGTTTCAGGCGACGGGTTCGACGGCTTCGTCGGTGAACCGCAGCCGCACCTGGCAATTGATCGACAACGTGACGGTGAACAAGCGTGGCCACACGATCAAGTTTGGTGGCGATGTGCGCAAGCTGTCGGCTTACTTCAGCAATGTGTTTGCGGCCGGACGCGCCGGGCAATACACGTTCAACGGCTCGATCACCAACCCGATTATTGGCAACCCGTATGCGGCGTTCATGTTCGGCGTGCCGGATCGCACGCAGGTGAGTATCGTCAATGAGCCCGATTCCAATGGCCATTCGATCCACTACGCGTTCTTTGCGCAGGACGACTGGAAGGTGACGCCACGGCTGACGATCAACTACGGGCTGCGGTGGGAATACCATCCGCCGTTTTATGACAAGCTCGACAACATCGCGGTATTCCTGCCGGACTACTACGCGGTGATCAACGGCGTGGGCGTGCGTGGGGCGGTGGCCGTGCCTGACAAGGGCATGCGGCTGACGAACTCGATCTTTGCCGCATCGATCGCGCCGACGCCCATCATCACGGCCAGCCAGGCGGGCATCAGCCAGACGCTGCACACCTCGCAGCGGTCGAGCTTTGCGCCACGTGTTGGCTTTGCGTGGCGGCCGTTTGCCGATGGCAAGACGGTGGTGCGCGGCGGCTATGGGCGATTTATCGAAGCGATGCTTGGCACGCTGACCAGCGCTGGCTGGGCGGTATCGGCGAGCTCGGTGGGCAGCTATACGAACGCGCTGGTGAATGGCGTGCCGCAGTTGACGATGGCGAAGCCGTTTCCGGATAACCTGGCGCAGCCGGGCATTCAGAGCTTCCAGCTCTCGGCGGATGTGAACTATCGCGACCCGTATGTGCAGCAGTGGAGCCTGACGGTGGAGCGCGATATGGGTTTCGGCACGGGCTTGCGCGTCAGCTATGACGGCAACAAGGGCTCGAACCTCGGCTACACGAAGAACCTCGCGCAGGTGGCGGCCAACAACGTTGGCTTTGCGGCGGCGCGCAGCAGTTCGCCATTCCCGCTGTGGAACAACATCTCGCAGGAGACGACCGGAGCGCGATCGAACTACCATGCGATGACGCTGGCGGCGAACAAGCGCATGTCGAACGGCTTGCAGTTCTCGACGAACTATACGTTCCTCAAGAACCTGTCGAACGGCCAGGGCTTTAACCCGACAGCTTATGCGACGCAGGCCGGCGGCACGATCACCGATAGCTACAACATCAATCTCGATTACGGCAATGTGGCGTTCTCACGCCGGCATCGCTTTCTGACGACGTTCCTCTATGAACTGCCCTTTGGCGCGAAAGGATCGTTGTGGAAGACAGGCCGGGCGATGGATTACCTGGTGGGCGGCTGGCAGTTGAGCGGTGTCTTTACGGCGCAGACGGGGCCGTTCCTGACGGTGATCGCACCTGGTGCGGATCCGGCGGGGAACAACTTCCCGAATGTGACTGGCAATGGCCGCGCCGACATTATCTCGGGCGTATCGGTGGTGCCCACGTCGCAAAGCATTACGAACTGGGTGAACAAGGATGCGTTCGTGATTCCGCGCAACAACATCGGGCGGCCGGCGAATTCGCCGGTGGGTTCGGTGGTGGGGCCGGGCACGCAAGCCCTGTCACTGTCGTTATTCAAGTCGTTCCTGATTCGTGAGGGAATGGCGTTCCAGTTTGGCGCGGCGGCATCGAACGCGCTGAATCATCCGAATTATTCAACCCCGAATCTGAACTACGGCACGGCACCCTTCGGCACGATCACCAACGTGCAGGCGCAGGAAGCCGGCGGGCCGCGCGCGATTCAGATGACGGCGCGAATCACTTTCTAAGACAGGCAAAAGGACAGGTATGAAGACAAACCAGGCAGTTCTGTTACTGGGTGTATTTGCCGGCCTTGCATTGGGGCAAGAGCCGGTGGGCATCCCGATTGACGACCCGCTGACACTGCGCAAGTGTGGTGGCTGCCACCAGCGCGACAGCAAAGGCATGATGAAGCGGCTGTCCTATATGAGGACGAGCCCGGAGGTGTGGGAGCAGGCGATCAAGCGCATGGTGCGACTGAATGGCCTCGCGATCACACCGACGGAGATGCGCGACATCTTGCGCTACCTGAGTAGCAACAATGGCCTTGCGCCTGAGGAAATGAAGCCGGGCTTCTGGGAAGTGGAGCATCGCACAAACGGCTATCAGGACGACTACACGCCGCATGCGTCGCTGCAGAAGACATGCAACGCGTGCCACAACATTGGCCGTGTGCTCGCGCAGCGCCGCACGAAGGATGACTACGAGAAGCTCGTGTCGATGCACGTGGGGTTGTTCCCCGGGTCGGCGACGACATTCCGTCCGCAGAAGGGCAAGCCGGTGACTGACGTCAATGCGCCAGCGCGGCCGACTTCTTTGCCGACGGCGCAGATCGCGATGGAATATCCGCGGGCGGTAACGCCGGCGGCGAATGCGAAGTATCCGGTGGATCTGGCGCTTGAGTATCTGGCCAAAGAGCAGCCATTGATCACGCCGGAATGGACATCATGGAAGGCCGCGATGAAGCCGGCCAAGCTGGCGGGCACGTGGCTGTTGAGCGGTTATCAGCCGGGGCTGGGCAAGGTGTACGGCACGGTGGTGATCAAGCCTTCAGGCGGTGATGACCAGTTCGCGACGGAGACAACGTTCACGTATGTGACGAGTGGCAAGACGGTGAAGTCCTCCGGCAAGGGCCTTGTCTATACCGGCTATAGCTGGCGTGGCAAGACAGGCGCTGGCGGCGGAGCGAATGCGATCACCTCGACGGCGGTGCCGACGGAATGGCGCGAAGCGATGATGCTCTCGCGTGATGGCAAGAAGCTCGATGGCCGCTGGTTCTGGAGCGGGTTTGGCGAGCTTGGTATCGACGTGCACCTGACGCGTGTGGGCAGCGAGCCGCTGGTGACGGGTACGGATCTGAATGCCGTGCCGGTGGGTGGTAAGGCGACCGTGAAGATCATGGGCGCGAACTTCCCGACGGGTATCGCGGCAGGCGACATCAGCTTTGGCACGGGCATCACGGTGAGCAAGGTGGTGGCGGCGACGCCGACACAGCTGACGGTGGATGTCGAGGTGGCGCCGAAGGCCGTGGTGGGATTGCGCGATGTGGTGATCGGGCCGTCGACGGCGACGGAGGCGATCTCGGTGTACGACAAGATTGCCTACATCGAGGTGGCGCCGGAGACGGGCATCTCGCGATTGGGCGGCGTGAAGTATCCGAAGGAATACGCGCAGTTTGAGGCAGTGGCCTGGGCCGCGGGGCCAGATGGCAAGCCGGGCACGGATGATGACGTGTATGTCGGCGCGGTGCCGGCGCAGTGGACGCTCGAAGAGTTTGCCGCGACGCCCGATGACGACGATACGAAGTTCGTCGGCACGCTGAACGACAGCGGCTTCTTTACGCCGAATGTCGAAGGCATCAACCCGGCGCGCAAGAAGCAGACCAACAATCACCCGAGCAACAACTTCGGGGATGTGTGGGTGGTGGCCACCTACAAGACGTCAGATGGCAAGGAGTTCAAGTCGAAGGCGTATCTGGTGGTGACGATCCCGAACTAC
>CAZBTA010000078.1:0-20083 GCA_964494515.1 uncultured Bryobacter sp.
GTGTATGGCAGTGCGACGCGGTCGGATGAGCCGACGGTTGTGTTATCCGCGATCGTGGACGGCTATGCGGCGCGAATGGGGCTGGAGCCGAGTGAGGCAGAGCTCGAGCCGTGGATGGATCGCTTTAAGGGGCAGGCGGGGCGGGCGATGATCCGGAATGTGCTGCTTTTTACCAAACTGAACCGCCTGTGGTGGCCCAAGCATGGGGGAAGACTGGTGCTGAGCGCGTTTGGGACGCATCTGGCGACCGATGCCCTGTTGCGCGAAGTAGCAGCGCTTGAGGCTCAGGGCCACATCAAATTCGCCGATACGGAGACGAGGCAGCGATTTATCGCCTATTACTCAAACTACCGGGGAGATGGGGTGTTAACCGGAGCACGCGCTAAGGCTGTATTGGATCAAAAGATGGAAGGGCTCGACCGATGAGTGAAGATACTCAGCAAAGGAAGAGTCCTATGGCGTTGTCCATAAACCAGACGCCCGCTGTCAGCGGGGAGTCATCGACGAATCGCGCTTTTGCGCAAAGTTTGGAACGGCTTTCGAGCTCCATCAAGCAGTACGGAGTCGGGGCGCAACCGGCGGCATATGGCGAGATGATCGAGAGCCGGGTGAAGGCGCTCGAGTTGGGCCAGCAGGTGCGGGATACCAACGACTCGGTGACAGAGGCACGAATTGCCGGTGAGAAACTGACAGGGCTTGAGGCGAAGCTGCGAGAGGCGCGGGGGCTGGTGTTTGGCTCGCTCAACGAGCCGGGGCGGCGGTTGAGCGACGGGGACCGGGTGGAATTCTCGAAGACCATTCAGGAGATTGATGCAATCGCCGCCAGTGTGGTGTTTGGCGGCGGGCCGCTGCTTGAGGGGAGCCAGAGCTTTGGCAGCGAGGGTGAACTCCAGAAGATCGAGCTGAGCGACCAGAAGGCGAGCGTGGGGGCAATCCAGGTGATTGACCGCGCAATCAGCGAGGTGACGAACCAGCGCGGGCTGCTCGGAATCTTCCAGACGGCAAAGCTGACCTCGATCGGAAACCTGCTGCGGCAGGGGCTGGACGGCGTGGTGAGCTCGAACAGCGTGATACGCAGCAGGGTGGTGGCGCAGAATCTGGCCACCAGCGCCGCGGCGGACATCAGGGAGCAAACCGAATCGAGCCTGCTCGGGAGCAATCAGGCGGCGGGGCAGATTCTCGCGTCGATTGTGGGGAGGCTCTAGTGAAACAACTGGAACTGCTGGTGACGTTGCTTGATGAAGCGATCGCGGGCATTGAGCGGGGGCGGGCCGAGGACCTGCTGACGGCGCAGTTTGCCGTATTTGGCGTGGCACAGGCGGCGCTGCCGGTGCATGCGGCGGTGGATGAGAAGGTGGTGATGCTGTGTGAATACTGCATCGAGCGGCTCAGCCACGGTGTGCGGGAAGAAGAGCGCGAGGCGGCGCAATTGCTGCGGCAGTTGCGCGAAGGAGTGCAGACGGTGCTACGCGAAGGCGTGAGAGCGGCCGAGGTGCGCGAGCTCGTGAATGTGATGGGTTAGCGCTGGTAAGTGCTGACCTGCGGGATGGAATAAGGGCTGCGGCCGGAGAAGATGTCGTCGAACAGGGCAACCGTAGCGGCGTGGATGTGCGTGTTGGTGGCGAGGATGGTGGGACTGGTGAGGATGCTGTGCGGGTCGTTGTGCATGTCGGTGACGGTGCCACCCGCCTCGGCAACGAGCAGCTTGCCAGCGGCCATGTCCCAGGGGTTGAGACCAAATTCCCAAAAGCCATCAATGCGACCACAGGCGAGCCAGGCGAGATCAATCGCGGCGGAGCCGGTGCGGCGTACGCCGTGCGAAATCATGGCGAGCTGGTAGTAGAAGTGGATGTTGATGTTTAGGTGGCGCTTGCGACTGGGGAAGCCGGTGGAGTAGAGCGCGTCCTCAAGACGGGCGGCGGGTGAGGTGGAAATGCGACGGCCGTTGAGGTAAGCACCAGCGCCTTTCTCGGCCGTGAAGAGCTCGTCGCGCGTGGGGTCGTAGACAACGCCGGCAATGAGCTCACCGTCTTTCTCAAGGGCGAGTGTGACGTTATAGCAGGGGAAGCTATGGGCGAAGTTGGTGGTGCCGTCGACGGGGTCGACGTACCAGCGGTAGCCGGAGGAGGCCTGGGTGTTGTTGCCCTCTTCGGCCACGATGGAATGGTCAGGGAAGAGCTCGCGGAGGCGCGAGGTGACGTGGAGCTCGCTTTGGCGATCGGCGATGGTGATGAGGTCGGCTTCGCCTTTGAGCTCGAACTGGACGCCCTGGCGCTGGAAATTCTCGATGATGGCGCCGGCCTCACGCGCAATTTGCGAGGCGGACTCGGTGAAGTGGGTCATGGGTGATGCTTAAGCGGGGAGTTCCCAGAGGTATTTGATTTCTTCTTTGTAGAGCAAGTGCGGGGCGGTGGAAGTGGCGAGGCGGAGGATGTCGGCGTCGAAGCCTTCGAGGGTGCCTTCGAGAACCTTGCCGTTCAACAGCTTGATGGCGACGGCGGCGCGGGATTTGGCGAGGGATTTGAGGTAGGAGTCCTCGGCAAGGGTTTGCAGCGGGGCTTTGGTCTTGGCTTTGGACATGACGTAAGGACCTGGCTCTTACAGAGTCTCTTCATAGTAGCCAGAGCGGGCGGAGACCCGCAAACCGGGACGGGAAACTTTGACCTCGAGCTTGTGGAAGCGGGTGCGCTTGCCGGTGAGGTTTTGTGGGTAGTAGCCGAGGAGGTATTGGGTGCGGAGGTCGCGGAGGATCTCCTCAAAGCTCGCGCTGAGACGTTCGTAGGAAGAGGGTTGGAGGACGCGGCCGCCGCTGCGCTCGGCGATGAGTTGGAGGGCGTTTTCACCGCCGACGTTACGGCCGGCATCGTTGGTGATGGGAGTGACCAGGATGGGATAAACCGCAGCCTGGGCACGCTGGACAGCAATGTTGGCGGAGTTGAACTTCTGGAAGCTGGCGGTATCGCCGCCATCGGAAACACAGATGATGACCTTGCGGCCTTCCCTGCCCTCGAGCTCTTCGGAGGCGAGAAAGAGCGCGTCGTACAGTGATGTGCCGGAGCCGGTGCGGATGCCTTTGACGGCGTTCTCGAGGCGCTGCATGCGGCGGGTGAAACCGGCGATGAGGTCAACGTTGTGATTGAAGGTGATCAGGGCGAGCTGGTCGTCGGGGTTACCCTCGCCGAACAGGGCGCGGGCGAAGCGGAGGGTGGACTCGGTCTCGTACTTGAGGTCTTTGGCGATGCTGGCGGAGATGTCGAGCATGACGACGACGCTCAGGGGTGCGGTGGTGGAACGCTCGAAGATGGCGGTGGTCTGGGGGATGCCCTCGTCGAAGATCTGGAAGTCGGCCTTGTCGAGGCCGCCGAAGAGCTGGCCGTATTGATCGCGGACGCTGGCGAGGATGCGGATGAGCTTGACGTCGACGCGGATGACGGTATCCTGCGCGGGCAGGACGGCAGCGCTCGAGGCAAGAAATAAACGGCGGGTCATGGACGTGGGCAGCGGTGTCTCCAAATTAGCAGACGTATGAGACACCGGGTCTGGATACGGAGGAGTTTCCAGACCCGGACCACGCCAAACGAGTGCGCTTAACGCGTAAGGCGGAGAATTTCAGAGGCGATCTGGGCGAAGGCGCGCGAGAGGTCGGCGGCATTCGGGGCGTAGGCGTACAGACCGATCTGCTTGGTGGAATCGTAGATGGGGCTGGCCGGATCGTTGGCCATGCGCCGGAGCAGTGTGGCGTCGACACCCGTGCCGAGACCGAGGGTGTAGATCACGGGCTTGAGCGTGAGGTTGTCGCGGGAGCGCCCGGCGAGCGAGTCGGCGGCGTTCATGGCGGCGTTCTGCACGCTGATGGGACGATCAGGGCGGATGCTGTTGGTGTAGGGCCCGGCGGTGAAGGTGGCAGGGGTTACGTAGCAGCAACGGGCGTTGTTGCCGTAGTAATCGTAATCGGGGATATAGGCAATGTCGCGACGATAGCGATTGGAGCCACTGGAGGCCATGGCGCAACCGCTGGAATCGGCGATCACACTTTCCGAGGTACTGTTTGGCCGGTAGAGGCCCCAGCTGTTGCCAGTGCTGGTATCGCCGCCGATCATGATGCCCTCTTTATTGGCTGGGGCCCAGGCGGCATTGGGAAACTGGCGATTGGAGCTGTCACGGCAGCCGCCGGGGGGCATGCTGTAGAGCGTGCTGAGCGAGCTATAGCTGGATTCGCCATTGCCGAAGCGGGTGTCTGTCTGTGTCTTGACCGGGAAGGAGGCATACAGACCGTTGGCGAGACCGTCGGTGAAGAGCACGATCATGTTGAGCACGCCGGCTTCGTTGATATTGACGATCTGGTTGTAGGCTTCGGACACGGCCGCTGAAGTGGTGGTACCACCGGTGCAACTGATACCAGCAATAGCGGTATCCATGGTGGTGAAGAAGGTCATGGTGGGACTGACCCCCATAGAATATGAGGATGAAAAGGTGATCAGCCCCAACCGGTCACGGCCGTTCGCAAAGTAAGTAAGAAATTCGCGAGCGGCAGTCTTCATGGGTTCGCAGGAGTTGGAATTGGCCATGGAACCCGATCTGTCGAGCACCATCATCAGATTGACGTCACGGCGATTGGCGCGGCCGGTGGCGCCGATGGTGACCGTGTTGTAGCCGAGGAGACGCATGAAGTAAACGGGTTGCACACTGGTGGCGGTAACGATGACGGTGCGCAAACGGTAGGCGGTCTCCGAAACTGTGACGTTGCGAGTGCGGGAACTGCTTTGGAGGAATCCTGGGGGGTAATTGGCGTCAAAGAAGGAAAGCGCGCGGTTGGTGGCGTTTGCCTCCTGGTCGGCAAGCGTCAGGCCGCGATTGAGGGAGCGGGCGGCGGCAAGGGCGCCAGCGTCGCAGGCGGAGGTGAGCTTGGCTTTGGCGAGATAGAGCAGGCCGGCATCAATACCGAGCCCGACGATCGGGATCAGGAACACGAGAGTGAGCGCAGTCATGATGACTGCGATGCCACGTTCTTTGAGGTTATGGATGCGCGGTTTCATTAGAATAGGGCCACCGAATAGATGCGATGCGTTTCTGAAGCGGGCTTGAGGAAGTTCAAGCTCTTGAAATAGGATTCGACGACATAGGCAACTTCGCCATCGGCGAGGGTGAGCTGATTGCCGAAGTCTTCGTCGACGACGGTGTTATTGGTGAGGTAGTTGTTGGCGGCGATATCGCCGTCGGACTGGACGATGTTGGCGGCGGGAGTGGCGTAGCGGCTGGTACCGAAGCTGGTGTTACCGATGGTAACCCGGTGAGTGACGACGTATTTGTTGCGGTTGGTGCAGGTAGAGGTATTGAGGCCGCCGGCGGTGCACTGGGGCGTGCCGATGCGCATGATGGTGGAGAAGATGACAACGCCGTCGCCACCGTTGGTGGTCATATTGAGGCCGCTGGCGACCTTGACGATGACGTTCTTCATCGAGGTCTGGGAAAAGTCGGTGGAGCGAGCGTACATATGGCCGGCGTCACGAACGACCTGGGAGGCCTGCATGGAGTGGGACAGGTCGATGCCGATTGACATCGAGCCGATGGCAAGCGGCAAAAGGAACGTGACGCAGAGCGCGAACTCGATGATCGCGTTACCACGGCGGGATTTGAGACGTTCACGAAGAGAATGCATAGCGTTTACCTTTTGTCAGCGAGCGGGGGGATTGGAGCCGGTGGGGAGCGCCTCCATACGGTCGTCGGCCGCCACATTAATGTAGGGCGAAGCACCAAACGCAAACCATTGGGAGATCCAGGGCCACCGGAAATTGTTGACCTTGACTTCGATGATGTTGCCGGGGAGGTTGGTGGACACCTCGGTCAGGTCAGATGCACGGAAATACTTGATGGAGATCATGTTGGCGCCAGAGGTGCCATTGAGGAAACCCATGGAGTTGGACTGGACGACACTCTTGATGGAGGCGTCGTGGCCCATGCCGTTCATTACCTGGTAGGTGACGGCATAGCGGACACCTTCGCGGACGGCGTGCTGCATGGTGGTACGCACGAACAGGAAGATGTTGAAGTCGATAATGGCGAACAGGATCGTGAGAAACGGGATGAGGATGAGCGCAGACTCGATCATCGTGTTGCCACGACTGCAACGCAATAGGGATAGGAATCTGGTACGCATCTGAGGACTAGACCTGTGAATTTTCGTTTTCCTGACAAGCTAAGTGTGTTTGGTGACCCATATAAGGTTTCCTACTAAGGGAACTGGAGAAGGGTTCTAGGGCGAGGGCCCTAGTCGAAGTTGGCAAATGTCGGGCATACTGGATTGCAGTGGATTCGCTCGAGTCATCACTACCGAAGCGCGACGCGGAAGCAACCGTGGATCCGGAGCAACTGGCCTGTCCCGAAATGGGCGGTGGCGAGGCGCCGGATGCGGCAACCGTGGAAGCTGAATTGCGGCAATTGCACGAGGAACATGCCGAGGCGATCTATTCGTTTGCCCGGATGTACGCGGGCGACACGGAGATGGCCGAGGAGGCGATGCAAGAGGCGTATCACCGGTATCTGGTGGCGCGCTCGAACGGGAGCCGGATCCTGAATCCGCGGGCGTGGCTGTTGCGAGTGATCCAGAATCTGGTGATCGACTGGAAGAAGGCGCAGAGCCGGGAAGAGCAGCTCGAAGACCGGGTGGTATCGGCGACGCCGGAATACCTCGAAGAGAATCCGGAGAAGTACAACCTGGTACTGAGCAAAACGAGCAAGATTCTGGCACCAAGAGAGCAGGAAGTTCTAGAACTGCGACTAAAAGGCTTGCGATATATTGACGTTGCCGAGACACTGGGTATCGGCGAAGGGACGGTATCAACGCTGTTGAGCCGGGCGTTTCGCAAGCTCCGACGATTTCGTTGGGACAACCCTGAATAAAGAGCCGCATGAAACACCCGCACCTGACAGAAGCCGCGATCATTGAAGTGGTGCAGCAACCGGAGATGGCCGGACCGGGAACCGAGGCGTGGACGCATTTGTCGGAGTGTGATGAGTGTCTGGTGGCGGTGGCCGAGATGTCGCGGAAGCTGTGTGAATCGCCGGACCCGCACGCGAGCCTGCGGGCGATCAACGTGGCGGCGGCGCGCTGGATGGAAAGCCGCAAGGAACCAGCCTGGGCGGCCGAGGCGTTGTTGGGCAATCTGGCCGAGAACCGGCTGGAGAGCGATGGCGTGTCGGAAATCAAGGACTCACCCCTCATCAGTTTGTTTCTGGGACGACGGCAGGCAGGCAGCTAGTACAGCAGTACGACTGAAAAAACTTGAAACCGGTTGTAAAGTTGTAAACTGGAGACAACATTGTGACGCGGGCGGCAATTCGACATTTGTGGACCCTGTTGGTCTCGCTGAATTGGGCACTGGTGATTGCGGGATTGGCGATCATCGTGGACTATTGGCAGACCGGCAACCCGACGGCCGTGCGTCAGTACTTTACCTACGTCGCAGCTCCTTTCTACATCTTTGCGGGGTGCATCGAAGTCTATTTCGCTTATCGGTCAGCGAAAGGATTTGAAGAGGACGAACCGTTCCGACTGCCGTGGATCCTGCTGGCGCTGGCGGGGATGATCCATGTGACGTCGAACCTGTTTGCGAATGTGCTGAACAAGGCTTCGTTGTTGAACCCCTTCTATCTGTTTCTGGGTTATCTGCCGGAGGATCTGGCGGGGCGCATGCGTGATATCGGGGTGTTTTACGTGGGGGATTGCCGCTTTATCCTGATCGCGGTGGCGTTTGGGCTGATTCTGCGGGCGGAATTCAAGGCGGGATTGCGGCTGCGGTTTGGGATGGTGGAGTGGATGGGATTGCTGGGGCTGGGGATGTGGTTTGGGATGCATGTGGCGACGGCTTCGTTGTGGACGACGGCGCCGATGTCGGGGGAAGGATTCTTCAAGGCGTTCGTAAGCATGCTGCATGGGGTGGTGTTTCTGATGGCGATCTTCATTCGCAGTTCAGTGCAGCCGCTGGCGCCAGGGATGATCTCGCGGGCATGGACGTCGTATGTATGGGGGATTTTTCTGACTTGCGCGGCGAACGCGTTTGACTGGGCGGGGCGGAACGGATTCCTGATGGCGCCGTATAAGGACCTGCTGTGGCTGGTCTGGTTTCCGCAGGTGACGATGTTTGCGCTGGGGCCGCTGTGGCAATGGCAGGCCATGCGAGCGGCCGCGGGCGACTGGATGCCGGATCTGGATCGACCGGTGGCGAAGGCCGCAAAGGCCGGCTAGGACTGGCGGACGACCGAGTCGTCCCACTCACCATCGACCCAGACTTCACCGTCGACAAAGTGTTCCTTCTTCCAGATGGGCACGGTCTTCTTGAGGCGGTTGATACCCTCAAGCGTGGCCTCAAAGCTGGGGCGGCGATGCGGGGCGGCGGCAATGATGACGACGCTGGCTTCGCCAATCTCCATACGACCCAGGCGGTGGACCATGGCGAGGCGGGAGATGGCGTGCTTTTGGGCGATGTCGCGACCGATTTCCTCCATGAGTTTGATGGCCATGGCCTCGTAGCACTCGTAGTCGAGGAATTTGGTGGCGCGACCGTTGGAGTTATTGCGGACGACGCCTTCGAAGGTGCAAAGTGCGCCGTCGATGCCCTGGAGGATCTCGCGGCCGAGGGCGGCCGAGTCGATGGTTTGGCGGGTGAGAGCGAAGATGTGGCCTTCAGGAGTGACGGTGCGGTGGGTGTAGCGGGTGCCGCCGCTGACCGGGGGCAGGAAGGCGACCTCATCGCCATCGGCAAGCAGTTCGCCGGGCTGGGCGAAGCTTTGGTTGCGCGCCAGAGCAATGGAATCGGCAAGGCCTTCAAGCTTGGGGTAACGGGCGACATAGTGAGCAAAGAGGTTCTCGATGGTGGAACCGGCGGGCATTTCGACGGTTTGCTCGGAGGAGTCGGCGAATTCCTTGAGGAGGCCGAAGAAGAGGACACGAATTTGCATTGCTGTCCTAAGCGTAACGCGGCTTCTCCAGAGACGGAAGAAGCCGCGTAAGCCGGGGAGAGACTAGCGCTTGCGGTTGGCCTTATGCCAGGCGAGGCCGAGAAGGGCGAGACCGCAGAGGGCATAGGTGGTGGGTTCGGGGACGGCGCCGGGAGTGCCGGGGTCGGTGGGATTGTTACCGCCGCCGCCATTACCGGGATCGGTGGGGGCAGCGAGAGTGCCGAGCACACGGAAGAAGGCGGTGGTCTGCTGCAGCGGCACATCAAGGCCGATGAAGCTGAGGCTGTAGGTCTTGGGGGTGAGGGCGACGGTGAGGTGCCAGAAGTCGGTGTTGGCAAGGCAGCCGGCGGGGTCGAGACCACAATTGGCGGCGGGATTGAAGACCGGGCCCTGGGGATTGGGCGAGAAGGCTACACCGCCGTCAAGGACGCTGAGGTAATCACCGTTGAACTCGGCATCGGTGACCTGAAGGGTGCCGGCGGTGAGGAGAGTGAACGTCCAGGGGCCGGTGCCGGGGTCGAAATAGGTTCCCGCAGGATCACTGTTGGGACCGTTGGTAGCGGCCACATCCCTGAGCACTGAAAGTGAATACCACTTGTTGGACTCAATGGCTGCAGCCGAGGATGGGATTGCTACGGAAACAAGAGCGGTGAGGAGAAAAAAACAAATGCGCTGCATGATGTGACTGTGCGGCATCTGGGCACAAGAAAACAATTGGGGCGATGCCTTACCCGGACGGGACAGGACTATTCTTAGGAGATGGCCTTATCCATGTCCGATCCTGGAGGGAGATGTCCCAAGAACGGACAGAACCTGAGGTGGACGGGATTGAATTCTAAGGGTTTGGAGAGGGAGGGAGATTTGCAGGGTAACCGTTTATGAGCCAGGCGCGAATCTTTATCTGTGACGATCAGATGGAAGTGCGAGAGGCGCTGCGTCTGCTGCTGAAATCGAATGGGTACAAGGTGGAGACGTTTGAGGGGCCGGAGGAACTGCTGGCGACGGCGGTGCGTGAGGCGGCGAGCGTGATCCTGCTGGATATGAACTACACACGCGACACGACTAGTGGAGATGAAGGGCTGGAGCTGATCTCGCGGCTGCGGGAGCAGCGCGTACCGGCGGCGCTGATCTCGATGACGGCGTGGGGGGATGTGAGTCTGGCGGTGAAGGCGATGCAGCTTGGGGCGAGCGACTTTGTGGAAAAGCCGTGGAGCAATGAGCGGCTGTTGCAGGTGGTGGCGAAATGGAGCGCGGCGCGGGCGGGGGCGAACACGGAGTTGGACCGGGCGCGACAGGTGCAGCAGGGGCTGCTGCCGCGGGTGGCGACGGGGGAGAAGACCTTACGATATGCGTGCCGATTCCTGCCGGCGCGCGAGGTGAGCGGGGATTACTACGACTTTTTTGAGAAGCGGCCGGGGCACTTTGGATTTGTGGTGGCGGATGTGAGCGGCAAGGGCGTGCCGGCGGCGATGTTGATGGCGAATTTGCAAGGATTGTTTCGGAGCCACGCCTACAGTGACGGGGCGACGCCGGAGCGGGTGCTGGAGCGGGTGAATGCGCAGTTTCATGAGTCGACGGCGCCGGAGAGTTTTGCAACGGCGTTCTATGCGGATCTGGATGAGGCAACGCGGGAGCTGCGGTATGTGAGCTGTGGGCATCCGGCGGCGTTTCTGCGGCGGGGTGACGGGAGGGTGGAGCAACTGGAGGCGGGGGCGATGGTGCTGGGGGCGTTTCCGTGGTGGCGTGCGGAGGCGAGCGTGGTGAAGCTGGAGGCGGGGGACAGTCTGCTGGTGTACAGCGATGGAGCCGCCGAGGCGCAGAGCGCGGAAGGTGAAGAATTTGGGGAAGAGAGATTACGGCAGCTTTTTGAGGCGACGGCGCATCTGAAGCCTGAGGAAGCGCTGCCAGAGATCGAGGCGGCGATACAAAAGCATTCCGGGGTGACACTCTATGATGACTGCACCCTATTTATGGCCAGCCTTCGTTAAAATCAAAGGAACTCCATGACGAAAACGAGCAACCCCGCGGAACTGGCGGAGATCAGCAAGCGTGTGCGCCGGCACATTCTTGAAATGATCACGGCAGCCAAGAGCGGACATCCAGGCGGAAGCCTGTCGGCCACCGAAGTAGTGGTGACCCTTTTCTTTGACATCATGCGGCACGACCCGGCAAACCCGAAGTGGAAGGATCGTGATCGCTTTATTCTGGGCAAGGGCCATGCCTGCCCGGTGCTGTACTCAACGATGGCGGAGGCGGGCTACACGCCGATCGACCAGTTGACGACATTCCGGCGGCTGGGGTCGATTTACCAGGGCCATCCGGACGTACGGTTTATTCCGTCGCTTGAGGCCTCGACCGGATCGCTCGGCGAAGGGCTGAGCGTGGGCGCGGGAATGGCGATCGCGGCACGGCTTGACGGGAGCCCGTCGCGGACGTTTGTGATGTTGGGCGATGGCGAGATCCAGGAAGGTCAGGTGTGGGAAGCGGCGATGTTTGCGAGCTTCCACAAGCTGGACAACCTGGTGTGCATCGTCGACTACAACAAGATTCAGCTGGATGGTTTTGTGGCGGACATCATGCCGCTCGAGCCGCTGGCGGACAAGTGGGCGAGCTTTGGCTGGCACGTGGTGTCGATCGACGGTCATGACATTCCGTCGGTGCAGAAGGCGTTTGCCGAAGCGGCGGCGACCAAGGGCAAGCCGACGGTGATCCTTGCCAATACGGTCAAGGGCAAGGGCGTGTCGTTTATGGAAAACAATCCGAAGTGGCACGGCTCGGCGCCGAGCAAAGAAGAGTGTGAACTTGCACTGAAGGAGCTTGCCTAATGGCCTTGTCAGCAAAGTATGAACTGAAGATGGGCCCGGCCACGCGTGAATCGTTTGGCAAGGCGCTCGTAGAGTTGGGCAAGTCGAACCCCAACGTGGTGGTCTGCGACGCGGACCTTTCGAAGTCGACGAACACGAACTTCTTTGCTAAGGAGTTTCCGGAACGGTTCTTCCAGTGCGGGATTGCCGAAGCGAACATGGTGGCCGTGGGGGCGGGTTTGTCCTCGGCCGGCAAGATCGCGTTTGTGTCGAGCTTTTCGGCATTCGTGATCAACAAGGGCTTTGAGCAGTTGCGCGTGACGGCGGCCTACCCGAACGTGAATCTGAAGGTGGTGGGTACGCACAGCGGTATCTCGATTGGCGAAGATGGCCCGTCGCAGATGTCGATTGAAGACCTGAGCCTGACGTGCAACCTGCCGGGCTTTGTGGTGCTGTCGCCGTCTGACGATGAGTCGATGAAGGCTTGCATCCATCTGGCGGCCGAGCATGTGGGCCCGGTGTTTGTGCGGGCGGGACGCGCCAAAGCGCCGGTGATCTACCCGGCCGGCACGGAGTTCAAGATCGGTGGCAGCCGTGAGTTGCTGGCCGGTACGGACGTGGCGATCTTTGCCAACGGCATGCTGGTGGCCGAGGCGATCAAGGCGGCCGAGCAGTTGGACGCGGCGGGCATTTCGGCGCGGGTCGTCGATCTGTACAGCGTCAAGCCGATTGACCGGGCGGCGATTGAACGCGCGGCCAAGGAATGCGGCGCGATTGTGGTGGCCGAAGAGCACCTGAAGGATACGGGCATTGGCACGCGCGTGGCGCAGGTGGCGGCGGAGACGACGCCCTGCGTGATGGAGTTTGTCGGTGTCGATAACACCTATGCGGAAAGCGGTACGCCGGAAGCAGTGGTGGAAAAGTATGGCCTGCTCGCGAAGAACATCGTCGAGGCGGTCAACAAGGTGCTTGCGCGCAAGAAGTAATGCGCGAAAGAGCGGCATTCGCGGAGTTGCTGCGTCAGCATGAAGAGCTGACGCAGCGCTTTGCGCGCTTGCTGCATGATGATGCGGGACAGGTGCTGACGGCGATTGCGTTGCAGATGTCGGCGCTTGAGGGTGTGGATCGGGGAGAGCTGGAACAGTTGAACGGGACGCTTGATGAGTTGCTCGAGCGATTCCGTGAGGCGCAAAATGCGCTGGGTGGAGCGGTGGTGGCCAAGCGGGGGCTGGCGGCGGGATTGTCGCAATTGGCGCGGCATCGCAAGGGGATGGTGATCGAGGGCGGGGCGGGGCCGGCGTGGCCGGTGGAGACGGCGCAGGCGGCGTTTCGGATTGTGGAGGCGCTGGGGCCGCGGCGGGTGAAGATGGAGGCGACCGGGGTGGTGCTCGAGGAGCCGGGCGTGAGCGGAGAAATGGTGGAAATGCTGGCCGAGGTGGGTGGGTTGCGGTTGGGCCCGGGGCCAAGTGTGAATACAATCAGGATCGAGCATGCGAATCAAAGTTCTCATCGTTGACGATCACAAGATCATGCGCGATGGCATCAAGGCAATCTTGAAGACGGCGCAGGATCTGGAGGTGATCGGGGAGACGGATTCCGGCATTGAAGCCGTGCAGATGGTGCGGCGGCTGCGGCCGGATGTGGTGATGATGGACATCAATCTGCAGGGGATGAGCGGGATTGAGGCAACGGTGGAGATGCTGCGGCATAACCCGGAGACGCGGGTGATGATGCTGTCGATGTATGACGATGAGCATTCGGTGATCAGCGCGGTGAAGGCGGGGGCGCGCGGATTTGTACTGAAGCGGGCGTCGGATGGGGATCTGATTCAGGCGTTGAAGATGGTGGCGCAGGGCGGGACGTATCTGAGTCCGCGGGTGTCGGACCGGTTGCTCGAACGGATCCAAAAGGGGACGGTGGATGAGAGCACGCAGGCGCTACCGCTGGCGGATCTGTCACCGAGAGAGATCCAGGTGTTGCGGCTGGTGGCCGAGGGCAAGACGAGCAAGGAAATCGCGGTGATGCTCGATTTGAGCGTGCAGACGATTCGGAGTTATCGCAAGGCGATGATGAAGAAATTGAATGTGAACAATGTGGCGGGGCTGACGCAATTGGCGCTGGCGACGGGGTTGACGCGGCCGCAATCGTTTGTGGGTGAGGGGTAAAGCGTTCGTTAGAACGAGCATTTTGTTTGGTTTCCGGGTGCGGATCTGGTGTATGCTGTGAAAATTGCGTCCTAAGGTACTAGTAACGCTACTGGTGCTTCTCGCGATGGCGTTGCCGGCTGTGGCGGCACCAGTGCGGAAGCCCGTGGCGAAAAAGACCGTCGCCAAAAAGCGGAAGCCCGTGGCAGCCGCGACGACCAAGAAGAAAAAGGTCGTTGCCGCCCGGAAAACCGTGAAGAAGGGTCGTGCGCGTACGGCCCGCGCCAAGGCGTTGCCGCCAAGCAAACCGCAGTTGTGGGCGACCGAACCCGTAAGCACCGAGCTGAAATCCTGCTCGATCAAGGAACACAAGGCGCTGTGCGTGAACTGCGCCGAACAAGCGTTATCGACGGCGATGGCCTTTACGGGGCTGCGCTACCGGCGGGGTGGGACCGATCCGAATGTGGGGTTTGACTGCAGCGGGTTTGTGCGGCATGTGTTTTTGAATTCGTGCGGGCGAGAGTTGCCGCGGACGGCGCGGGAACAGTTTGAAATGGGTGAGCCGGTGGAAGTGGAAGACCTGCAAAAGGGTGATCTGGTGTTCTTTGCGAGCCGGCAGGGGTGGCATGTGGGGATCTATACGGGAGAAAACTACTTCATCCATTCGCCGAATCGTCGCGAATCGGTGAAGCGGTCTTCACTTGATACGCCGTTCTGGAAGCGGACCTATAAGGGTGCGCGCCGGCTGACGAACGAGATTGCCGCGCCGATGGTGGCGGCGGAAACCTCAGCCCTGCCGGCAAACGAAGAACAACCCTAGAGATTTTTTCCCGATAAATCCCACTATTGGGGTACATGCGGGTCATTTTGCGCGTGAGTGGAAATCCGTGGTGGTTCAGGCGGATGGAAGCCGTTGCTCCGGCCGTGGAGTTGTCAAAACCGGAAAAGCTGAGGCAGTTGGTAAATGCCGCGCTGGGGACGCCTTACTTTTCCCAGCGGCAATGGACGGAGCGACTGCTGCGGGCGGAATCGCTGAAGGACCTGCCGGTGATGAGCACGCGGGAGTTGCTCGATGGGCGAGCGCGGTTTATGCACCCGAAGCGCAAGGCGGCCATGGGGATGCTCAGGCTGCCGTTTGAAACCAAGGCGGGCGTGGTGATGGGGCGGACGATGCGGGTGCCGCGCGGGGTGACGGTGATTCAGGAGAATATGCTGGGGCGACTGCATCTGGGGGGAACGCGCCTGATCGCCGCGACGCCGCCAGTGCTGCGCCGCCTGTGCGCCGCTGTTGAGGCGAGGGCGCTGGCGCTGCCGAATCTGTGTGAGGCAGTGGTGGTGCTGGGCAGTGTGGAGGATGGATTTCTGTTCCCTGGCGAGCGCGAGATGCTGTGGCAGGTATTGGGTGTGCCGGTGTTTGAACAGTGGGTGGGGCTGGATGGGGAGTTGCTCGCCTGGGAATGCCGTGCGCATCAGGGGCTGCACTTTAACGGATCGCGGGCCGAGCTTGAGGAAGTAAACCATGAGCTGGTGGTGACGAGCTGGTTTGGGCTACGGACGCCGGTGCCGCGGTTGGCGACGGGGCTGGTGGGTGAGGCGGATACGCGGGTGTGCCGGTGTGGAGACGAGCGGCCGCTGCTGCGCGGGCTGGCGATGGCGCGCCATGCGAGTGTGCAGGAAGAGCAACGCTACGCGATGGCGATTGCCTAGGCAGTTGCACGAATTCCCCGCCCCGGCCGTCATACTCTATTAGCGATGGCTGAGTTTGTCCTCAAATACGCGGATTCCCGCGGGCAGGTGCACCAGGTTTCGGCCGTGGCGCGCAATGAAGCAGAATTGCGCGAGCGCTATGCGCGTGACGGGTATCTGGTGTATTCGATCAGCGCCAAGGGCGAAGCGGGAGCCGGGGGGACAACGCGCGGCGGCAAGGTGGACATGGAGAAATTCCTGATCCTGAATCAGCAGTTTGTCACGCTGATCAAGGCGGGATTGCCGATTCTGAAGGCGCTGGATCTGCTGGCCGAACGACTGACGGATGACAAGCTGCGCGGGCCGCTGACCGGGGTGAGGGATGAAGTGAAGACCGGCGCCCTGCTGTCGACGGCGTTTCAGAACCAGAACCTGTTTCCTCCGATGTACATCACGACGATCATGGCGGGCGAGCGGGCCGGCAGCCTGGTCGAGGTGATGGAGCGCTACATCAACTACCAGCGGTTGGCGCTGACGGTGCGCAAGAAGCTGCTGACGTCGCTGATCTATCCCGCGCTGCTGTTCTCGCTGGTGCTCGTGCTGATCGTGTTTCTGATCACGTTTGTCGTGCCGCGATTTGCCGAGCTGTACAACACGCTGAACGCGGAACTGCCAACGCCGACCAAGGTGCTGATTGCGATCTCGACGACGGCAAGCACGTATGTGCTGTTTGCGTTTCTGACGATTGTGGCGGCGGGAGTGGGCTTCTACTACTGGTCGAAAACGGCGGCGGCGCAGGAGACGCTCGACCGCTTCAAGATGAGTGTGCCGCTGTTTGGGGAGATCTGGACGAAGTTTCAGGTGGCGCAGTTGTCGCGGGTATTGAGCACGTTGCTGCTGGGCGGCATCCCGCTGTTGCAGGCGATCCACACGGCGGGCGAATCGGTATCGAGCGTATTGATCCGCAAGGCGCTGGCGACGGCAAGCCAGCTGGTGCGTGAAGGGCAACCGCTGTCGATCTCCCTCAAGCAGACGGGGATCTTTCCGGCGCTGGCCGTCGACATGATGGAAGTGGGCGAATCGACCGGCGCACTGCCGACGATGCTGGGCAGCGTGGCGGAGTTTTACGAAGAAGACGTGCAGACCAAGCTGCAGGCCGTGCTGAGCCTGATCGAGCCGGTGATCATGCTGGTGATGGGCGCGTTTGTGGCTTTTGTGCTGATTGCCCTGTACCTGCCGATCTTCTCGCTGGCCGACAGCCTGAGCTAGAGGTCGCGCAGGGCGACCATCGGGTCGACGCGAGAAGCGCGCCAGGCGGGGATGACCGTGGCGAGCAGCGCGATGAGGGCCGTGGTGATGGCGACCAGGGTGAAGGTGAGTGGGTCCTCGGGTGCGACGTCGTGGAGCAGGCTTGCAATCAGGCGTGACATGCCGAGGGCGCCCAGTACGCCGGCCACGAGCCCGCCAGCGACCAATACTCCACTCTCCCGCAGCACGAGCTGGACGACGCCCAGGCGTGAAGCGCCCAGGGCAAGGCGCAAGCCGAACTCACGCGTGCGAGCCGTGACCAGATATGAGATGACCCCGTAGACGCCGGCCATGGCGAGCACCAGCGCGAGCACGGCGAAGGCGAGGATGAGATAGAAGAGCAGGTTGCGCGAGCCAAGGGAGGAATCGACGATCTCATCGAGTGTGCGGACGTTGTAAACCGGGAGACCCGAATCGAGCTCACGCACGACACCGCGGATGGATTGGACCAGGCTCTCGGTGGGGATGCGCGCGCTCACTACCAGGCTCATATTGGCGACCCACATGGGGTTGGGCGACTGCGAGGCGAGGACGTAGATCTCGGGCGTGTGGCCGGACTCAAGGCTGATCGAGCGCGCGTTGCGAGCGACGCCGACGATCTCCTGCGTCACGACAGGATCGAGCTGGAGGCGCTGGCCGATGGGGTTTTCGTTGGGGAAGTAGCGCTGGGCGAGCTTCTCGTTGATGATGACGGCGGTGAGTTTGCCGTCGGGGTCGCGACGCGAGAAGTCACGGCCGGCGATGATGGGGATGCCCATGGCTTCGAAATAGCCGGGGGTGATCATGCGGTATTCGGCATAGGGCTCTTTGCCTTTGGTGGTGGGTTTGCCGACGATGGCGAAGTCACCGTTGAAGCCCCAGTCTTCGAGAGGAAGCATGTTGATGAGGCCCGCGGCTTCGACGCCGGGCAGCGCGCGGAGGCGCTGGGTGAGCTGGTCGTAGAAGCGGCTGGAGGCGGCGCTGTTGTAACGCACGGAGGGCAAGGTGATGCGCATCGCGACGTGGTTGCGTGTCTCAAAGCCGAGCGAGGTGCCCTTGAGGTTGAGCAACGTGCGAAGCAGGAGGCCGGCGCCGATCAGCAGCAGAAAGGCCAGAGCGATTTGGCCGCCGACCAGAATGCGACGCAGGCGGGAGCCGCCGCCCATGGTACGACCGGAGCTTTCGCGCAGTGCGAGGCCGAGGTTGGCATTTGAGACGCGAAGGGCCGGCACGATGCCGAAGCCGAGGCCGGTAAGCAAGGCAAGAAAGACGAGGAAGAACAAAACCGGGGCATGGATGCTGATGCTGGCGGTGCGCGGGAGGTAGCTCGAGCCGAAGTAGCGGATGAGGTCGAGCGAGGTCTGCGCCACGAGCAGCCCGGCTAAAGCGCCGAGACCCGACAACAGCAGGCTCTCGACAAGGAACTGCTTGATGAGGCGGCCACGGGTGGCGCCAAGAGCGGCGCGCACGCTGACCTCGGAGGCGCGGCTGGCGGCGCGAGCCAGCAGAAGATTGGCGAGGTTGACGCCGCTGATCAGGAAAACAATGGCTACGGCGCCGAGGAGGATCTGGAGCGGCTCGGCAATGATTCGGCTCGAATCTTCGGTTAACGAGCGGACAAAGACGCTGCGGCCATCCTGTTCGTTGGGGTAGAGCCGGGCGAGGCGGGCGGCGATATTCTCAAGCTCGCCGGTGGCGGCCTGAGGCGAATGGCCATCACGGAGACGGGCGAGGACGAAGTAGGAGTGGCTGCCGCGGTCGCGCTTCATCTGCTCGGGGAACTCGAGCGGCGACCAGACGCTGATCGGGTCGCGCGAGGTGGGTGGGAATTCGAAGTCGACGGGCATGACGCCGATCACTGTTTGGGCAATGCCATCGAGCTGGATGGACTTGCCGATGATGTCGGGGCTCGAGCCGAAGCGCTTGCGCCACATGGCTTCGCTGATGAGGACGGGCTTGGAGGCGGGATCTTCCTCAGGGCTGAAGACACGACCGAGGAGAGGGCGGGCCTTGAGGATGTGAAAGTAGCGGGCCTCGACGTTACAACTGCGCAGACGTTCGGCATTGGCGGCATCCTGCAGGCTGCGACTGCCGAGTTCGAAGGTCATGAAGTCGAAGCTCGAAGATTGGGCGCGCCAGTCATAGATGTTCGGTACGGAGGCAGTGCCATGCCCCTGGCCCTTGTTGAACGTTTCATAAACGCGGAAGAGCCGGTCAGGGTCACCGTAGGGGAGGGGCTTGAGGAGAACGGAATAGAAGACCGTAAAGATGGCCGTCGTAGCGCCGATGCCAAGGGCAAGGACGAGAATGGCGACCAGGGTAAAGCCGGGAGAGCGCAGCAGGAGGCGCGAGCTATAGCGGAGGTCTTGGATCCAGTTCATGGTGATTTTTGGGTGCATCCGGATTGCCAGAGTCGTTCTATTCAAAATACAGGACTTACCATGACGGGACTGTCCGGATATGGGACTGGGACGAAAGGGATCGGACAGATTACAGATCGTTTAACCTGTAACAATGAGCTTCAGTTTACGGGCCCTGGTTGGCCTGTTCCTCACAACCCTGCTCGCGTTCGCGCAGGGCACCACATCCCGCTTGACCGGTACGGTCACCGATGCAAGCGGGTCGCCAGTTCCGGGGGTGAATGTCCGTCTGACCAATGAAGGTACCGGGCAATCGTTCACAGCCTCAACCAGTGAAAGCGGTGTTTACAATTTTGAATCGATCCAGGTCGGCAACTATTCGGTTGCGGTGGAGGCGAATGGCTTCAAGAAGTTTCTCGCCAAGGGCAACGTGGTCAACATTGGCCAGCCGACGACGGTGAATGTGCGCCTCGAGGTGGGCGCGGTGACGGAGAGCATTGAGGTGTCGGGCGCCTATGAACAGGTGCAGACGTCGACCTCGGGCAACATCGGTAACGTGTTTACCGAGCGCGTGGTGAAGGACCTGCCGATTGTCGGTACGCGCGGGCGTAATCCGCTCGAGCTCGTGCTGCGGCAACCGGGTGTGACGAGCGGCGCCAACACGGGCGGCGGCATCCACGTGAACGGCGCGCGCGATCGCGCCTGGAACCTTACGTTGGACGGCATTGACGCCAACGAAACGTCGGCCGGTGGAAGCAACTTTGCGCCGATCCGCGCGAACCCGGACGGGCTGGCCGAGTTCAAGGTGTTGACCTCGAACGCGACGGCCGAATATGGCCGCAAC
>CAZBTA010000079.1:0-19996 GCA_964494515.1 uncultured Bryobacter sp.
TGCCGCTGTCCCAGCGGGAGAAGAGCTATTCGGCCGAGACCGGGCTGGTGTATCAGTACATCTTCAAGGGGCTTGTGGGCACGAGGCATGTGTTTGCGGTGACGGCGGACCGGAAGACGACGTTTGAGGTGGTGATCGAGATGCCGGAGGCGGCGCTCGAGGCATGTGCCCAAAGGATGGGATCGCCCCTGCGGTGGAATGAGATGTATGCGCTGGCCAAGCTGTGCCTGTTTGCCGCGTTTGATGGGGCCGAGAGCGTGACGGATTTGCAGAAGACGGTGGTGGCCAGTGAGGCGGCCTTGCTCGCGCACATGGACACGCTCAATATGGGATAGCCGATGTCGACGCCCGCAAGCCCGCAACCAAATCCGGAGATGTACCCGCCGCCGCTCGATCAGCTGGCGGAGCGGGAGTTTTCGTTCTATCCGTCGATTGGCGGGTTTGAGACGAATCTGTGGCGGATGAAAGAGGCGAACTGGTCGGAGTTTCTCGTGGAGAACCAGCAGGACGAGCGGCAAGTGTGGGTGCCGCGGCGCTATCTGGGCGAGGTGAGCTCGACGGACCGGCCGGTGATGATTGTGGGTTTGAACCGGGAGCTTGAGTACAAGGCGGGGCAGGTGTGGCCGGTGCACAAGCGGGTGATCGAGATGCCGCGCGTGCCGGCGGGCGAGCCGGCTACCGAGCCCGTGACCAGCGACAGCGTGCAGCCGATGCTGCAGCAGAGCTTGCGGCTGGATGCGTCGGAAAAGAAGGTGGGGCGGCTGATTCTGGTGGCGCTGGGCGGGGCGCTGGTGCTGGTGACGCTGGTGATTGCTTACTTCCGGTTTCAGGAATCGGGCGAGAACGTGTCGTACAAGCCAGTGGTGCAGGAGAGTCTGGGGCTGGGGCCGGCGGATGATTTTTTTGCCGTGGCGCGCAAGCTCGGCGAACCGGCCGGGAGCCGGTGGCGTGAGGAAAGCGAGAACATGCAGTATCAGGTGCTCGAGTATCCGCAGCGCAATCTGAAGGTGATTCTGGCGGGGCGTGAGCGCAATCATGTGCTCTACATCGGGGCGATGGACAAGGACTGGAAAGTAGTGGACAGCGTGAACCAGGCCGGGGGATCGAATACCTACGGGCTGCTGACGAAGCTACCGAAATTCTAGACTTTGATACGCTTTTGGGAAGCATGAAATCCGTAGGAAGTGTGTTGATGTGGGTGGCGATCTCGCTGCTCGGGGCCGGATGTTTGGGCGCGGTGGCGTTGAGTCGCGGGGAATCGATCAACTCGATGTGGATCGTCGTGGCGGCGGCGTGTGTGTATCTGGTGAGCTACCGCTTCTACGGGACGTTTATCGAATCGAAGATTCTGGCGCTGCGCAAGGACCGCGCGACTCCAGCCGAGCGGCTGCGGAACGGGCACGACTTTGAGCCGACGAACAAGTGGATTGTGTTTGGCCACCACTTTGCCGCGATCGCGGGGCCGGGACCGCTGGTGGGCCCGACGCTGGCGGCGCAGTTTGGCTACCTGCCGGGGACGCTGTGGATTATTCTGGGCGCGGCGCTGGCGGGGGCGGTGCACGACATGCTGATTCTCGCCTTCTCGATCCGGCGCGACGGCAAGAGCCTCGGACAGATGGTGAAGGAAGAGATCGGCAAGCTGGGCGGCGTGACGGCGATGATCACGGTGCTGCTGATCATGGTGATCCTGATGGCGGTGATCGGGCTGGTGATTGTGAACGCGCTGAAGGGGAGCCCGTGGGGGACGTTTACGATCGCCGCGACGATGCCGATTGCGATCTTCATGGGGCTTTATTTGCGATTCCTGCGGCCGGGCAAGGTGGTGGAGATTTCGCTGATCGGGTTTGTGCTGGTGGTGCTGAGCATCTTTGGCGGCAAGTGGGTGGCCGAGTCGGCGACGCTGGCGCCGTGGTTTACCTACAGCGGGCCGGCGTTGGCGCTGATGCTGATTGGTTATGGATTCTGCGCGAGCGCGCTGCCGGTGTGGCTGTTGCTGGCGCCGCGTGACTACCTGAGCACGTTTGTGAAGCTGGGCGTGGCGGCGATGCTGGGCGTTGGCGTGCTGTTTGTCCGACCGGATTTGAACCTGCCGGCGATGACAAGATTTGTGGACGGGTCGGGGCCGATCTTTGCGGGCTCGGTGTTTCCGTTCTGCTTTATCACGATTGGTTGTGGGGCGTTGTCGGGGTTCCATTCGCTGATCTCTTCGGGGACGACCTCGAAGCTGCTGGCGCGAGAGAGCCATGCGCTGCCGGTGGCCTTTGGCGGGATGCTGGTGGAAGGCATGGTGGCGATCATGGCGCTGATTGCGGCGTGCGCGATGGAGCCGGGAGTTTACTTTGCGATCAATTCGCCGGCGGGCGTGGTGGGGGCGCTGCCCGATGCGGCGGTGAAGACGATTTCGGCATGGGGCTATCCGGTGACGGTGGCGCACATGGAAGAGCTGGCGCGGAGCGTGGGCGAGCACACGCTGTTTGCGCGAACGGGTGGGGCGCCGTCGCTCGCGCTCGGCATGGCGCATATCTTCTCGCAGGCGCTGACGCTGACGGCCGATGGGGGCAAGACGATTCTGAGCTTCTGGTACCACTTCGCGATCATGTTTGAGGCGCTGTTTATCCTGACGACGATCGACGCCGGGACGCGCGTGGGACGCTTTTTGCTGCAAGACCTGCTGGGCAATGTCTACAAGCCGTTTGGCGAGACGAGCTGGATGCCCGGTGTGGTGATGGCGAGCGCCGCGGTGGTGGGGGCGTGGGGATGGTTCCTGTATCAGGGCGTGCTCGATCCGCTGGGTGGCATCAACTCGCTGTGGCCGCTGTTCGGGATTGCGAATCAGTTGCTGGGGACGATTGCGTTGTGTCTGGCGACGACGGTGCTGATCAAGATGTACCGGATGAAGTATGTGTGGGTGACGGGGATGCCGCTGTTGTGGATGTTGAGTGTGACGTTTACGGCCGGGATCACGAAGATCTTTGCGGACAGCCCGCGGCTGGGGTTCCTTGCGCGGGCCGAGCAACTGGAGGCGCAGTTGGCCGCGGGGGCGATCGCGGCTGAGAAGGTGCTGCAGACCAGGCAGTTGATCTTTAACGAGCGGATGGACGCGGTGATCTGTGGCGTGTTTCTGTTGCTGACGGCGACGATTGTGGTCGAGTCGGCGCGGGTGTGGGTGAGGGTATTGAGCGGGGCGATGGAGCCGAAGGTGTCGGAGACGCCGTTTGTGCCGACGCGCCTGCAACCGGGAGAGATCTAGACCTTTATGCGGAACATCATCGGAATCTTTGTGCTGGTGGCAATGCTCCAAGGGGCGCCACCGGCGCTGCCTGATTTGCGTGAACAGGCCAAGCTGCAGCAGGCGTGGCTCAAGCAGCGACTGGATGAGCATCTGCCGAAGCTGATGCGCCAGTATGGCGTGGACATGTGGGTGATCTCGAATCGCGAGTACAACGAGGACCCGGTGTTTTTCTCGATGGTGGGGCCGACGATGTTTGCCGCGCGGCGGCGGACGATCTATGTGTTCTTTGACCGGGGGCCGGAGAAGGGTGTGGAGCGGCTGGCGCTGGGCGGAGGATCGCAGGGTGGGTTGTATGAGATGTACCGGGATCCGGACTCGGGCATTGAGCTGTATGGCGACTCGCAGTGGACGCTGCTGCGGAAGCTGATCGACCAGAGGAACCCGAAGAAGATCGCGATCAACATCAGCCATACGCATGCGTTCTCGGATGGATTGTCGGCCGGGGAGCGCGAGCAACTGGAAGAGGCGATCGGGGCGGAGAACCGGAAGAAGCTGGTGCGGTCGGAGGGCATGGCGCTGGATTTTGTGGCGTTGCGCGTGCCCGATATGGTGCCGACGTATCAGAAGATGATGCGGGACGTGCATGCGAATCTGAGCCGGGCGCTGTCGAATGAGGTGATCACGCCGGGCAAGACGACGGATCAGGATGTGGTGTGGTGGTTGCGGCAGGAGAATCAGCGGCAGGGGTATGGGACGTGGTTTCAGCCCGGGATCCGCGTGCAGCGGCAGAATGGCAAGGCGGCGCAGATCTTGAAGGACGAGGATGCGCCGGTGGTGATCGAGCGCGGGGATGTGCTGTGGATCGACTACGGCGTGACGGCGATGCGGCTGGCGACGGATACGCAGCATATGGGATACGTGCTGCGCGAGGGCGAGAAGGAACCGCCGGCGGGCATTGTGAAGGCGCTTGAGAACTCCAAGAAGATGCAGGACATCGTGATGGCGCGGATGCAGGTGGGGCGGACGGGCAATGAAGTGTTGGCCGAGGCGCTGAAGGAGATTCGCGCGCTGGGGATCAACGGCACCGTCTATTCGCATCCGATCGGGGACCACGGCCATGGGGCCGGGCCGCTGATTGGCCTGTGGGACCGCCAGCAGGGCGTGCCGGGGCGCGGGGATGTGAAGCTGATCCCGAATACGTGGTTTTCGATTGAGCTGTCGAGCCGGACTCCGGTGCCCGAATGGGGCGGCCAGCAGTTATTTGTGGGAATGGAAGAGGATGCGATGGTGGGCCCTGACGGGAAGATCCAGTGGGTGATCGGCCGGCAGGAGAAGTTTCATCTGATTCGCTAGGCGCAGGCGGCGATCTGGTAGAGCGGCATGGGGGTGGGGACGTCGATGAATTCCGGTTCGACGGCGGCGAGATATTCCCGCACGAAGGCGCGCGCCATGCCGGCGCAGGCCTGGCTGCGGTAAAGGCGGGAGAACATTTGCTGGGCTGAGGCGGCATCCATCGTGGGGCAAAGGAGAGCGATGAGGCCGGCGTTCGATGATACACATTCGCGGCAGTCTTTGCCGACCTGGCGGCAGAGTTCCGGATTGACTGCGTTTGAGTTGTTGTTTTCGATTTCCATCAGCATGTTCGATATCCCTCGTGGTGTGAATCTATTTGTAGCGTTTTTGCCACGGCCCGAGATAGACACCACCTGGGGAGATTCTCAGAAATCGATGCGGGTAGGGGTACCCCCAAGCGATACCCCCACGTGGGGGTAATGAGGGGGTTGAAAAAATCCCCCGTGCAGATGCAAAAGGACTAGGCTATTGCTACGCTCAAAAGAAGGTCAGTGTTTTTCACTGAAACACTCACCCCGCCGCAAATCCCTAACGTAGTCAAGCGTTTCCGCATACATGAACATTCGCTCGCTGTTTAGCCTTTTCTCATCTGACTTGGCCATCGACCTCGGCACGGCCAACACGCTGGTATATGCCAAGGGGAAGGGGATTGTTGTCAATGAACCTTCCATCGTCGCCATAAACAAAAACAACGGAGAAGTTGAAGCCGTTGGTAAAGAAGCCAAAGACATGCTGGGCCGCACGCCCGGCAACATCGTCGCGATCCGACCGATGAAGGACGGCGTGATCGCCGACTTCAAGGTGACCGAGCGCATGCTGAACTATTTCATTCAGAAGGCGCACGGCCGCAAGATGCTGGTGCATCCGCGGATTGTGATTGGGGTGCCGTCGGAAATTACGCAGGTGGAAAAGCGGGCGGTGATTGATTCGGCGTATCGCGCCAAGGCGAGCGAAGTGCATCTGGTGGAGCAGGCGATGGTGGCGGCGATTGGCGCGGGGCTGCCGATTACCGAACCGGGCGGCAACATGGTGGTGGACATCGGCGGCGGCACGACGGACGTGGCGGTGATCTCGCTGGCGGGCATTGTGTACTCGCGCTCGGTGCGCGTGGCGGGCAATGAGCTCGACGAGGCGATCATCCAGTACCTGAAGCGGAAGTACAACCTGCTGGTGGGTGAAAGAACGGCCGAGCAGATCAAGATGCAGATTGGGTCGGCATCGGAGTTGGACAAGCCGATCACGATGGAAATCAAGGGTCGGAACCTGATTGAAGGGGTGCCGCGCACGCTGACGATCGGGGATGAAGAAATCCGTGAGGCGCTAGCCGAAGGGATCTCGACGATCATGAACGCGATCCGCGTGGCGCTCGAGAGGACGCCGCCGGAGTTGTCGGCTGACATTTCTGACCGCGGCATCGTGCTGACCGGTGGCGGCGGGTTGATCAAGAATCTCGACAAGCGGATTCGTCAGGAGACGGGGCTGCCGGTGTCGATCGCGGAAGATCCGCTGGCGTGCGTGGTGCTGGGCATCGGGCGCATGCTGTCGGACTTCAAGCTGCTGCGCCGCATCGCCATCGAGTAGAGGAGCGCCGGGAAGGCAAGCATGGATGGCTTCCTAGCCAGATACCGGAATTTGTCTGTCCTGGTGATCGTCATCATGGCGCAGCTGGTGCTGCTCGCCGTACAGGTGAAGAACAACCAGGATGTGCGACTGATCCGGGTGTGGGCCGTGACGGCGATCACGCCGCTGGCGCGCGTGCTTGAAGGGCTGCGCGCGAACACGTTTGGCGTGGCGGGCGAATACTGGGAGCTGATCCAGGTGCGCTCGGAGAACCGCACGATGAAGGCCGAACTCGACCGGTTGAAGCTCGAGACGCAATATCTCAAAGAAGAACTGGCGACGGCAAAGCGCGTGGAAGCGATGGCCGCCTTTGTGCAGCGGAACCCGAACAAGACGATCGGCGCGCGCATTATCGGCGCCGGGGCGGGGATGAACTCGAAGGTGGTGTTTATCGACCGTGGCTCGATGTCGGGCGTGCTGAAGGGCATGCCGGTGATCACGCCGGACGGGATTGTGGGCAAGGTGACGGCGTCGTATCCGATGGCGTCGCAGGTGATGCTGATTACCGATCCGACGTTTGCCTGTGGCGTGGTGTCAGACAAGACACGCATCCATGGCACGGCGCGCGGCCAGGGCAACAACCAGCTGCTGATCGATTACATCCAGAACGAGCAACCGGTGCAGGAAGGCGAGATCTTCTACACGTCGGGCGACGATCGCATTTTTCCGCGGGGCTTGCCGGTGGGGCCGGTGCGCGTGGCCAAGGCGGGCAAGCTGTTTAAGGAAATCTATGTCGCGCCGGCGGCCTTTGACAAGGGTTTGGCAGAGGTGCTGGTGGTGCTGGAAGGCGCGCACCAGCAGATTCCGGAGCTGACGGGTGGGGCGAGCACGGGGCCAGAGATGAAGCCGCTCGCGCCGCCACCGGCTGAGGTAACGACGGTGGCGCCGGATGCGACGCCGGTGCAGCGATCGAACCAGAAGACCTCGACCGAGGCGGACCGGCTGCTGGAGAAGTATCGCGCGCTTGGCGAGCAGCAGGGCGTGAGCTATGGCAACGGCGGGCGAGTGCCGAACTTTAATGCGCCCGTGGCGCCGCGGCCCGTGACGCCGAAGACAACAACCCCGGCGGATGCGGCGAACACTCCCGTGACGCCGCCCACCGCGCAGCCGACCACGCCGCCGGTGACGCCTCCCTAGAATCGCCATGGCTTCTCCCGAGTACAACGAAGCAAATTTTGTCGAAGGCCGGCGCCGCAAGAGCGCGTCGTCGAGCTTTCGGCCGATCGTGTTTTTTCTGGTGCCGTTGTTTTCGGTGCTGCTGGATATCTTCTTGCCGCGGTTTATTGATTCGGCGCGGACGCTTGAGTTTCCACTGTTAACAACGATCTACTTTTCGCTGATGAAGCGGCAGCCGATTGCCGGGATTGCGATCGGGGCGACGATTGGGTTGATGCAGGATTCGTTGTCGATGCAGCCGCTGGGGATGTTTGGCATTGTGAAGACGCTGGTGGGATATTTTGCGGCTTCGGTGAGTTTGCGGTTTGACGTGAACAATCCGGCGTTGCGGTTTATGTTGTGCATCTTCTTCTTTGTGTTCCACCAGTTTTTTTACTGGGTGATGGTGAGAGCGCTGCTGGGGCAGGTGCCGAATATTAACGTGATGGATGAGATGGTGCGCGCGGTGCTGAACTCGGCCGTGGCGCTACCGATGTTCTGGCTGTTGGATAAACTGAGAGAGAACGAGAATTAACTTTCTCAATCCAAAAGGGATATTGTGTTCCGCTTTCCCGGCCGTCTCGAACGGCTCGACTATCAGGACCGGCTGCGATTTCTGCGCGATGAATCCAAGTACGCGCAGGGCAAGATCGCGTTCTTGCAGTACCTGAGCGTCGTCGTGTTTCTCGCGCTGATTGGCGGGTATTGGAACCTGCAGATTCAGAACGAGGAGTTGTATTCCCTCAAGGCCGAGCGCAACCGGATCAAGTCGTTGCCGGTGCCGGCGCCGCGAGGCAAGATTCTCGATCGTGATAACCGCGTGATCGTGGACAACCATTCGAGCTTCTCAGTGCTGCTCTCGCGCGAAGCGCTGAAGGAAGAGCACCTGAAGCCGATCGCTGAAGGGCTGGACCTTGAGTACGATGAATTGCTGGCGCAACTGAAGCGGCATCGCAACCGGCCGAAGTATCAGCCGGTGATCATCAAGGAAGAGCTCACCCCGGCGGAGATCGCGTTTGTGGAATCGCACCGCGATATCGATACCTACCCCGAGCTCGAATTGATCCATACCGAGCGCCGCGTGTATCCGGCCGAGGGTTTTGCCTCGCATCTGATCGGGTATGTCGGCGAAGTGTCGGAGCAGGAATTGAACCTCGCCGACTTTGCGAAATACCAGCAGGGTGACCTGGTGGGCAAGACGGGCATCGAACGGCAATACAACGATCTGCTGACGGGCACAGATGGCCAGCGGCAAGTGCTGGTGGACAACAAGGGCAATGAACGGCGGCTGCTGGGCATGCGGCCGGCAAAGCCGGGGCAGTCGATCCAGTTGACGGTGGACCTCGATGTGCAGACGGTGATGGAACTGGCGATGGATGGCAAGCGGGGCGGGGCGGTGGCGCTCGATCCGCGCAATGGGGAAGTGCTGGCGATGGTGTCGCGTCCGGGGTTTGATCTGGCGCGTTTGTCTTCGCGCGAGCGTAACCGCCAGTGGCGTGAGATCTTCACCAATCCGGACAAGCCGCTGCTGAACCGGGCGATCCAGGCGCAGTTGGCGCCGGGGTCGACCTTCAAGCCGATTGTGGCGCTGGCGGGGCTGGAGAGTGGCGAGATTACGAATGAGACGGCGTTCAACTGTGGGGGCGGATTGAACTTCTTTGGCCGCTACTTCCATTGCCACAACAAGCGTGGCCATGGCGCGACGACCCTCAAGAAGGCGCTGGCGCAATCTTGTGACGTGTACTTCTACAACCTGGGCAACAAGATCGGGATCGACCAGATTGCCAAGTATGCGGAGCTGTCGGGATTTGGCGCGAAGACGGGTATTGATCTGCCGTCGGAGGCCGAAGGCACGCTGCCATCGACGAAGTGGAAGATTCGCGCGTTGCGTGAGAAGTGGTATGGGGGCGATACGGTTTCGGTGGCGATCGGGCAGGGGTATCTGACGTCGACACCGATCCAGTTGGCGCATGCGATTGGTGGCCTCGCGATTGGTGGCATCTGGCACACGCCGCACCTGCTCAAGAGCGCCGACGCGCCGACCAAGCCGGCGCGCAAGGCGGAGCTGGATCTGGACCACGTGCGCATGGTGGTGGACGGGATGTGCGAGGTGGTGAACGGTTGGGGCACGGCGACGAATGCGCGTGTGCCGGGCGTTGAGATGTGCGGCAAGACGGGGACGGCGCAGACGGCGTCGAACGAATATCAGAAGGCGCGTGGCATCCGGCTCAAGGACAATGCGTGGTTTGTGGCGTTTGCCCCGCGGGTGAACCCCGAGATCGCCGTGGCCGTGCTGTTTGAAGATGGGGATCACGGCAACCTCGCCGGCAACATCGCGCGCGATGTCGTGAAGGCGTACTTCGACAAGAAGACGCGCAAGGAAATGACGCAGTCGCCGGGGCCGACCACGGTGCCGGCGAAGTATGAAAATCCGCAGCCGCAGGGGGGCAACTGATGCTTGCCATACGCAACCTGCGGGACGTGGACTGGACGTTGCTGATTCTGTCGCTGGCCCTGTGCGGCATCGGGATCCTGCAAATTTATTCCGCCACGCAATCCACCGAGGAGGCCAATCGCTGGGCCAAGCAATTGCTCTTTGTGGGGGCGGGGCTGGTGGTGTTTTATGTCATCAGCCAGATCGACTACCACACGTTGGTGGGCCAATCGCCGATGTTGTATGCGGTGTTTGGCGTGGTGCTGGTGTTTTTGTTGATTTTGAGTCGCGTGGTGCTGGGCGCCAAGCGATGGATCGCGCTGGGGGGCGGCTTCAAGCTGCAGCCCAGCGAGTTTATGAAGTTGATCCTGATTCTGTTTGTGGCGCGGTATGTGTCCGAGCTCAAGACGGAATCGATGGATCTGCGCGAACTCGTCCGACTGGGTGGGCTGGTGCTGCTGCCGTTTCTGCTGGTGTGCTTGCAGCCGGACCTTGGCACGGCCCTCTGTTATCTGCCGATCCTCGGCGTTGGAGTTTTGCTGGGGGGATTGACGCGTCAGCAGGCAATCGCACTGGTGCTGATTGTGGTGCTGGTGATTCCGGCAGGCTGGTTTTTTTTGAAGGATTACCAGAAGGCTCGTTTGACGAGCTTTCTCGATCCCGCTTCGGATCCGCAGGGGTCCGGCTATCAGGTGATGCAATCGAAAATCGCCGTGGGCTCAGGAGGTATGTGGGGCCTGGGGGTGACACGCGGAATGCAGATCCAGTTGCGATTCCTGCCATTTGCTCATACGGACTTTATCTTCGCGGCCTTCGCGGAAGAACACGGCTTCGTCGGCGTGGTGTTCGTACTTGGGTTATATTTCCTACTATTGATGCAGATTTTGCAGAACGCACAAACCGCTCCTGACAGGGCTGGAACCGCCATATGTATGGGCGTGGGTGCGGTACTGCTTTTCCATGTTCTGGAGAATGTGGGTATGGTTGCCGGGCTAATGCCGGTGGCGGGGATTCCTCTGCCGCTGATGAGCTACGGTGGCTCGAACATTCTCTCGTTTTTCCTGATGCTGGGGCTGGTGAATAACGTACGGCTCCGGCGCTTTTTGCAATGAGACCCGGGCAGAGAAGATGACCGCTTGGGAAGACAATATTTTGGAATTATTTTGCCGAGACGCCACCGGTGTGATTGAGACCACGACTTGCGGCTATGCCGCCGCAGCAGCAATATTTGATTGCCCGCGATCAACCGCCGCCAAACGCTTCTATACGCACAATGTGCACTTCGCGTCTTGTTTCGAGTCGAGCTGATTTCCAAATTTGTGACCCAGGCCTGAGCTCTCCCCCCGGTAGTTGAAGGAGATGCCTGATGGCTAAAGAGTTAGTGATATCCGCTGGGCGGCACGAAACGCGTGTCGCGATCCTTGAGGATGACCAGCTGGTTGAGATTTATTTCCAGCGCGCGAACGAATATTCGCTGGCCGGTTCGATTCACAAGGGCCGCGTGACGCGCGTGCTGCCGGGCATGCAGTCCGCGTTTGTGGACCTCGGCCTCGAGCGTGACACGTTCCTGTACGTGTCGGACTTCTTTGAAGAGAACGAAGAATTTGAGCGGATGCCCGAAGGCCGCGAGCGCGGCGAACGGAGCGAACGCAGTGAACGCGGCGAGCGTGGCGGCGACCGGGATCGTGGTCGTGGCCGTGGCCGCGGGCGTGACCGTGGCGAACGCCGGGGCGCCCCGCAGGTGGAAGCCGCCACGGTGGAAACCACCGCTGAGCAGGCGGAAGAAGAAGTAGTAGCCGATGCCGGCGAGGTGATTACCGAAGCCGCTGGCGCCGAATCGCAGGAATCGCTTGAGGTGCGCCGTGGGCGTCGCCGTCGTCGCCGCGGTGGCCGCGGCGGTGGTGGGAACTTCCCGGAATCGAAGTATGCCGATGCCGTTGAAGAAGCAGAAGAAGAAGAAGCCGTAACCGAAGAGCTTGAGACGGCGATTGAAGCCTCGATCGACGAAGAAGCTCCCGAGATGCCGATCATCCTGCCGGGCGAATCGCTGTCGAAGTATGCCAAGCGCTCCACGGAAGAAGTGGCCGAAGACGAGGCCGAAGAGGATGAAGCCGTCGCGGCGGCTGAAGCCGAGCTTGAGGCTGATGAGCCGGCGGCTACGTTTACCCCCGATAGCGAGGCACAGGAAGGCAACCTGACGCCGCTCAAGGCGATCACGCCGGAGACGATCGCCGAGCAGCGCGAAGCCGAAGTGCTTGAAGAAGTGAAGGAGCATCTCGCCGAGATCGCGCGCGAGAAGGAAGAGCTTCGCGACTTTGAAGAAGCCGAGCGCCTTGTCTACGAAGACAAGGAAGCCGGCGAAGCCCCGACGGCGGAAGAGGCCGAAGAGGAAGACGAAGAAGAAGAAGTGGCCGTGGCCGAAGCCGGCGCTGAAGAAGAAGCCGTGGCCGCCGCCGCGGGTGAAGACGCGGCTGATGAGATCTCGGCCGTTGAGCTGAATGGCGAAGGTGAAGAAGTGGCCGATGATGGCGTGCTGCCGTCGCTGGGTTATTCGGCGCACCTGCGTCAGAACGATCAGCGGTTCTTGCAGCAGCGCTCGACGGAAGAAGGTGGTGAGGGCCGCACGGGCCGCCGCCGTCGTCGTGGTGGCCGCGGGCGCGATCGTGGCGAGCGTGAGCGCACGGTGGAAGTATCGCCGGTGAGCGAAGGCGCAACCGAAGAAGCCGCTGCTGTGGAGGCGCCGCAGGTGGAAGCCGCGGAAGCCGCCGTCCAGCCGCGCCGTGAGGACGGCCGCCGTGAAGGCCGTGGCCGTCGGGAGCGCGGTGATCGTGGCGATCGTGGTGATCGCGGAGATCGTGGCGAGCGTGGAGAACGTAGTGAGCGCGGTGAGCGAGGCGAACGTCCGGAACGGGAACGCCGTCCGCAGCCGTCGATCACCGAACTGCTCAAGGAAGGCCAGGAAATCCTGGTGCAGATCGCCAAGGAGCCGCTCGGGCAGAAGGGCGCGCGCATCACGTCGCACATTGCCCTGCCGGGACGCTACTGCGTGTACATGCCGACGGTGGACCACACGGGCGTTTCGCGCAAGATCTCGTCGGATGAAGAACGCCAGCGTCTGAAGAAGATTCTGCAGAGCCGCAAGGAGGGCATCCCCGGCGGCTTTATCATCCGCACGGCGGGCGAAGGCCGCACGGAAGAAGAGATCCTCGCGGATATCAACTTCCTGCACAACCTGTGGATCGACATCCGCAAGAAGGCGGAAAGCAAGCCGGCGCCGGCGCTGATCTATCACGATCTCGAGATCGTCGAGCGCGTGATGCGCGATCAGTTGGGCCCCGAGTTCAAGTCGATCTGGGTGGACAGCGAAGAAGTGTACGAGAGCATTCTGCGATTCCTCGAGCGGTTCCAGCCGCAGATGGTTTCGCGCGTGCGGATGTACACGCGCCAGGTATCGATCTTCGACAATTTCGGCATCACGCAGGAGCTTGAGAAGGCGCTGCGGCCGAAGGTGTGGCTGAAGTCCGGTGGTTACATCGTGATCAACCAGACGGAAGCGCTGGTGGCGATCGACATCAACACGGGCAAGTTTGTCGGCAAGTCGAACCGGCTTGAAGACACGATCGTGAAGACGAACATCGAGGCGATCCGCGAGATCGTGCGTCAGGTGCGCCTGCGTGACCTGGGCGGCATCATCGTGATCGACTTCATCGATATGGACGAGCGCAAGAATCGCATGCGTGTGATGCAGGCGCTCGAAGAAGCCATGCGTGCCGATCGCGCGCCGTACAAGATTCTGCAGTTTAACGACTTCGGGCTGGTGGCGATCACGCGCAAGCGTGTGAAGCAATCGCTCGAGCGGACGCTGTGCGCCCCGTGCCCGTACTGCGAAGGCTCTGCCTATGTGAAGAGCGTGCAGACGGTGGTGGGCGAGATCCTCAACGAGGCCAAGAAGCTGGCCAAGGCGCTTGAGGATTCCAAGGACGTGCTGCTGCGCGTCAACCCTGAAGTGGCCAAGGTCTTCAAGTCGAGCGAGAATCAGTACCTCGAAGAGCTTGAGGAAATCATCGGTCGGCCGGTGATGGTGGTCTCCGACGGGTTGATCCATCAGGAGAAGTTTGATCTCGCCTAAGGGGTGAAGGCCATGCGATATTGGCTGATCCTGTTGACATTCTGGTTTGGCACGAAAGGCTCCGCTCAGGAGCTTTTCGTGTTTTCAGACCTCGCGCTGGCCGCCGGGCAGGGGCAGTTGCGGCCGGGCTGTGCCGATGTGGAGCGATGGGAGCCCTATGCGGCGCTGTCGCCGGTGATCTGGCCGGGTGGGCGATTGCTGTTCGTGGTTGCGGTGACGGGAGAGCCGGGGCAGGGGTTTGTGCTCAGGACGGGTCAGAATCCGCCAGAAACGTTCGAGGTTGCGACGTATCGGGTGTGGCCGGGGATGGATGCCGCCGAGGAGCCCGTGCGTGTGGCGGATGATTTCCGGGGCCGTATTGGGGAAGGGCAGCGGTGTGCGCTGTTTGTGATGGAGGTGCGCGCGAAGGAGGGGTTGGAGCCGGGTCGAGTGAAGGTGGAGCCGGCGGTGTGGTTTCCCGAGACGGCGGTGAAGGAATTCTGGGTGCGGTATCCGATGGAGGTGCGCGCCGTGGCGGCACCGGGTGTCAAGCCGGCGCGGTGCATGTTTGAGACCTCACGGCTGGGCGAGATGTTGCTGCGGGCGCTCGAGGTGTGGATGGATGCTTGTCCGGCGACGCTTGAATGGCCGCGGCTGGCCGCATTCGTGGGGGAAAAGCGGAGAATTGCGGGAAAGAACCAGTAGCCGCAGCGTGTTTTGGTACACTAAAAAAGTCAGGCTGGAGAGGTGGCCGAGCGGTTTAAGGCGCACGCTTGGAAAGCGTGTGTACAGGAAACTGTACCGAGGGTTCGAATCCCTCCTTCTCCGCCAGTTCTAGACGCCCAGCGTCACTCCCCGCCTTCCGACAATCTCAATCCCAAAACCTTCAAGCCCTACCGCCTTTAGCGGCGAATTGGTGAGCAATTCAATCCGGTGCAGGCCGAGATCGCGCAGGATCTGTGCGCCGATGCCGACCTGATGCTGCATCTGCGGCTGACCGGCGCCGCGCGGCTGATTGCGCGTGTGGATGAGCAGGTCGCTGGAGTGTTCAGCGACGGGCGAGAGGCGTTCGGTGTTGCCCTGATGCAGGTAGACGATCACGCCACTGCCGGCGGCGGCTATGGCTTTCATGGAGCCGTCGAGTAGCGCGCGGCAATCACAACTGGAGCTGTGGAAGATGTCGCCAAAGGGGCAATGGGAATGCATGCGAACGAGAACGGGTTCATTCGGGTTTGGTTCGCCGTAGACGAGCGCGGAGTGCTTCTCCTTGCTGAAGGTGTTTTCGTAGACGTGCATGGCGAAGGGGCCGAAAGTGGTTTCGAGCCTGGCGTGGCTATGGCGACGCACGTAGCTCTCATGCTTGAGCCGGTAGCGGATGAGATCGGCCACCGAGATGAGCTTCATGTCGAACTGCTTGCAGTACTCGATGAGCTGGGGCACGCGGGCCATGGTGCCGTCTTCATTCATGATTTCGCAGATGACGCCGGCGGGTTTGCGTCCAGCGAGGCGCGCGAGATCGACGGAGGCTTCTGTCTGGCCGGCGCGCACAAGCACGCCACCGGCCTGGGCGCGGAGAGGGAAGATGTGGCCGGGGCGAGCGAGGTCATCGGGGCGCGTGCCATCGGCGACGCAGACCTGGATGGTGTGTGACCGATCGGCGGCGCTAATGCCGGTGGTGACGCCGTAGCGGGCATCGACGGATTCGGTGAAGGGCGTGCCGAAGTTCGACGTGTTGTTGCGTGACATCAGGGGGAGATCAAGGCGATCGCAGATCTCGGGGGCGAGAGCGAGGCAGATCAGCCCGCGGCCGTGAACGGCCATGAAGTTGATGAGCTCGGGTGTCACCGCATCGGCGGCCAGCGTCAGATCGCCCTCGTTCTCACGGTCTTCGTCGTCAACAACCACCACCATCTTTCCAGCGCGGAAATCTTCGATGGCGGACTCAATGGAATCGAAAGGCATACCTGTCTCCATTGTCGCCGAGAAGGGGTGGCCTGATGGGGGGCAAAAATCCGTTTGAAAAATTTTGCAACTTTATCACGCTTGTTTTCAATGGTTTGCGATGGCGAGGCGAAAAGTGCCGGGGGGCACGAAAGTAACTTCTATTTGGGGTTACTGCCCCGCGGAAATGGAACTCACTAGAAAGTTACGAAGCGCTTGTTTCGTATTCGAGAACAAATGAACCTGACGGAAATTGTCGATGCGATTCAGCCGCATCCGGAATATCGAGCCTGGTCAGGCAGCATGGAGTTGTATCAGGACCTCTATACGGGAGGCGCCCAGATCAAATCCAAGGCCAGCAGCTACCTCTATCGCCGCCATCGCGAGCCGGCCGAAGTTTACCAGGAACGGGTAAATCGCGCCTTCTATGAAAACTACATCGGATCGATCGTTGACTGGTATGCCTCGACGCTGTTTCGTCGCGAACCCATCCTGACGGTCGAAGACACATCCCTCCGCTCCAGCAAGTATTACTTTGAATTCTTCAACGATTGTGACCGGAACGGGAACAACATTACGGACTTCCTGCGCAAGCGCTTTATCGAAGCATTGATCTTCGGCAAGTCGTTTATCGCGCTCGAATTTCCGAAGCGTCAGAAGACGTTTACGAGTCGACTGGAAGAAGAAGCCCTCGGCGCCGATCGCGGCTATCTGACGGCGATCCATCCGACCGACGTCATCAACTGGACGCACTCGCCCGACGGTCGCACCACCCGCATGACGATCCGCCTTGAGGGCGACAAGCAGGCGGGAATGTTCGACGTTGGCCGCAAGCAGTCACGCTATCTGATCTACACGGAGACGGATTACTTCATCGTGGAGCAGGACGGCGGCACCGACGGCGGTGTGCGCGTGCTCGAGACCGGGCCGCATGCCTGTGCCTCCGAGTCGCGTCTGCCGGTGTTTGACATCACGCTGAGTGATGGCTTGTGGCTGGTGAACAAAGCGGCCCACTTGCAGCTTGAACACTTCAACAAGTCCAATTCACTGTCCTGGTCGCTTGGCATGGCGCTTTATGCGACGCCGGTGATCTACAGCAAGCGTGATTGGACGACGATCCTGGGCGAGTCCTACTACATCCACCTCGACCCGGAAGACAAGTTTGGCTGGACCGAACCGGAAGGCAATGTCTATCGCATCGCGATGGAGAACCTGACGCGGCTCCAGGAAGAAATCTACCGCACCTGTTATCTGATGAGCCAGTCCCGCAGCTGGCTTTCGGGTTCCGCTCAAGTGAGCGGTAACAGCAAGCGGGCGGATTACCAGATCACCCAGGAGGTGCTGCGCGCCTACGGTGACACGGTAAAGGACACGCTGAAGCGGCTGTTGCAGACGCTGATTCGTGTCCGCAAGGACGATCTCAGAATCTCGGTATCCGGCCTCGATGAATTCGAGGTTGGTGAGTTCAACGAGGAACTCGACGAGGCGGAAAAACTCCTCAAGCTCGGCATCACCTCGAATACGTTCCGCAAGCAGGCCTTCAAGAAGCTCGCCTTCAAATTCCTGGCGGACATCAACGAGACCACGAAGGAGAAGATCGCCGCCGAAATCGAAGCGCAGATTGACAAAGGAGAAGAGAAATGACTTCAAACAACGAAAACGATCAACACACCTCGAAGGCCTCTGACCTGAAACAAATGGTTCACGAGATCTTGAGCGAATACCAGACCGTGCAGGCCAAGCAGAATGAGCCGGCCTACAAAGCTGAGCTGATGGAAGAGCGTCGCAAGCGCGAAACGATGGAAAAGCGGTTGAACGAACTCGTCGAAGAGACTCGCCGCGCCAAGGCTCGCGCCGAAACGATGGAACGCGAAACGCTCATCCGCTCGGAACTGCAGCGGTTGGGGGTCGCCAAAGTCGACCTGGCCTTCAAGGCCGTCAAGGACGAAATTCTCCGGGAAGCCGATGGTTCGTTGCAAGCGCGCGGACCGGAAGGCCCGGTTCCGGTGCAGGACTTCCTGCGCAAGTTTGTCGACGAAAACCCGGAACTTCTCCCGGCCCGAAACCTGGGTGGCAGCGGCACCGCGAACAGCGGCCGTGGCACCCAGAGCTCACCCGGATTTGATCTTGATTTGATCCGCCCGGGGATGAGCGCGGAAGATATGGCCCGTGCACGCAAAGAGATTGCGCGCCTCGGTGGCCTGATGTCTGAGTAAGTCAACTCACAAAGGAATTTACATGCCTTCTATTACTTCTTCTAACCTCGCGAATGCGATTGTGAAGCTGGTTGCGGCCGATGCGCTGCCCGCCCTGATGGGCAACCTCGTGATGGGCAACCTTGTCAATCGCGACTTCGAGCCCACGCTGGCCAAGGCTGGCGATACGGTGAATGTGCCGGTGCCCCCGACGCTTGTGGCGAACAACATCGCCGAAGGCGGTTCGGTGACCACGCAGAACCCGAGCCTCGGCAATGCCCAGATCGTGCTGAACACGCACGCTGAAGCCACCTTCCAGATCCCGGACGTCACCAAGGTTGTGGCCACCCCGGACTTGCTGAAGCTCTACATGGAGCCGGCGATTGTTGCTCTGGCCGAAAAGGTTGAATCCGACCTGCTCAGCCTGGCGACGAACTTCACCACCATCACCCCCCTCGGCACCGGCGCCACGCCGCTGACGGAACAGATCATTGACGACGCTGAAACGGCGCTGTTCAATGCCAAGGTTCCTTCGAGCGCCGAGAAGTTCCTGGTGGTTGATGCTTCCGGTTACTCGGCTCTGCGTCAGAACCCGCGCTTCAGCGAATACTCGAAGGCCGGCGACGCTGGTCTGAAGGCGTTGATCAATGGCAACATTGGCCGCCTGAAGGACTTCTACGTCTTCCGTTCGCAGTTCGTCAAGAAGACGGGTTCGCCGGCGACGACCTACAACCTCGCCTTCGCCAAGAACGCGATTGGCCTGGCCGTGCGTCGCCTGCCGCAGCCGCTGCCCGGCACGGGCGCCATCGCCGAATACGCCGAACTCGGCAACTTCGGTGTGCGCGTCGTGATGAGCTACCAGCCCGACACGTTGTCGCAGCAGTTCACCGTCGACATCCTTTACGGTGCCGGCGTTCTGCGCAGCAACCACGCCGTGCAGGTTCGCAGCTAGTCAGACTTCGCCTGAAGTGATTGGGGCCGGTCTGCTCTCTCCGCAAGGGGAAGCAGCCGGCCCTTTTTCCTTCTTGCCCCAGGAAAGTGAGCAAAAACCATGGCCCTACTCAAAGATCAACCCATCAGCTGCCTGTCGGAATGGATGGCTTATGACACCAAGCTTTCCATCCTCTCCGAGCAGGAGAGCACTTCCATCGAAGCCAAATCACGCCTCGCTCAGAATGAGATCGAAACGCAGGTCACGAGCTTTTTGCTCCGCCAGAGCGGATTGGGCGACAACGCGGCACGTCAACTCCTGAACCGGGTTGTCGTGACGGAACCACTGACACGCTGGCATTCGTTGCTGACGCTGAGTCTCTTCTATGTCGATCTCGCCGCGCTGCAGAGCAGCACGTTGCATCGCGACCAGGCGCGCTATTACGAATTCCGCGCTGAATCGGCTCGTGAACAGTTGTTCGATACCGGTATCGGCATCGTCAACAACCCCGTGCCCAAGGCGCCGGTGCCGATGATGAACATCAGCAATGGCAACAACCCACATCGCTTCTTGCGTGCTCGCGCGCGCTACGTCGACATTGACGGTGTTGTGGGCGCCGTAAGCGATGAGTTTCTCATCGACATGACCGATGGTCAGGACTATCAGTTGTCGATCGCCACGTTCCCGCAACGTGTTGCCGGCTGGCATCTGTTTCTCGGCGAGACAAGCGAAAAGCTGCGCCAGGCCACCACTGTGCCGGTTGCCGCGGCGGAAGTGATTGCGATCACCAACGATATGCCGTCATCAGACGCGGCGCTTCTCGATCGTGCCGCCCAACAGCCGGATCGCTTCATTCGCGTCTCCAACGAGTTGTGGAGGTAGCGCAATGAACCTCTCTACCAAAGCAGTCATCGCCGCGCAGGAAATGTTGTCCGGCGAAGCTGGCCTGAAGGTCAGCGTTGAACAAGTCCAGGCCGAACTCGGCCAACTGGGCAGTGAAGCGTCATTCCGCATCGACGCTGATTAC
>CAZBTA010000080.1:0-19850 GCA_964494515.1 uncultured Bryobacter sp.
GCAAGAGGGTGGGCATCCTGACGCGGGGCTACAAGCGTGATTCAAGCGAGATTGTGACCTTGCTGGCCGGGGAGACCGCCGCCGCCGCGATCACGGGTGATGAGGCGCAGTTGTTTGTCGCCGAAGGCATCTTTGCGGTGGGGATTGGCGCGGATCGCCATGAGGTGGGCAAGCGGTTGCTCGAACGGGGCAAGCTTGATGTGCTGCTGCTGGATGATGGGTTTCAGCACCGCCGCCTCGCCCGCGATCTGGATGTGGTGTGCGTGGATGCGCTGCGGCCTTTTCCCGGCTGGGGTGTGCCGCCGGCCGGATGGTTGCGCGAGCCGCTGGCGGCGCTGCGCCGGGCTGATGTGTTTGTGCTGACGCGCGTGGCACGCGGTGTCGAACCAGTGGGACTGCGCGCGCTGCTGGGCGACAAGCCGGTATATGTGGCGCAGGTGGAAGAGACACTGCCAGAGTTGCCCCCCGCGGGCCGCCGTGTCGCCTTTGCTGGCATTGGCAATCCGGCAGCCTTTCGACAGACGCTCGACCGGTTGGGGCTCACGGATGTGCCGCTGGTCGAGTTTGCCGATCATCACGATTATGGCCCCGCGGATTGGGAACGGCTGCGGGCACTGGGTGAGGTGTGGATCACGACGGCCAAGGATGCGGTAAAAGTGCCGGCTGGGATGCCGGTTTACGTGGTGCGGCAGCGATTCATGATGGATCAACAATTTCAAGATCGTTTAATTTCTGCAACTTGACGTTTAAGTCAGACTCTTGATCGCCGAAGAGACCCCTAGACGCGCCTCAGCGTGCCAATTGATTGTTGAGAGGTTCAGGGGATGAATCGATATTGTTTAGGACTGATTGCTTTGCTGGCGATGCCGGCCGTCGCATGGGATGATGCCGAGCCGCAAGCCGCCAAAGACAAGCAGCAGGAATGCAAGCTGTGCCGCTGGGTTGATCTGCGGCAGGCCACCTTCACCAACCGCTACCGTTGGGTGAAGAGCTCGAATGCGCTGTTTGAGACAAACCAGACGCAGCAGCAACAGGTTTATGACATGCAGTTCAAGGCGGACAAGAAGGCTCGCGTGACACTGAATGCCAGGTTTACTTCCGGCTACTGGTTTACCCGCTCCTTTGCGGAAAGTGGCTGGGGCAAGCAGTGGAACAACGAAAAGGGCTGGAGCGTGTTTCCGCGTCACTTCTGGCTGTCGGTCAAGCCGATGGAAGGCGTTGAGATCCAGACCGGTGGTCTGAACATCAACTATGGTGAAGCCACCGAAGCCACCTACTATGACAACGACGGCTTTATCACCGGTCACCGGTTGAAGATCAAGCGTCCGGACAAGTTGTGGTTTGACGAGCTGTCGGCGACGTTTGCCTATATTGGCGACTACTACACGCCGAACTTCTTCTCGCGTGGCGACCGGCTGAACAACGTGAACTACGTGCAGTATCTCGGCGCCAAGAAGGCCGGGCCCATCTCGGCATCCTTCGCCTATACGCGTCATGAGATCTGGGCGATGTATCACGAAGCTGTGCGGCTCGACACGCGACCGAGCAAGTTTATCGACGCGGTGCGCGTGGAGTTCTACCAGCGGCCGACGCGTCCCGATCCGGGCTACGGCTTTGGTGTCTCGATCGAGAAGACGGTGAAGAATCGCCTGTTCGTCTCCACCGGTTACGCCGAGCAGGATTACAACTACAACATCCTCAACCGCAGCATTCGCTATCCCGGACGCTGGGGTGTACAGGTGGCCGGCACGCTGACGAGCGATCGGCTCATCCGCGGCAACAGCCCGTGGGTGAACTGGCAGTACAAGGTCTCGCCAGAGTACTCCCTGATCGGCTTCTGGTGCGTGGATATCAACAAGGATCCGCGTTATGTAGTCTTCAACAGCTCGCATTTTTCTGTCGGATTCCAGGTGAATCTCAAGGAGTTTGCTCGCAAGACGGGCTGGTTGTAAGGAGTCGTCATGACGCTGAAGCATCGATTGATGCTGGTGACTGCGGTCGCCGTAGCCGCTACGTTCCTGCTGGGGCTTGTCTGCTACCGGCAGGGACAGACACTGGGTGCCTCAATTGAAGAGTTGAGCAGCAAATCGGTAACCGGAGCTTTCTCGATTGGCAAGCTGAACGGGCTGGCCAAGGATCTGCGCGGCAAAATGCGCAGCCATGTGGTCGAGACGGCTCCGGCCGCCATGGCCAAGCTCGACCAGGAGATCACGGAGCTGGCCGGAAAGCTGGATAAGGAACTCTCGCGGTTGGGCAATGATCTCAGCACGCCAGCCCAGCAGCAACGCTATGCCGCGATCCGGCCGCGCGTGGTGGGCTTTTCCGGCGCCTGGAGCGGCATGCACCAGGCCAGCAGGGACAATCACCCCGATGCGATGAAGATGTTCCTCGACCGGGTCATGCCGCGCTTCAAGGAACTGCAGGATTCCCTCGATGGCCTTGAAGAACAGCTGCAGCGCGATGTCGTGGCCACCAGTGAACAGGCTCGCGTCTCGGCGCGGCAGACAACGATCTGGTCGCTCATCCTTGTGGGCGGCGGCGTGGTGATGGTGCTGTGGATTGGCTGGTGGATCTCCAATTACATGACGAACTTTCTCAACCGTTCGGTGGATCGTCTGCGGGAGAGCGCCAGCCTGATCCAAAACATGGCGCAGGAACTGCATCAGGCCAACGAGCAGATCTCCTCCGGGGCCACCCAGCAGGTGGCCGCGCTACATGAGACCTCTACGATCGGCATGCGCGTCAAGGACCTTTCGACCACCTTCTCCAGTCAGGCGAGTGTTGTCGTCGATAACGTCGTCGGCCTCAAGAAAGGCATGGACGAAACGCGCTCGACGATGAACCGGCTGGTGGGCCAGATGAAGGCGATCGAAGAGTCTTCGGCCAAGATCCAGCGCCTGAGCGGACTCGTCGAAGCGATTGCCTTTCAGACGCATATCCTCTCGCTCAACGCCTCCATTGAGGCGGCGCGCTCCGGCGAGGCAGGACGTGGTTTTGAGGTCGTTGCCGGCGAGGTGAAGTCACTGGCGCAACAAAGTAGCGAGGCGGCTCAGGAGACAGCCAACCTGATCGCCGAATCGCTCGATGCCGTCTCGGCGGGCTCGGGCAGTCTGCAACAGATTGTCGCGACGGTCGAGAAGGTCAACCGCACGAGTGATGAGATCCGCGGTTTGGTCTCGACGATTGAAGCCGCCAGTCGTGAGCAGGCCACCAACATGACCGAGATTTCGCGCGCGCTACACGAGGTGGAGAACGTTTCGAGTCGAAATGCCGCAAATGCCGAGCAAGGTTTTGCCCAACAGCGCGATATGGAACAACAGGCGTCAATCCTTTTGGGTGTTGTCGGCGAGCTTGAGGCAATCGTTCGTCAGCCCTAAGAGCAAAAGACTAAAGGACCTGTTGAAATGCTATGTCGTCTGGTGTGGATGTGTGTTTGTTGCGGCTTGCTGTTGGGTCAGGATCCAACTGCGGACTTGATCCGTTTGCTTGAGACCAAAGGGCTGTTGTCCGCCGCCGAGGCGGCGCAGTTGCGTGGTGGCGGTGTGGCCGAGCTCGCGCGTCTGCTTGAGGCTAAGGGGGTCTTGACATCGAGCGAGACGGCAAGCTTTGTGAAGCCGCGCCCGACCGCGCCAACCGTTGCCGCTACGCCAGATCCCAAGCCGGCAAAACCCTTGCAGGCAAACGCGACGGCCCCGCCCCCCTCAGGAGTGGTCGAGACTACCGGCAAGCTGCCTGTAACGCTCTACGGCGCCATGATGATGAGTTCTTTTGCCAACCTGAGCGGGCTCAACATTCTCGATGTGCCATTGTTCAACAACAAGGCGGGCATCGATGAGCTCGGCAATGACAAGTCCTTTGGCATGACGTTCCGACAGACGCGGCTCGGGCTGCGCATAGCGGGACGTGGGCCCGGAGGCACGAAACTGCAGGCTGTGGTCGAAGGGGATTTCTTCGGGGGCAAGGCCGCCCTGCCGCCAGGCGAGCATATGGAGGTGCCACGCTTACGGTTGGCCTTTCTGCGTCTCGACGGCAGGAAGAACTCGCTGGTAATCGGGCAGGACTGGACTGTATTTGCGCCGCTCAATCCGGTGTCCTATGCCGCTTACTCGATCCCGGCTTATGCCGGTGGCGGCAATCCCTGGATCCGACTCCCACAGTTGCGCTACGAGCGAAATGGGGTGTTGGCGGGCGACACGGAGTTTACCTGGCAGGTGGCGATTACCGACCCGAATCTCGGCGATCATCCCACCAACGCGTTTATTACCGCGCGTACCCCGGGCATTGGTGAGCGTGGGCAGATGCCGGGCTTTGAGAACCGGCTGCAGATCCGCCAGCCGCTGGCCGGGCGCACACTCGCCGTGGGGCTGAGCGGTCGCTATGGTCGCGGGCTCAATAGCGCCATCATCAACAATCAGGCGCGCCAGCAACATGTCGACAGTTGGGGCACGAGCGTGGACTACTCGGTGCCGCTGTGGCGCAATGCCGCTCTCGTGGGCGAGGTCTACGCCGGCCGGGCGCTTGGCGGATATTCGAGCGCGATTGGTATGTCGGTCCTGCCTCCTGGTGGCCCTGGTGGTGGCGGCGTGTTTTCGCGCGGGGGCTGGAGCCAGTTGCAGTATCAGGCCTTCCCCGCGTTGAGCTTCAATTTCGCTTTTGGCATCGACACGATGCGGGCGCGCGATTTGCGCGTGGGGGATCGTATCTCCAACGGCGGCCCGATGATCAACACGATCTACAAGTTCAATAACAGTCTGAGCACGGCGCTTGAATGGCGCCGGCTCTCCACAAAGTGGTATCGCTCGCCAGCGGCGAATGAAAGCGGCGAGCAAATCAGCCTCGGGATCCTCTGGCTCCTCTAGCCATCTCCCTTTGCCCGTTTAACCCAGACTGCTTTGGGCGGGCATTAGCGTCGGTTATACTAAAAGTTCCGATGCCCAACTCCAGTCCTTCCACGGGTACCCCGGCCAAGAAGAAGATTATTCTCCTTTCACCGCGCGGATTCTGCGCAGGTGTGGTCCGCGCGATTGATGTGGTCAAGATCGCCCTTGACCTTTACGGTGCACCGATTTACGTGCGCAAGGAGATTGTCCACAACCGACACGTGGTGGAAGAACTCCGCCACGCCGGAGCAATCTTCGTCGAGGAACTCGCCGAGGTGCCTTCGGGCGCTCGCGTGATTTTCTCGGCCCATGGCGTATCCCCGGCTGTCCGTCAGGAAGCCGACGAGCGCAATCTGAAGGTGATCGACGCCACCTGTCCGTTGGTGACCAAGGTCCACCTCGAAGCCGTGCGTTACGCCAAGAAGGGCTACTCGATCGCCCTGGTAGGCCACTCGAACCACGATGAAGTGGTTGGCACCATGGGCGAAGCCCCCGACTGCACCTACCTGATCGAGCATCCCGAAGACGTTGCCAAAACGAACTTCCCCGATCCCTCGAAGATTGTATACCTGACGCAGACCACGCTGTCGCTCGATGAGACGCGCGACATCATCGCCGCGCTCAAGGAGAAGTACCCCGAGATCCAGGGTCCGCCTGCCCAAGACATCTGCTACGCCACCGAGAATCGCCAGATCGCCGTCAAGGCCGTGGCGCCGCTGTGCGAACTGCTCCTCGTTGTCGGCAGTCAGAACTCCTCCAATTCGCGTCGCCTGGTTGAAGTCTGCGAGAAGGCCGGAGTGCCGGCTTACCTTGTCGACGACAAATCCGAGGTCAAGCCCGAATGGCTTGTCGGCGTTAACAACGTCTCGATCACGGCCGGCGCGAGTGCCCCGGAAAACCTGGTCGAAGAGTTGATCAACTTCCTGCGCACCGCGCACGGATTTGAAGAGATGGTTGAGATGGAAATCAAGGAAGAAGACGTGCGCTTCACCCTTCCGAATGAATTGAGTGAAGGAGCGATGCGCCTGCACACGATTTCAAACGCGATGCCGGTGGGCGCGAAGGGATGAGTCCTCGCTTGCAATTCGCCGACGCTGTTTCTTCGAATGCGGTTGAGGCGGTCCGACGGGCATCGAGTTTCATGCTCCGGCGGCAGCACCAGTCTGGTTTCTGGTGGGAAGATCTGACGGCCGATACGACGCTTGAGTCAGATTACATTCTGTTCCAGTTGTGGTTGCACCGGGTGGAGAACGGCGTGTGGAATCCGCCGAATCGTGATCAGATTGACCGGGCCGTGCAATCCATTCTCGCGCGCCAGTTGCCTGGTGGTGGGTTCAATATCTATCCGCAGGGTCCGCCGGAAATTTCGGCCTGCGTAAAGGCTTACTTCTCGCTCAAACTTGCTGGCCTGCCTGTGGATGACGAGCGCATGCTGCGCCTGCGCCAGCAGATTCTGGACCTTGGTGGCATCCAGGCCGCCAACAGCTACACCAAGATCAACCTGAGCTTCTTCGGGTTGTATCCCAAGGATTGCGTGCCGTCGATTCCGCCGGAGATGATGCTGTTTCCGCGCTTCATCTACGAGATGTCGAGTTGGTCGCGCGCGATCGTGATTCCGCTGTCGATCATCGCCTCCAGCGAGACGCTGTGCCCGGCGCCGGCCGGCTTCAATCTCGATGAGATCGCGCTGCCCGGCGTGAGCTTTGACTTCCGTCCGGCCGACCAGTTCTTCAGCTTCAAAAACTTCTTCTACACGGCCGACAGCGTGCTCAAGGTGCTCGAGAAGACACCGCTCAAGAGCCTGTTCCGCAAGACGTCGATCGAGCGCTGCGAGAAGTGGATGCTCGAGCGGCTGGAGGGCAGCGATGGCCTCGCGGCCATCTACCCGCCGATGATGTACACGGTCATGGCCATGGACGTTCTCGGTTACGCCAAGACCGATCAGCGCCGTATCGACGCGCTGCGCCACTTTGAAGACCTCATGGTGGATGACGACGCCAAGGGCTTTTTCTTCCAGCCTTGCTTCTCCGTTGTGTGGGATACGGCGATCGCCGCCTACGCTCTCGGCGAAGTCGAAGACACCCCGGCCAACCTCGACGTGCAGGAAGCACTGAGCCGTTGCGCCGACTGGCTGCTCACCAAAGAGTGCCGCCGCAAGGGCGACTGGGCCGTCAAGCGTCCCAACCTCGAACCCTCCGGCTGGTACTTCGAGTTTGCCAACGAGTTTTATCCCGATATCGACGACACCGCCATGGTGCTGATTGGTCTCGACAAAGCCAAGTCCACCAACAAGACCGCCCAGGAAGCGGCTGCCCGCCGCGCTGTCAACTGGTTGATCGGCATGCAGGGCAAGGATGGTGGCTGGGCGGCATTCGACGTCGACAACAACTGGGAATTTCTGAGCGACGTGCCCTTTGCGGATCACAACGCCATGCTCGACCCCTCGTGCCCGGATATCACCGGTCGCGTGCTCGATGCCCTGTCGCGTTACGGCATTGCCTGCAATCATCCGGCCGTGCGTCGCGGTGTCGAATACCTCATCAAGTCGCAGGAAGCCGATGGCTCCTGGTATGGCCGCTGGGGTGTGGATTACATCTACGGCACTTTTCTTGCGCTCAAGGGCCTGCGGCAGGCGGGCGTCAGCGATCGCGAGGCCTATGTCCTGCGCGCCGGAGAATGGCTGCGCTCCATCCAGAACTCCGATGGGGGCTGGGGCGAATCCTGCCTCAGCTACAACAAGAATTCCTACGTGAATGGGCCTTCCACTCCGAGCCAGACCGCCTGGGCGGTGATGGGCCTGATCGCTGGTGGCGATGACTCAAGCGAAAGCGTTCGCAAGGGCATCGAGTATCTGATCCGCACGCAGTTGCCCGATGGCAACTGGGATGAGGAACTGGCCACTGGCACGGGCTTCCCGAAGGTCTTTTATCTCACGTATCACATGTACCGGAACGCGTTTCCGATGATGGCCCTTGCCATGTATTTGAATCGAGGAAAAGAAGCGAAATGAGTTTTTCCGTTTCGACGATGGCTTCCCTGGCGACTTACATCGCCAAGAACAAGATGAGTCCGCGCCCCGAGTGGCAGAAGACGGTCAAGACCGAATACGACTCCTCCAACCCGTTCCGCATTGTGCACGCCCGCTTCGGGGAACAGCCGGATCGCAAGCCGCATCCGATGATCTCCAAGCGGTTTCCGCTCGTGCTCCAGCTCGAGCCGCTGCACGCCTGCAATCTCACTTGCACCGGCTGCGGCCGCATCCGCGAGTACGAGTCCACCATCACGCAGCAGTTGACGCTCGAGCAGTGCCTCAAGGCGAGCGACGAATGCGGCGCCCCTGTGGTGGCGATCTGCGGTGGCGAACCGATGCTTTATGGCCCGCTGCCCCAGCTCGTTGAAGCGCTCCTGGAGCGCGGCCGCCTGGTCATCCTCTGCACGAACGGCATGTTCATCCAGAAGAAGCTGCACCAGTACAAGGCCAACGACAATTTCTTCTTTAACGTTCACCTCGATGGCCTCGAGAAGAATCACGACATCGCCGTCGAGCGCGAAGGCGTCTTCAAGCTCGCCATCGAAGGCATCCGCGCCGCCAAGGCCGCCGGCTTCAAGGTCTGCACCAACACCACCGTCTACAAAGAGACCGACATGGACGAGCTCGTCGCCATGTTCGAGTTGCTCAAGGAAATGAAGGTCGACGGTCACAGCATCTCGCCCGCCTACGGCTACTCGGCCGTCAACGACCGCGAGATCTTCATGACGCGCGAAGACATCCTCGAAAAGTTTGCCGGCTTTGACAAGAAGTTCGCCAAGTACAAGTTCAACAACTCGCCCGTGTACCTCGAGTTCCTGCAGGGCGAGCGTGATCTTCCGTGTACGGCCTGGGGCAACCCCACCTACAACATCAAGGGCTGGAAAGGTCCGTGCTACCTGATCACCGACGCGCACTACGACACGTTCGAGGATCTGATGACCAAGACGCCGTGGGAAAACTACGGCCATGGCGCCGATCCCCGTTGCGACCATTGCATGGTCCATTGCGGTTATGAACCCTCGGCAGCCATGGGCATCAACTCCAAGTGGCAGGACGCTTTCACCTACCTCAACTGGATGATCAAGTAATCCTGTGCGGCGAGCCCTCGTTACCGGCGCCACCGGTTTTGTCGGCTGGCATGTAGCTAGAACCTTAAGAGAGCGCGGCGTCGAAGTCCGCGCTCTTTCGCGTTCCGGCGCGATTGCCGAGCTTGACGTCGAGCTCGTAGGTGGCGATCTGCGCGATGCCTCGAGCGTCGAGCAGGCAGCCGCCGGCTGTGATCACATCTTTCACGTCGCGGCCGATTACCGCCTCTGGACGGCCAACCCCGCGGAGATGTACGCCTCCAACGTCGAAGGCACGCGCAACATCATGCGCGCCGGGCGCGCCGTTGGGGCCCAGCGTATCGTTTACTGTTCCACCGTGGGCGCCATCGGCATGCGCAAAGGCATCATTGCTGACGAGGCTTCCCCCGTCAGCGTGGATGACATGAAGGGCCACTACAAGCGCTCCAAGTTTCTCGCCGAGCAGGTCGCCATCGCCGCCGCCCGCGAGGGCGTTCCTGTCGTCATCGTCAACCCCACCACCCCCATCGGCGATCACGACTTCAAGCCCACCCCCACCGGCAAGGTCATCGTCGATTTCCTCGCCGGCCGCATCCCCGCCTTCATCGACACCGGCCTCAATTATGTGGATGTCCGCGATGTTGCCACCGGTCACATTCTTGCCGCCGAGCGGGGCAGGGTAGGGGAGCGCTATATCCTTGGCAGCGAGAATCTGACGCTCGAACAGATGCTGCAGCGCCTCGGCAAGGTTGCCGGCCGTCCCGCACCTACTACTCAGATTCCTTATTTCATTGCTTACACGGCGGCCTGGTTTTCCACTGCCTTTGCCGCCCTGACGCGCCGTCATCCGGCCATACCTCTGGATGGCGTTCGCTACGCACATATCAAGATGTGGGTCACCCATGAGAAGGCTCGTCGCGAGCTTGGCTACGCACCGGGTGCCGTCGACGACGCCTTGCGCCGTGCCGTCGAGTGGGTTCGCGCCAATACTTAAAAGTCCTTTATGTCTTTTATTCAAAAGGTCAACTGACAAGTCGATAGGTCCTTTTAGTCCCCCAAACGGGGGAATTTGAGAGGAGTTGCTTAGAATGTTGATTCGGTTAAGTTTGGCGACGCTCGCCCTCGGGCTCGGCTCGATGGCGATGGCACAAGTCGTCAAGGTGGGGAACAAAGAGATACAGATCCATGGATTCTTCCAGCAGGGCTTTATTGTCGGCTCGGGGAACAATTACCTGACCATGAAGACAAAGGATGGTAGCTTCGCGCTCACTGATGGTGGCGTGAACATCTCTTCGCGTCTCACCCCTCGCCTGCGGGTTAGCGCACAGGCTTTCAGCCGCAATGTTGGTGAGATGGGCCGCGGCCGCGTGATGCTCGATTACGCGTTTGCCGACTACAAGTTCACCGAATGGTTTGGCGTGCGCGCCGGTAAGGTCAAGACCACGCTTGGCCTGTTCACCGAGACGCAGGATATGGAATTCGTCCACACCTGGGCCCTCCTGCCCCAATCGGTGTACCCCACCGATCTCCGCGCCACCAGCATCGCTCACAGCGGTGGCGACCTTTACGGCCAGGTTGGTCTGCGCAAGGTCGGTCGCGTCAACTACGTCGCCTACGCTGGCTTCCGTCCTTATGACGATCGCGCTGGTTACCGCAAGGGCCTCCTCGATACGGGCATCAACATTCGCGACTTTGCCGGCGCAACGTTCGGCTTTGACACCCGTTGGTTCACGCCTGTGAATGGCTTGGTGGTGGGATACTCACTCGCTCGCAACACCGCGCGCATTCGGGCAGACTTTGCCCGTCCCGGCGTGCCGATCACGCCTGAGCCGGCCTTCCGCTATGACGTGGATCGTCAGGTGCTCTGGACGGGATATGCAGACTATACGCTTGGCAAGTTTCGTACCTACGGTGAATTTAACCGGAACAACATCGATGGACGTTCCCTTAGCTTTGGTGCGCCCAGCGTCTCGATCATCCGCAATGAAGGCTGGTACATCGCTGCTTCCTACCGCATCAACCCGAAGTGGGAATTCGGCGGCTACTACGACCACTTCCTTGTCGACTACCGTAGCGCCTTCAGCGCCAACAACGGCATGCGTGGCCCGGTCATCACCCTTCGCCATGACATCAACCGCTTCTGGAACGTGAAGGTCGAGGGTCGCTTCATCGACGGCCATGGCAACTTCCTCGCCACCCGCTCGTTCTATCTCAGCACCAACCCCGGAGGGTTCGTCGACCGCACCAACCTGCTCGTGGTCCGTACCGGGTTTGCGTTCTAGGAGGGATCACGAAGACTCATGAAAAAAATCATTCTTACCCTTTTGCTGGGCACATTGACCGCCTTCGCCAACGATGAATTCATCGTCGTCGCCAATCCCAGCGTTTCGGCCAGCGAAGTTTCCCTGGATGACTTGAAGCAGGTTTTCCTCGCCTCAAAGTCTTCTCTCGGTGGCAATCCTGTTGAACCCGTGCTGGTCGAGACCGGCGCTGCCCATGACGCCTTCCTCAAGAAGGTCGTAGGCAAGTCGGATTCGGCTTACCGTATGCATCTGAAGGGCCTTGTGTTTTCTGGCAAGGCCACCATGCCCAAGGCGTTCAAGGACGAAGCAGCTTTCGTCGCCTATGTCGCCAAAACCAAGGGTGCGATTGGCTATGTGTCGGCTGGTGCTTCCACCGGCGGCCTGAAGCGCATCACCGTCAAGTAAGGAGAGCTATGAGGAATCGCGGAGTCACCGCCAAGATCTGGATGAGCGTCGGCGTTTTCGCCCTCGGCTACATCATTTCCACCGTACTTGGTCAAGTGCAGAGCGCACTGATCGAAAAACGCCTGAGTACAACGGCGGTGGCTCTGTTTCCGGCCGCGCAAAAGTCTCAAACCGCAGAAGATCACTACGATCGCATGGCCAAGCTCCAAATGGACGCCGTCATGCTCGAGAATGCGGATGCCCTCGATCCCGCCAAAGAGTCCGGCGCCAAACTCATCGCCGAGCTCGAAGGCATCCTTCGCCTTGAGGGCCTCTCGCCTTCCCGGCGTCAGGAAGTCACCACCATCATCGACCAGTGTCGTGGCTTTGTCGGCGACGCAGACCGCACCTATCGCAAAGCGATGGGCCAGAGCTTGAGTGACGGCATTCAGGCCGAGGTCGGCGAGATCGCCAAACGCAGCAAGGCCATCGAGTCCAGCCTCGCCAGCCTGCACGACGGTCTGACGAACGATCTCAATAGCTCCCTGCGCGACTCTGTCGCTGGCCTTGAGAACCAGCGTCTGCTCTCTCTCTGCGTATTCCTGATCGCCGTGTCGCTTGCCGGCTTCCTCGTGCATCGCACCATTCGCAAAGCGATTCAGGAACCCATGCAGGAACTCATGTCACACCTGCGCACCAGCGTGACGCAGATCGCCTCGGCTTCCCAGACGCTTTCCACTACCTCGCGCGAGCTCGCTCGCAGCGCCTCCTCACAGGCGGCTGCCCTCGAGCAGACTTCCGCCTCAAGCGAAGAAGTCAGCGCCATGGCTCGTCAGAACGCCGCCGGCGCCCTCGACGCTCGTGGTCTTGTCAAAACCGCCAGCGAGTGCTTTGAGAAGATCGACGGCTCTCATCGCGAGCTCGAAGCCGCGATGTCTGAGATTAACGATTCGAGCCAGCGCATCTCCAAGGTCATTCGCGTCATTGAGGAGATCGCCTTCCAGACCAACATCCTCGCGCTCAATGCCAGCGTTGAGGCAGCCCGCGCCGGCCAGCATGGCCTCGGCTTCTCCGTCGTCGCTGACGAGGTCCGCAATCTCGCTCACCGCTGCGCCGAGTCAGCCAACGATACCCGTCGCATGATTGAGGAATCCGTCGACAAGACCTCCCGCGGTATGGAGCGTCTGGCCACCATGACCTCCCTGCTCGACCGGAGCCGCGATCTCAACACCCAGGTCGATAAACTCATCGATTCCATCAGCACCGCAAGCCGCGAGCAGACTCATGGTGTCGAGGAAATCACCAAAACGCTCAGCCACACCAGCGGCACCACTCAGGTCACCGCCCAACTGGCCGAGCAGAGCACTGACACCTTCGAACAACTCGAAACGCAGGCCCGTGTTCTCACCACGGTCGCCGAGCGCCTTGAGGAAATGGTAGGCGTCTAGCTTCTCTCTATACTTGAGAGAGATGAAAGATATTCTGGCGGTCTGTGCCATGGCAGTTGAGGCACAGGCCATGCCAAAGATGTGGCGGGTGGTGGAATCCGGGCCCGGCTTTGCGGCCGCCCGGGCCGCCACCCGCAAAGCCATCCAAGACCGTCGTCCTGATTTGGTGATCTCCGCCGGCACCTGCGGCGCCCTCGACCCCCAGCTCCATCTCGCCGACGTTCTCGTCGTCGCCCGCATCCAGTCCCCCCTCGGCCAGTTCCACACCATTTCCCCTTCCGGCGTCGTGCTCCATTCCCAGGACGCCGTCGCCGTCACCGCCACCGATAAGCGGGAACTCTTCCGCACCGGAGCCGTAATTGTGGATATGGAAGCCGCCGCTGTTGCCGCTGTTTGTCTGGAAGCTGGCATCCCCTTTGCCTGCGTCAAGGCCGTCAGCGACCTCGCCAGCGAGGATCTCCCCCTCGATTTCAATCACTACCGCAATGCCGCCGGAGGCTTCGAAAACTCTCGCATCGCATTTGCTGGCATCATAAAAGGTAAGATCTTTGCCCTTATGCGGCTGGCCAGGCAATCCTCGCTCGCCGCCAAACAACTTGGAGCTCACATTGAATCCAGCCTTGCCTGAATCCATGCGAGCCGCTGTCTATCGCGGCAAGCAAAACGTAACCATCGAGACCATCCCCACGCCAGCGATTGGTCCAGGCGAACTCCTGATCCGGGTGGAAGCTTGTGGCGTCTGCCACACCGACCTCAAGAAGATCGAGTACGGTCTGCTCGAGCCGCCCCGCATCTTCGGACACGAGACCGCCGGTGTTGTTGCCGCCGTTGGCCAAGGCGTTACCCGCTTTTCCGTTGGCGATCCGGTCATTGCCTTCCACCACATTCCCTGCGGAAAATGTTTTTATTGCGCCCGTAAGCTCTACGCCCAGTGCGACGTCTACAAGAAGGTGGGCATCACAGCGGGATTCGAAGCCGCCGGTGGCGGTTATGCACAGTACGCGCGCATCATGCCGTGGATCGTCGAGCGTGGTGTCGAAAAGATTCCTCCCGGCGTCAGCTTCGAACAAGCCAGCTTCGTCGAGCCGGTGAATACCTGCCTCAAGGCCGTCGATCAGTCCGGCGTTCGCCCCGGTGATCTTGCCATGGTGCTTGGCCAGGGGCCCATCGGCCTGATCTTCACCATGTTGCTCAAGCGCCTCGGTATCACCACCATCACCACCGACGCCATGCCTGCTCGCCGGGAGCAATCCCTGCGCTTCGGCGCCACGCTCGCGCTTGATCCGTTGCGCGATGACGTTACTGCCGAAGCCCGTCGCCTCAGCGAGGGCCGCGGCGCCGATGTTGTTTTTGTCGCCGCCAGCGCTAAGGGCATCGTTGAACAGGCCATCCGCGCCACCCGTCCCGGCGCCAGGATCGTACTTTTTGCGCAAACTTCCGATAAAGAGCGAATCGACGTCTCCGGTGCGGACATCTGTAAGGACGAGCGGGTGCTGATGGGTGCCTACTCAGCTGACGTTGATTTGCAGTCGGAATCAGCTAGGCTAGTATATTCGGGGGAAATTCCAGTGGCCGAACTGGTGACCCACACTTTCCCATTGACGCAAATCATGGCTGGTGTGGAATTGGCCACACATCCCGATGAAAAATCGTTGAAAATAGTGATACTGCCTCAGCAGATCTAATGAACGGGAATCGAGATCAAGGAAACTCGTGAAGCAGGAAATGCTCGCCGCCGTCCTGTACGGTAAAGAACATGTGGAGATCGAAAAAGTTGCGGTGCCCGAGTTGGGCGAAGGCGACATTCTCGTTCGTGTTCGTGCTGCCTTAACCTGCGGTACGGACGTCAAGGTGTTCCGTCGTGGTTATCATGCTCGCATGATCGTTCCACCAGCCCTCTTTGGCCACGAGTTGGCCGGAGACGTCGTTGCTGTGGGTTCTGGCGTGCGTGGCTTTCGCGCTGGCCAGCGTGTTGTAGCCGCCAATTCAGCCCCCTGTGGGGAGTGCTTTTACTGCAAGCGCGACAACGAGAATCTCTGCGAAAATCTGCTGTTCAACAACGGCGCCTACGCTGAGTTCATCAAGATTCCTTCGCGCATCGTCGAGCGCAACCTGTACGAAATTCCCGACCACGTCACCTACCAGGACGCAGCTCTCGTCGAGCCTCTCGCCTGCGTGATTCGCGGCATTGATGAAACGCGTGTCAAGGCTGGCGATACTGTCGTCGTCATCGGCGTCGGCCCCATCGGCCTCATGTTCGTGCGTCTGCTCGCGCTGCGGGGCTGCCGTGTGATCGCCATCGGCCGTCGTCGGCCCCAGCTCGATCATGCCGCCCGTCTCGGCGCTCAGGTAACGCTCTCCATCCTCGATGAAAAGGACATCGTCGCCGCCGTCCGTCGCGAAACTATGGGCTACGGTGCCGACGTCGTCATCGAAGCTGTCGGCATCACCGAGACCTGGCAGCAAGCCGTCCTGATGCTGCGCCGCGGTGGCGTTGTGAACTTCTTCGGTGGCTGCCCTTCCGATACCCAGGTGCAACTCGATACACAACTGATGCACTACTCCGAGCTCACCTGCACCGCCAGCTTCCACCACACGCCCGCCGTCGTGCGCAAAGCGCTCGAAGCCGTCGCCGCCGGCTACATCACCGCCCATGATTTTGTGACGGGCGAGGAGCCGCTCAGCAACCTGAACGAAGTCCTCTCTCACCAGCTCCACAAAAATGGCGCCGTCAAAACCGCAATCATTCCTTGAGCCCCGCGCCTTCGTCGCCGACGCCGACGCCATGGGCCGCCAGTGGACGCTTGAGGAAGCCGAAGCCTACACCCATTGGCTCTCCACTCATCATTACGAGAACTTCCACGTCGTCAGCTTTCTGCTGCCCAAAGAGCTCCATCAGGATTTCTACAACGTCTACGCCTTCTGCCGCTGGGCCGATGATCTTGGTGACGAGATCGAAGACGAAACCGAAGCCCTGCTACTTCTTCAGTGGTGGCGCAGCCTGCTCCATACCGCCGAGGCCGATCGCCACCCCGTGTATGTCGCCCTCCGTGGCACTATTGCCCGCCGCAATTTGCCCATCAAGTGTTTCGATGATCTGATTGATGCCTTTGTGCAGGATCAGTCCGTCAAGCGCTACAACACCTGGGAGGAACTGCTCGACTACTGCGAGCGCTCCGCCAATCCCGTCGGTCGCCTCGTGCTCGCCCTCTGCGGCTATCACGATGAGGAACGGGCGGTCTTGAGCGACTTCACCTGCTCAGGCCTCCAGTTGGCCAACTTCTGGCAGGACGTACGCGTCGATGTCGACAAAGGCCGCATCTACATCCCGCGCCAGCTCCTGCAGCGCTATAACGTTCAGGAACAGGACATCCTCGATCTCCGCCACAGCCCCGAGTTTGAGGCCGCCATGGCAGAAGCCGTGCGCTACGCCCGCAATCTCTTCCATCAGGGTCTGCCGCTCATCAACAAGCTCGATGCCCGGCTTTCGCTGGACATCGAGCTGTTCTCACGCGGGGGATTGGCGATTCTCGACAAGATTGAAGCGGTCAACTACCGCGTTCTAGACGCTCGTCCCCGCATAGAGAAGAACGAGCGTCTCTGGCTGCTCATCGGCACCCTCTTCGGCTGGGGCGCCCGCCGTCTGTTCGGCTCGCGCGGCTAGAAGCTGACTCGCGCCCCGATACGGAACATGCGCCCCGCATAGTTGCCAAACTGCCCCGTGTTATTCGGGTCAATGCCCGTCGCCGCCCGGTTCACCACAAAGCTCCGCGAGGTCGCCACATACTGGAACAGCCCCGTATTGCGCCCGTTCGGATTCAGAAACAGCACCGGGTGGTTCAGGATGTTAAACGCATCCGCCCGCAACTGGATCTTGAAGCGATTGTCTTTGCCAAAGCCAAAGTTCTTGGCCAGCGACGTATCCAGGGTGAACGTGTTCGGCGAGCGTCCATCGCCGCCCAGCGTGCGTGGCGCATTGCCGATCGAGGGTGCATTCGCCGTCCCCGGCACCGAAAGCGCATCCGGGTTGTAATAGTTCGACGTGAACGGATTGTTTCGCCAGTTCGGATTGCGCAGCGGCACGTTCGGGTTGATGTCGGGTCGGATCGTAAACCCGTCATTTCCCGCGCCACCCACCGCCGATTGGAACCACCCCGCATTCCCGAGATACACCGCCCCCGGATAACCCACCTGCGCCGTGCTCGTGCCTGACAGCACATAGCCACCCACCAGGTAGTTCAACCAGCGTCCCGCCGAGCCCAGCACGGGCTTGCCCTTGCCAAACGGCAGCTCGTAGCTGAAAGATGTCCGGAATTTGTGCGGCTGGTCAAACGAGCTGAAGCTCTTCTCCCGCTGGTTCGTCTGTAGCAACGTCGACCCGTAAATGTCATTGCCGGTCGGCGCGCCATCATCGAGTGACTTCGACGCGCTATAGCTCGCAAGGAACGTCAGCCCCGCCGCAAACCGCTTCTGCACGCCAATGTTCAATGCATGGTAGGTCGAGTTGCCCGAGCGGTCATAATCCGCGCTGATCAACCGGTTAAACCAGTTCGGAAACGGCCGCAGCGACGTAATCAGATTCCCCGGGATCACCGAACCATCCGAGTTGCGAATCTGCAGCGGATTGAAGTTTGTGCCCTGCGTCGAGAAGTCCGCCCCGGCCACCACCAGCGGCGCCGTCACCGAGAACGGCACCGCATTGATCGGCGCCTGCTGGGCATAAAGATGAGTGCCCTTCGAGCCGTCATAACCGATCTCGATGCTCAGGCTGCTGCCCAGCTGGAACTGAAAGCCAGCGTTCCACCGGTACACCGTCGGCATCGCGTTGTTCTGCGGGATGTAGGAGAACGTAAATGAGTTCGTGTTGTTCATCGAGAAGATCGGATCTCGTGGCAGCACGCTCGCCGCCGGCAGTGCCCCGATCGGATTGGTGACAAAGTTCACCGCCCCCGGCTGCACGCCGCCAATCCCCTGGTTTGAATTGATCACGCCCGCGTTTACGTTCGTGTCCGGGTAAATCGCGTTGCCATAGCCGGTGAGCGGCGCCCGCAGCATCGAAAAGCTCGAGCGGAACACGCTCCATTTCTTCACCTGATAGGCAAGCCCGATACGCGGCTGAAAGCCCGTAAAGTTCGACGGCCACAGCCCGCGCTGCCTCCCACCCGTATTTGCCCACACAAAGGCGCCTCGCACTGCCTGGTTGTTCACAGTGCCCGCCAGCGTCGGGTCAAACCACCCCTGTCGGTCATACTTTTCCGTGCGCGGCGTTTCATAATCCCACCGCAAGCCGAGGTTCAACGTCAGCTTGTTGGTCAGCCGCCAGTCGTCCTGAAAGTAGAACGCATAGTAACGCCAGCGGTAATAAGCATTCGCCTGCACCCGCTGGAACGAATACGTGTTCAACGATCCCGTGATCAACCCGCCAATCTGCGCCGCCAGATCGTTCATGCTGCCCGTCGGCGGTGTGATCTGCCCCGAGAAACTATAAGCGCCGCCCGTCAGCCCCGAGAACGAAATGCGGTTCAGCTGAATCCGCCGGTGCTCCCCGCCAAACTTGAACGAGTGCGCCCCTCGGATCCACGACATGTCCGAGCCCACACCCATATTCACATCCAGCGTCCGTCCTTCACCATTCGCGCCACGGCCGAGAATCTGCGGGAATCCTACCCCCGCCACCGCCGGCAGCAGGCCCAGCGTCGGGCCCCAGTCCTGTGAGCTTGCCGCGTCGTTCGGCCCGCGGAAGGCGTCGCCGCGCGAGTAAGTCACACGCGTTTCGTTCGAAAAGTTCGGCGAGAAGATGTGGTTATACGTGAGGCCAGTGTTGTAGCTCGTCACCCGGTCCTGCACAATCGGTCCGCCGGGGTCGCTCGGGCCGCCCCAGTCATAACGCACGCCCTGCACCGGCGTCACCGAGTAGCGAAACGCCAGCCGGTCCTTGTCGCCCAACAACTGGTCCACCTTGAAGCTGTAGCGGTTGTCGTTGCTTTGCACCGTGCGCACAAAGATCGCGTTGTTGCCGTCGATATCGTTAAACCCGTCCGGCCGCAGCCACTGGATAAACGGCGTGTTCTGCCCGGGCGTGAACGGGAACAGTGTCTTCAGAATCTTCTGCGCCAGCGGATTTGCCGCCAGTTGCCGGCTCAGATCCCCATTCGGCACCGCTGTCCACTGTGAGTTCGGCAGCACAAAGCCGGTCGGAAATCCCTGCGCGTTCAGGTTGTAGTGGTAGTAGATCGAGTTCGTGCGGATCGGCGAAGCCAGCGCCGCATCAATGTCACGTGCCCGGAGTGTCGGGTCCAGAAACTCATATTCATTGCGGAAGTTGCCCGCCAACTGCTGCGCATTCGGCAGCCGCACGCGCGAGGCGCCAATCTGCAGCCGCTGCCGCTGCGGCTCACCGCTCGCCCAGAAGAACGTCTTGTTCCGCCCGTTGTAGATTTTCGGGATCACCACCGGCCCACCGATCGCCCCCGTCGCCGTGTCGTATCGCGCGGTCGGCGGAAAGCTCGACCCGAGAAACCGCGTCTGCAGGCTCGGGTCCGTATGCGACCAAGTAAAGTTGCCATGCCATTCGTTCGTGCCAGACTTCGTCGCCTGGTTCACAATGCCGCCCGTCGTGCGCCCGTACTGTGCCGGGATGCCGTTGGCCTGCACCGCCACTTCCTGCACCGTGTCCGCGCTGAACGTGATCACCGCCCGCGCGTTGCCCGCTGACATCACGTCCGACCCATCCACCAGAA
>CAZBTA010000081.1:0-19817 GCA_964494515.1 uncultured Bryobacter sp.
CCGCCGAGGCGATCGGTGTACATGCGCACCTGACGGAACTCGCCGCCGAACTTGAAATTGTGGTTGCCCTTGATCCAACTGAGGTTGTCGACGTAGCTGAGCGAGTAGTTGGTGTAGGGCTGGCCGCGACCATTGGTGGCGCTCGAGGAACGAACCTGTCCCGAGGGGATCGAGATGCCGGCGCTGGCGCCCTGGCCACCGATGCCGACGAGCACGCTGGCGCCGGTGATGTTGAGGGTGACGCCGGTGAGGTCGACGCCGGACACGGTGGGCGCAATGCCGTTGGTGCGCGTCTTGGGGCCGTTGTAGCCGATCTTGGCTTCGTTGATGATGGTGGGCGAGATGATGCGCTGCCAGCTGGCGACGGCATTCTGGGCGACGGCGCGCTGTTCAAAGGCGCTGCCGGAAACGTCGAAGGGCGCGGTGGAACGGCCATCATCGCGGAACCAGCGGACGTAGAAAGTATTCTTGTCGTCTTTGCGGTAATCGAGGCGCAGGCTGCCCGAGTTTTCGTCGACGACGCTGGTGGCATCGAGGCGCGCGACGTCGAAGTCGGGGTTGGTGGTGGCGCCGTAGTTGCCAACCGGGAATGCGCCGAGTAGCGGCTTGACGGCGGCACTGATGCAGCGCGTGGTTACGCCCGTGCCGCAAGTGGGCAGGTTGCGAATGGCGGCGCTGGGCGTCTGGCCCACGAGCGGGAAACCGGCGCGCTGGCGCAGGCCTTCGTAATGGCCGAAGTAGAACAGTTTTTCTCTGATGATGGCCCCACCGAGGGAGCCGCCAAACTGGTTGAGCCGCAGGGGCGACTTGCTGGTGCCGTCGAAGAAGTTGCGGGCGTCGAGCTTGTCGTTGCGCAGGTAATGAAAGAGGCTGCCATGAGTCTCGTTGCCGCCAGACTTGGTGACGATGCTGATCTGGCCGCCGGTGCCGGTGCCGTATTCCGCGGGATAGTTGCTCGATTCGACGCGGAATTCCTGCACGGTCTCAAGGCTTGCCTGCAGGCGGAAACTTGAGGAAGTCTGGCCGTTGAGATTGCCGGGGGAGGCGTCGACGATCGACGAGCCTTCAATGCCGTCAAAGCGGATGGCGTTTTGCTGGTTGGCGCGACCGGAGAAGCGGATGTTGTCATAGCTGCCGCTGCCACTGGTAACAGCGCCGGGAGCGAGCAAATAGAGCTGCGAGATCTGGCGGCCGTTGAGCGGCATCTGGGCGACTTCGCGGGCGTTGACGTTGGCACCGACGGTGGCCGAACTGGTATCGACAACGGCGAGATCGCCCCCAGAGACGGTGACTTCTGTGGAAACCGAAGTGGGCTTGAGGGTTACGGTGAGAGAGCGTTCCTGGCCGAGGGCGAGGTTGATCTCTCTATAGATGGCATCGCCAAACCCGGGGCTCGACACAACGACGGTGTAGGCGGCCGGGCTCAGGTTGGTCACAAAAAAGACGCCCGTGTCGGACGTCTTTACTTCGCGCTCGGCGCCAGTTTTTTCATTTCGGACTTTGACACTTGCCTGGGCGATTACGGCTCCGCTGGTATCAGCGACGACACCAGTGAACCGGCCCTGATCCTGGCCCAGCAACATGGCGGCCAGACTTAACAAGACAGCGATTTGTTTCATCGTCCGTTAACGTAGCAATACAGCCATTTCGGCTTTGTTGCGAGTGTGTTGCGAAACGATGAATTTTATGAATTTAAGATTTTGAGCTTGTCTAACACCTTGTCGGCGACCTTGCCAATGTCGCGGCCACCGCTTGAAAGCCATGTCTCAAACGTGACCGAAAGGATTGACAGCGTCAGGCTTGCCAGCAACTCTGAGGCAATCGGGTCGGCGCCGCGTTTCTTCCACGCCTCGCTGAGGCGCACCTGCTGTTGGGCTGTGCGGGAGAGCTGGGCAGTGCGCGCCGCCGGGTACTGGGCGGCGATCTCAAGAGACTTGAGCGTCCGCGGGTCGGCCGTGGCGGCCAGCGCCACCTGGCGGGTGACCTGGCGCATCACCGATCCATGCGATTCGCGACGGGGACTTGATTCGATAGCTTCGGCGATCGAATCGCCATAATCGATCACGCACTGGGCGAGAAGATCGTTTTTGGACTCAAAGTAGCGGAAAAATGTGCGGCGAGACACGCCGGCCGTCTCCGCAATCTCTTCTACTGACGTTTCGTCAAATCCTTTGCTGGCAAATAGCTCGAGCGCCGAATCCCAGATGGCTTCGCGCACGAGTTGTTGCTTTCGTTCTTGTAGACTGCTCACTTCTTTAATTCGAGCATAAGTACTCGCCTCCTTCGGATACAAAGAGCGGCTTGCCCAGGGGGAAGGGCAAGCCGCCTTCGCGACAGGAAGGTCCACCCACTAAGAGTTGGGGGCCTTCAGAAGATCCGGATGTATGTGCGTGCTCTTGCCAGCAAGCACATAGATCCGGCTCTCAAAACTGGTGCCGTCACCATGCAGCACCCGAACGTTGTGATTGCCTTCGCGCAACCACGCGGAATTGACGTCTTTGACGGTACCGGCGAAGGACCCATCGATGAAGACCTGCGCGGTTTTCTCCCTGGTGTCAAACTTTACCTGTCCGCTGTGGGGATGAGCCGGTGGAACGTACATCCCACCGTAGTAAGGTCCGCCACCCCAGTAAGGGCCAAAGCCCCAGGGGCGATAAACCGGCGCCGCTACTACGTACCCGTAGCGAACCGCCGCATGCGCGGGGACCAGGCTCAGGGCCAGTCCACCGGCGATCAGCATTGTTTTCATTGCGCGCAACATGGAAGTCACTCCTTTCTGTCGGCTAGACAATTACGCGAAAAACATGTCCAACGGCCTTGGCCGTGTGCGTGGTGGCTTTCACTGTCACCACCGTGCCGCGTTCCACGCCTTTACCAACCCGGGCGGCACCATGAATCAAAAGATCTTTGGCACTGGCTGGCACAATCGCCATACCGAGCGCCATTACCGCCACGATCAGTTTGCTTTTGCTGATTTTCATTTGTTTCAGCCTCCACCCCAGTAGACGACAACGGGCGAATTAAGGTGCTCCCGTCGAGAGGCTAATTCTGGACCCCATCAGGGGGGATCCCCCACGGATGGATCGCAAAATCCCCTTTCGGAGCGAGTCACCAGAGGCAGCCGGGGCACATCTTCAAGGGCAAGAGCCTGAAAGGCAAAGGAGCAAAGCAATGAACCAGAATTTTTCACGCAAGATTTTCGGCGCCGCCACCATGATGTTTCTGGCTGGGGCGATGACGGCCAGCGCCGCCCATCACACCCAGACGTTCTCTGAACAGGCACTGAAGGACATGCGGGCCATTTCGGTAAATGCCGAGAAGAACGCCGACCTGCTGAAGACGATCACCAGTAACCCGATGTACTCGCCCGAGCTGCAGCGGCAGCAGTTGAATGCCCTCAAGTACGAATTCAATACGATGGGCAAGAAGGTGGCCCTGCTTGAGGCGCAGCATGACGCCCTGCCGGCCTGGCAGCAACGCGCCGTCGAAGAAATGAAGCCAGCGCTCGTTGATGCCGCGAAGAATACCGATGAGGCCATTCGTTACTTCAACGCCAATCGGACGCACCTGTTCAGCATGACCAACCGCGAGTTCAGCAACAACATCGCGACCGACGCCGAGAAGATTGCCGGCGTGCTTTCCGACTCGTTGCGCTATAACCACGCCCGCCGCGTTGCCGACAGCCTCGACCAGAAGCTCTCCACCGGCAACAGCTCGAACTAACTCTCCACAGCTCGAGCGCAGAAGCGAAAAGCCCTCCGGTGGGAGGGCTTTTCGCTTTTTGGAGGGAAAGGCTCCGGGATTAGAACTGCACGCGCAGACCGAGTTGGAGGTAGCGGGGCGTACGACCGATGTTGGTGACATCGGCCGTTCCAAAGGTCGCGCTGGTGGAGGCTCCGAGCGGGCCAGCGGCCGGGTTCAAGTTGGTGCCGCCGAAGCCACGGTCGATGCCGCCCACGCCGAACTCGGTGCGGTTGAACGCATTGACCGCTTCGGCGCGGAACTCCACCCGGAATCGCTCACCAACATTGAACATCTTGGACAGCGTCAGGTTGGTGTTGTTGATCCCGAAGCCACGCAGATCGTCAAAGAAGCGCGGCGCGGTGCCGTACCAGTAGACGTCGCTCTGGACGATCTGCTGGGACGGGTTGGAGGGATTGGGCGCGCTGATCACGCGGTTGCGGAACGCGTTGGGATTGAAGTACAGCAGGCGGCGATTCGGCACGACGACCGAGGTGCCATCGGGCAGCCGTGTGGCTGTGCGGCCATCGCCGAAGACGCGATACTCTTTCGGCAGCACGGGGTCGCCAATGAGGTCAGGGCGCCCGAAGCCGCCGCCGGAGACCGACAGCGGCAGGCCGGCCGAGAACGTGGTGACGCCGGCGATCTTCCAGCCGCCAATCACGGCATTGGCAAGGCCGGAGGTGGCCCAGCGCCTGCCCTTGCCAAACGGCAGATCGTAGACGTAGTAGATCACCGCCCGGTGCGGAATGTCGGAGTTGGAGACGCTGCGCTCGAGGTTCCAGTCGCGAATCGTAAATCCGCTGGCGCCACCGCCATTGCCGGTGTTGCCGGTACCATTCACGCTGAAGTGGTTACCGATATCGATCGACTTTGACCAGGTGTAGTTGCCACCGATCTCAAGGCCATTGCGCATGGCGCGACGCACGTTTACCTGTAGCGCGTGATAGTTGGAGCTGCCAAAGCGCTGGTGGAACAACGTGACGTTCTGGAAGGCCGGATAGGGCAGCAGCGTTTGGGCGCGCGTTACATTGGCGCCACCCACGGCGGCGTTGAAGGCCGGGATGCGGCCAAAAAGCGGATTGGCCACCAGCTGGTTCAGCGGATTAATGCCGGTCGCCAGCAGTGTCGAGCGAGCGTTGTCCAGCGTGGACTGCGGCAGCGAGTTGGTGCCATTGATCGGGATCTGCTGGATGGTAAGGCGGGTGCCCTTGGTGCCGACGTAGCTGACCTGCAGGTTGATGCCTGAGGGGAGCTCGCGCTCGATAGTGAAGTTCCACTGCTGGATATAAGGCGTGCGTTGATTGCGGGTGATGGCCACTACGCTTCGGCCGAACAGCAGCGGGTTGTTGGCGTTATCGGCGAGGATGGCGCCACCGCCATTAAAGCTGTTGTTGAACGGGCGCTCGAGGATGTCGAGGTTTGAGGTGGGGCGGGTGCGCGAAAAGGCAGGCGCGGTGAAGGCATCGGTGCCAAAGCCCTCAAGCCCCGAGCCCACGCCGGTCGTCTGGTCGTAGCTGATCGCGTAGCCCGTACGGATGACGGTCTTCTCAATCGGTCGCCAGGCGAGACCGAGACGTGGCTGCCACTGCCGGTAGTCGGGCTCCATCTGGTAGCGGCCCACGCCATCGCGACCGGTAAACACATACTGGCCAGCCGTGTTGAGGAAGTTGCGACCCGAGGGATCAAAGGGCGACATGCGGTTGTAGCGCTCGGTCATGGGCATCTGCAGGTCGTAGCGGACGCCGAGGTTAATAGTGAGGTTGCGGGAGACCTTCCAGTCATTCTGCGAATAGAAGCCCCAGTAGCTGTTCTTGAATGCGCCGCGGGGATCATTCTGGGCGAACTGTGAACCGGCGTCGCCACCGCGCATGCCGCCCACCAGCATGTCGGCCAGTACATAGCCTTCAACGCGATTCGGAGGCAGGGCGGGGCAGCCGGCGCCAACACATTCGCGCGTCCAGTTTTCGTCGGCGCGGAAGATCATGCCGGGTACTCGCGGCTGGTTGAAGTTGTTCATGAGCGGCCGGTACTCGGCGCCCATCTTGAACGTCCAGCTGTTGCGGATTTTCGTGTAGTTGCCTGTGAAGGCGTAGTTGGTGGAGAAGTTCTGCTGCAGCTGGAAGAAGCGGAAGCCAATCTCCGGAAACCCGCCCCCCGGAACAACGAACGGGAAAATCTGATTCTGGGTGACGGCCACCATGTCCTGGGCAAAACCCAGTGAGCGCAGGTCGGTGCTCACACCGCCTGGAGGCTGATTGCGGAGGTTGAGCCGGTTGACGTTGGCGCGGAACTCAAACAGGTCGGTGGCCGACTTGGTCCAGGTCCAGCCGATCGTGCCGGTTGGGATCAGCTGTGTGGTGAGCGACTGCTGTGTGGCTTGACGGTTGCCGCCCTCGCCGCGGAAGCGATCCGGCGGCGTATTCGTCGTCCAGTCGGTGGTGTAGCGGAAGAACACGCGATGCTTGTCGCTCACATTGTGGTCCACACGGGCGATCAACTGATCGGTGTCGGTGCGGACGACATTCGAGTCGAAGTAGTTCGTCGTGCCATCGATGTTGAGCGGCGTGATGTTTGGCAGCGGGTAGACGTTTACCAGTTGCTGGCCCGTGCTGTTGATCATGCTCTGCGGGATGACATTGTTGACGAACTGCGCCCGGTTGAGCCGGAACTGGCCCGGGCTTAGTTCGGTAACCGTGGTGCCACCGGGCGTGGGGTTGAATACCAGACGCGGCGTCGTCTCGAGCAGGCCGGTGGCGGGATTTCGGAACTGGGCGACGGTGCGCGAGAAGTCGCCACGCCGCTCGAGAGCGGTGGGAACGGTAAGGAACGCTGAAGCATCCTCGACGCGCCGGTTGCCTTCGTAGGCAACGAAGAAGAACGTCTTGTTGCGCTTGATGGGGCCAGCGAGATTGGTGCCGAACTGGTGGATGTTGAATACACCTTTCTTGCGCACAGGGTCGCCATTGGCGTCGCGTCCAAAAGTGTTGCGACCGAAATCGTTGGCGTTCAACGCCGAGTTGCGCCAGTAGTCATAGACGGCGCCGTGAAAATCGTTGGTGCCAGATTTGGTGGCAAAGCTCACCACGCCGCCGCCCGCCCGGCCGTACTCGGCCGAGTAAGCGTTGGTGATCACTTTCATTTCGCCAACAGCGTCAAGGTTTGGCACGGTGATGACTTCATTGAAGGCCGCGCCAGTGTTCGGAGCGCCATCAAGCAGCACTTCACTCGAGATCGGGCGAGCCCCGTTAACCGCAAAGTTGGTGAACTGCGCGCGGGCACTGTCGCCGGTGGCGAAATTGCTTGTGCCCTCAAAGCTGCCGCGTGGTACCACGCCCGGGATTGTGGCCATGTAGTACATCGGGTTGCGACCGATGTTTGGCACGGAATTGATGACATTATTCGAAACAGTGGAATTGAGATCGCTCGCGTCCGTTTGCAAAGCGAGGGCCTCGGCCTTGACCTCGATGGAATCATTGACCGAGCCGAGCGTGAGGCTGGCGTCGACGCGTACCTTCGCGTCGGACCCGAGGTTGATGCCGGTAACCCGATAGCCCTTAAATCCCTTGGCCTCAAAGACTACGGTATAGCTGCCAATGGGGAGGAGGGGTTGGACAAAATCGCCGGAGGCGAGTGACCTGGTTCGCGACACAACGCCGGTTGCCGTATTCGTAATGATCACCTCGGCGGCGGCAACGGCGGCGCCGGACGGGTCGGTCACTGTGCCGAGAATGGTACCCGTAACTACCTGGGCGGGAAGGCTGAGCGCACTGATGAGGAGGGCGACTGCAGCTGGAATAAATCGGTTCATCTTGGACCTCTAAGGGCAGAATTGAAGAAGACGTGAAAGTGCCCCCGTCCGGGAGTTTTTATCAGCTTTGTTAAAATGACAAGTGTCGGGACCGTGATCTCAGGTGTGCCACAGGTTAGCTAACGTTGATAAGCGGTTCAAAATCAAATACTTGCACCGGAGCCTTAACTTCCCTTGGCAACCCTTGAGCAAAAGCGCCACGCCCTTGAGCGTGTGCTGGAAAGCGACACTTTCGCCCGCGCTGACCAGCTGAAGAGCTTTTTGCGATACGTCTGCGAGATGGAGTTTGCCGGGCGCGAAGACGAGATCTCCGAGTACTTGATTGGCGTCCGGGCTTTGGGTAAGCCAGAGGGCTTTTCCACCGTGGAAGACACATCGGTGCGCAACCGCGCCTATGCCCTCCGCCAGAAACTCGACCAGTTTTATTCGGATCATCCTGATCCCGCCGCGCTACGCATCGAGTTCCGCAAGGGGACCTACGTGCCGCGCTTTGCCGAACCACCTGCGGCGCCTCCCGCCCAGGCGCCGGACGAGCCCGCGCAGCCGCCCGTAGTCGGGTCTTCGCGCAGCGCCATCGGTTTGGCGACCGGCCTCGGGCTGGTACTGGGCATTGGCATTACATGGCTCTGGCTCGGCGGTAGCGCCCCGGCGCGCCAGGCAAAAACGCCCGACCCGGTGTTGCGGCAGGTATGGGGCCCGCTGTTGGAGCCAAATGCAGCGGTGGTTGTCGGGGTAGCCACTGCGGCCCAGCTCACGGTATTGCCCTTTGCTGTACAGGTGGAAACCCTGCCCGCGGTGCCCACACTGCCACTACCCGCTCCCCTTGCCGACTGGTATCTGCGACACCAGCGTTCCGCCCAACCGGGATCGCTGTTCCTCGTGCCCAACGACAACTCGCCCCACTTTGGCGACATGCTGGGGGCGATGAAGGTAAGCCGTTTGCTCGAAGCACAAGGCGCACGCACCGAGCTGTTCCCTGAACGCCTGATCCGCACCTCTACCCTCACGGATCGCAATCTGGTGCTCTTCGGTGTGCCGTACAAAAGCGAGAGCGCGCGCAAGATGCTGGAGGGCGGACGCTTTGAGTTCCGCTTTGATGCGACACGCAATGATGTGGTGATTGCTGACCGTGCCACGCTGTACCCGACGCGGCGGGATGCGGCCAATAGCCGCGTGGAGAGCTACACCCTGGTAACCGTTCGCATGCGCCGTCACGCGGATGGCCGCAATACACGGGTGGTCGTGTTTTCGGGAGATCCCAGCGCGGGCGCCGCCGCTGCGGTGGATTACCTGTCAAACGCGGCAGAGTTGCACAAGCTGACCACCCGGATGGGCGGAAAGCTGCCCTCGTCATTCCAGTTGTTGCTACGCACCCGCATCGATGAGAATCTGCCCCAGTCGGCCACCTACGTGGCCCACAGCGCGCTCACCGATTAGGCAAACGAAAAACCCTCCCGTGAAGGAGGGCTGCGCTAAAAAACTTGCCTGTGGTGCGGATGAGAGGACTTGAACCTCCACGGGGTTGCCCCCGCTAGTACCTGAAACTAGTGCGTCTGCCAATTCCGCCACATCCGCGTGTAAACCAGCAGTTCTTTTATCGTCCCAAAGCTAAATCGCTGTGTCAACACTCAAGCGGACATCGTTTGAGCCAGCGCTGTGGCTGTGTTGGCGTGCAACTCCACGGTGTCTTCGAGAGTGGCGGCATAGCCACCGGCCAGTGTGACAAAGACGGGTTTGCCATGGCGACGGACGGCCCCGAGGACCAGTGCGTCGCGCTGCATCATGCCGGCCTTGGTGAGCTTGAGCCCGCCGAGCTTGTCCTGCTCATAGGGGTCGCTGCCGGCGATGTAGGCGATGAGGTCGGGGCTGAAGCGGGAGAAAGCCTCCTCGATGCCGGCGCTGAGAGCGGCGAGGTATTCGGCGTCGCTGGTTTCGTCCTCGAGTTCGATATCGAGCGAGCTTTGTTCCTTGTGGAAAGGGTAGTTGTCGCGCTGGTGGATGGATAGCGTGAACACCGAGTCATCTCCTGCGAAGATGCCCGCCGAGCCGTTGCCCTGGTGGACGTCGGTATCGATCAGCATGGCGCGGCGAATCGCACCTTCCTGCTGCAGCACGCGAATGGCGATTGCCACATCGTGCAGCGCGCAGAAGCCCTCGCCATGCCCTGGATAGGCATGGTGAAAGCCACCGCCGATATTGAATGCCGCACCGTCGCGCAAAGCCGCCCGGGCTGCTTCGATCGATCCGCCGACGTGATAGAGAAAGCCCTCCACCATGGGGCGCGAATAAGGGATCTCGAGTTTCAGAATCTGCTCGTAGGTGATCGTACCGTTGAGCAGAGCGTTCACCCAGTTGGGGGAATGCACGAGCAGCAATTGCTCGCGGGTGGCCTGCGCCGGCTCGATGATGCGCGAGGTGTCGAGCAGCCCGCGGCGCTCGAGTTCTTCCCGGATTCGCTCAAATTTGACAGAGGGGAAAATGTGATCGCCCAGCCGCAAATTGTAGCGGGGGTGGTATGCGAAGTGAAATGCTGCTTTGCCCACAGATATACTCATAGTTTCACCCCCTGATTTGAAAGGAAGCAATGCGTAAAAAGGTAACAGTAGTCGGAGCCGGTAATGTCGGCGCCTCATGCGCCCTCCGGATCGCCAACAAGGAACTCGCCGACGTCGTTCTCGTCGACATTATGGAGGGCGTGCCGCAGGGCAAAGCGCTCGATCTTCTCGAAAGCGGCCCGATCGAAGGCTACGACGTGAACATCACGGGCGCCAACGATTATGCGCCCACCGCCAATTCCGACGTGGTCGTGATTACGGCTGGTTTTCCGCGCAAGCCCGGCATGACGCGCGATGACCTTCTGATGGCCAACTTCGAGATCGTCAAGACGGCGACCGAAGGCGTGGCGAAGTATTCGCCGAACGCGATCATCGTGGTGGTCACCAACCCGCTTGACGCCATGTGCTACACGGCCCACGTGGTCAGCAAGTTCCCCAAGAACCGCGTCATCGGCATGGCCGGCGTGCTCGATACGGCCCGCTACCGCACGTTCATCGCCGAAGCCCTCAATGTCTCGATGGAAAACGTGACGGCGATGGTGCTGGGTGGTCACGGCGACACGATGGTGCCGCTGCCCCGCCTGACCAGCGTGAGCGGGATTCCGCTTACCGAACTGCTGCCGCAGGAAAAGATCGATGCGATCGTGCAGCGCACCCGTGATGGTGGCGCCGAGATCGTCAAGCTGCTCAAGACGGGCAGCGCGTTCTACGCCCCGTCGGCCGCCGCCGTCGAAATGGTCGAGAGCATCCTCAAGGACAAGAAGAAGGTGCTGCCCTGCGCCGCACTGCTCGAAGGCGAATACGGCATCAACGGCCTGTTCGTCGGTGTGCCCTGCAAGCTGGGTTCGACCGGCATCGAACAGATCTATGAGCTGCAGCTCTCTGACAGCGAGAAGGCCGAGCTCAACAAGAGCGCTGCCGCCGTGCAGGAACTTGTCGACGTGCTGAAGTCGAAGGGCGCCTAAGCCGCGCGATTCATCTCAAACAAAACCGCCCGCCAGAGATTGCTCTGGCGGGCGGTTTGGCTTTCAGGGGACGAGTGCTAGAAGCGGAAGCGCAACGACGCCTGCATGCGGCGCGGGGAACGCGTGCTGATCACTTCGCCAAAGCGCGTATTGACCTGGGCGCCGTTGGCATCAAAGCGAGCCGTGGTGTCCACACCGCTGAACTGCGTGTGGTTGAACGTGTTGTACATTTCCCAGCGGATCTGCAGGCTCTTCTTCTCGCTGAACATCGGGATGTTTTTGAAGAAGCTGATGTCCCAGTTGTTCGTGCCCGGCAGCCGGAAGACATCCTTCGGAGCATTGCCAAAGTCGCCGCGCGCCGGCCGCGCAAACACCGCGGTATTGAAGAAGCGCGAGAAGGTGCGATCGCCATAGTCGAGCTGAGCCTTGCCAGTGACATTGATGCGATTGCCATCGCCGCCGCCGCTGAGGTCCACCGTATCGACCGTGGTAAAGCCCACGCCTGTCGGGAAGCCGCTGGCGAAGGTTGTAATGCCCGATACCTGCCAGTTGTCGAGGATCAGGCGCCCGGCACGATTCGGCATCAGCCGGCTGCCGCGCGGCAGATCCCAGATGTAATTTGCCACCATCATATGCGTCTGGTCAAAGCCAAGCTTGCCGTAGTTCCACACGCGCAGATCGCGATATTGCGCCACGCCATCGCCGTCGGAGTTGGCGTAGCCCATGGCCTTTGAATACGTGTAAGCAAGGCTCAACGAGAGGCCGCGGGCAAAGCGACGATTGACGGTGACCTGGCCCGAGTTGTAGTTCGACGTCGAGGAGAAGTCGTTGTAGGTGATGTTGCCCCAGCCCGGGAACGGCCGGAAGAAATTGTCCGGCAGCGGCGTGGAGGGGTTGGATGGATCGGCGTTCTGCGCGAGGTAACGCGCGCCATAGGGCACGGTGTTGATGTTGCGGCTCACCTGCAGGTGGCGGCCCACGTTGCCCACGTAGGTGACTTCGAGCACGGTGCCGCGGCCGATGTCGCGCTGGATGCCGAAGGTGAAGTTGTACATGGCGGGCGTGACGGCCTTGCGCTCAAACGTCGAGGTGTTGTTGGGGAACAGCACGCCGGTCGAGCTCAGGTAAGAGGCAAGCGTGCCGTAGTAAACGGTCGGGGTCTGCTGCGTGGGCGGATTCTGCGAGAAGCCGCGCACACCCGGCGCCACCGTGTTGTGGAAGATACCGAAGCCGGTGCGGATGGCGGTCTTGCCATCACCGAAGGGATCGTAGGAGATACCAAAGCGCGGCTCGTACAGGATCGGCGCCTGATCACGGAAGCCGCGTGGGTAGTTCTTGTCGCTGGCCACCACGGCGCCATTGAAAGGATTGCCCGTGCCCGGCACAAAGGCGCCGATGTAGACGGCGGGCAGGATGTCGCCCGTGCGCGGGTTCACCGCGCGACGGCCTTGCGGAGTCGAAACCGGCGCATATAGCGTGGGGATCTGGCTGGCGTTGAAGAGGGCGAAGTCCCATGCCGAGGCCTGCTGGCGGTTGTGGTACCACTGGTTGAACCACACAAAGCGCAGGCCGATATCCATCGTCAGCCTGCGGCTGATCTTCCAGGTGTCCTGTACGAACCAGCCCATGGTGGACTTGCGCCCTTCATTCGACGGGCGCGATTGCGATTCGCTGTAGTTGGCGAACACGCCGAGCACGGCGTTTGAATAGGCGTAGTTTGAATCCAGCGGATTGTTTGCGTCACGGCCAAAGGCGAAGCTGCCGCCGTAGGTGCCCTGCTCGCCTTCGTAGTTGCGCACGCGTTCGATGGCGATGCCGGCCTTGAACGTGTGCGCGCCCCAGGTGTACGTCGTGTTGTTGCTTATGTTGAACGCAGTGTCGGCGCCACGTAACGGAAAGCGGCCATCGTAGGTGATCGCCGCCGCATTCGGCACGCCGCCATAGCTGGCCTGCGGGATGATGCCGAGGGGATTGTTGGTCGGATAGAACTGGCCGAGCGAAGCAAGCCCGCGCTGGCTGCGGAGCATGTTCTTGAGCTCGTCCTGATTGAGCGGCGGGCCGTCTTCCACCGAGTGGCGCACGCCGAACGTGAATTCATTCACCGCGCGCGAGCTGAGGATGCGCGCCCAGTTCATCACGATGCCGTCATCGGTGAACGTGTACTTCTGCTTGATCAGGCCCCAGTTGGATGAACCGGCGGCGACGGCATAGCCGATCGAATCGGCAAACCAGGTGGAGCCGCGGAAGTTGACCGAGTCCTTCGAAGTCGGCTTGAGATCGATGCGGAACAGATGCTGATTGCGCGGCTGCTCGATGGCTTCCTGAAACTGGTAGTTGAAGTTGCCGCCCGTCAGAGCGCGGTTGGTGATGTTCGGCAACGGAAAGATGTTCAGCATCGCCTGGCCGTTCCTGTCGAGGCGGCTGGCGGGGATCACGTTGTTCGGGAAGTTCGCATTGCCCAGCGGATCGCGAATCGGGATGATGCGATTGCTGAGGTCGACGGTTTGCGAGTAATCGCCTACGCGCTCGAGCGCGGTCGGTACGGTGACCTGGCGCACGGCCTGCGGGTTTTTGACCCAACTCTTTTCAAACGAGTAGAAGAAGAACAGCTTGTCCTTCATGCGGGCAATCGGCACCGGGCCGCCCAGCGTGGCGCCCAGCGTCGCGTAGCGATAGATGTTGCGGGGCACGCCATTGCGATTGCTGAAGAAGTCGTTCGCGTTCCAACCCTCGTGGCGCTTGAACCAGTAGGCCGTGCCATGAAACTCCTTCGAGCCCGACTTGGTGACGATGTTGATCGAGCTGGCGCCATTGCGGCCATACTCGGCCTGGTAGTTGTTCATCAGCACTTTCACTTCGCCGATCGCATCCATGTTGATCGGGCTTGAGAACGTGCCGGGGCTGCCGAGATCGTTGCCGGTAACGCCGTCCACCTGCAGCGTGTTCCAGTTGCTGCGAGTGCCCTGGATGTTTGGCGATTGCGTGCCAAAGCTGCCACCGAGAAACTCGGTATCCGTCTGCTGTGAGACGCCCGGCAGAATGCGCAACATGGAGACAACGTCGCGGCCACGAATCGAGACCTGTTCGATCTGTCTCGAGCCAATGAGCGCGCTGTGTTCGGTGGAGTTGGTTTGCACCGTCACCGCCTGTGCTTCGATTGTGACGGATTCTGACACGGCGCCAATCGTAAGCGTCAAAGTGCCAACGCTGAGCCGCTCGGCGGCGCTCAGGGCGTTACCCGTTTTCTTGAGAGGCTTGAACCCCGCCACCTCGACTGCCACCGTATAGCTGCCGGGCTGCAGGGCGGGGAAGACAAAGTCGCCCGACTCATTGGTGGTGGACGTACGTTCCTCACCGGTGCGCTCGCTGGTGAGCTTTACCGCTGCCCCTGGAACAATGTTCCCGCTCGAGTCGGCAACGGTGCCTGAGATCGAACCGGAAATGGTCTGCGCCGCCAGCGGCAGGAGACTGCAAAACATCAAGACGGAGATGACTCGCAACATGGTCCCGGAATCTTATCTCAGATTTCAGAGAGTCGCCACCCCGCCATTGCGTAAGATAAAGAACTGCATGCCCCTCTTCGATCGCAAAACGCTGCAGATCCTGCTCACCGTGCTTGCGTTCTTTTTGCTGGTGGCGATGCTGTACCTTCTGCGAGAGTTGTTCTTCCTTTTGTTGATCTCCCTGTTCTTTGCCTATACGCTTGAGCCGCTGACGGCTACGATCTACCGCCTCACGCCGAGCAACGTGTCGCATCGCACGGCGGTCTTTGTTACCTTCCTGCTCGTTACGGTTGTCTCCATTCTCGGCCTGATGCTGCTGGGGCAAACGGTGCTTGCCGAGTCGACCCTGCTCATCCAGCAAATGCCCACGCTTGATCAGGACCCCACCACCGCTACTGAGGTGCCACTGCCCAGCCAGCTCGAACCATTCCGCGAACAGATCCGCCAGTTTGGCCTCGGCTTCTCGCGTTCCGCTGTTGAGACTGTCGTCGGCTCGATCGGCAACGCGACACTGTTGTTGCTTGCGCCCGTGTTTGCCTTCTTCATCCTGCTGGACGGGCCCGGCTACCGCAACGCCATCGTGCAATTGGCGGCGCGCGGTGGCCACCAGATTTGGGTGACGGCGCTGATGACAGACTTGCGCCGCCTGGTGTCGAGCTACGTGCGGGCGCTGTTCTTGCAGTCGTTAACGGTGCTGCTTGTTTTCCTCGTGTTCTTCCATCTGGTGGGGCTGCCTTATGCGGTGCTGCTGGCCACGCTGGCCGCCGCGCTTGAGATCATCCCCATCCTGGGCTGGATCGGCGCGAGCCTGATCACGCTGGCCGTAGCCGCTTATGCGCACTATCCGCACGTCTGGTGGCTTGTCATTTTCTTCCTCGTGTTTCGCGTGTTTCAGGATTACGTGGTGACGCCGTATGTGATGAAGCGCGGTGTGGAGCTGCCCGCCATCGCCGTGCTGCTTGGCATCCTGGCGGGCGAGATGATTGGTGGGGTGCGTGGGGTGTTTCTTGCCATCCCGACGCTGGCGACCCTGCGTGTCCTCTACCGCCACTTCGCGCGGCGGGTCACTCTCTTCAGCGCGATGCTCGTGTTCACCATCGCGGCGCAGGCGCATTCCATCAGCGTTTCCACAACCAGCGGCACGCTCACCGGCCAGCAACTCAAGCTCCAACTGCGCATCCCCAAGTACGAGGCCGAGAACATTGCCCACACCGCTCTCACCGGCGCGATCCAGTTCACCGGGGCGACACCGCAATCCGCCAGTTGCGCAACGGTGGATCAGGAGCTGGTCTGTGATATCGCGTATCGATTCAGCCAGCCGCCGGGCGAGAAACTCGCCTCACAGGTAACGCTCGCGCGCGTCACCGTGCCGAATCACGTGCACATCATGCGCCTCACTCGTGGCGAAACCGTGCGGCAGGCGGTCTTTGATCGTACGTTTGAGACGGGCGAGATCGACTTTCACGAAGTGGGCAAGGCGGAGCTCTGGTGGCGCTCTTCACGTATGGGTATCTCGCAGTTGCTCTATCAGCCGATCCTGCTGTTGCTGCTGCTCGTGATCACTCGCCCGGCCGCTTATCTGGTGGGCGGCGTGGCGGCGTTTTTGATCGTGCTGCCAGACAAGTTTTACGCCGTGCCCGGCTTCTTTGAGCTCGCCACGGCAATCTCGCTCACCTATGTCGCCGTTGAGACGTTATTCTTTGCCGACGCCAAGGGCAAATGGCTGATCGCCGCGGCCATCGGCGCCCTCGAAGGCGCTTCGCTCGCCGTGCTGGCGCGCCCATCTGGCCCGGGTGCGGTACCGTTCGGCCTCGGCAATCTGGCCGCCGCATTTGTTGTGAGCCAGTTGGCCAGTCATTTTTCGCGGAACATTCCAGCAGCGCATCTGCGTAAACTACTTTGGGCGCTGAGCGCCATAGGAGTGTGCTGGAGCATATGGGTATTCGTCAAACGATTCTGATTCTGGCGTTGGCCGCGACGACGTTCGCGCAGGACCTCGCCACGCGCGCTGATGAGTTGGTTAGCGCCTACGTCAAGCTCAACCAATTCTCCGGTGCTGTCCTCGTCGCCAAAGAAGGCAAACCCGTCTTCACCAAAGCCTACGGCATGGCCAATTACGAGTGGGGCGTGCCGAACACTGTCGATACCCGCTTTCGCCTTGGCAGCATCACCAAACAGTTCGGCGCCGCGGCGATCCTGAAGCTCGAAGAGATGGGCAAGCTCAAGGTCACTGACAAGGCTTGCGACTATCTTCCCGCCTGCCCCGAGACTTGGAAGCCGATCACGATCCATCATCTGCTGACGCATACCTCTGGCATCCCCAACGTCACGGCTATCCCCGAATACAAGCGCATCAAGTTCCTGCCCACCAAGTACGACGAGCAATACAACGCCGTCAAGGATCGGCCGCTCGAGTTCGACCCTGGCACGCGTTTCGCGTATTCCAACTCGGGCTACATTATCCTGGGCCAGATCATTGAGAAGGCCGCCGGGCAGCCGTGGGAAACGTTTCTTGCCACGCAGATCTTTGCCCCCGCCGGCATGAAGAACACGCGCGCTGACGCCAATACCGCGCTCATTCCGCGCCGTGCCAGCGGTTATGTCAGTGATGGTGGCAAGTTGCGCAATGCCGAATTCATCGATATGCGCTTCCCCAACGTTGCCGGTGGCATGATCTCCACGGTGGAAGACCTGCTTGCCTGGGATCGCGCGCTTGTTGATGGCAAGGTGCTCTCGCAGTCGAGCCTGAACAAGATGCAAACGCCCGAGAAGGCCAACTACGGCTATGGCGTCATCGTCGGCAAGGACGGCGACAAGCAGGTGATCTCGCACAGCGGCGGCATCGACGGCTTCTCCACACAGTTGCACCGCATCCCGCAGGACGGCATTGTGATCGCCGTGCTGGCCAACTTTGAAGACTCGAAGGCGGGCGAAATTCGCACCGGGCTACTGCGTCTTCTCAAGGGCGAGACGGTGGAGTTGCCGCGTGAGCGCAAGGAGATCGAGCTCGATACGGCCACGCTCGATGAGTACGTCGGCACCTACCGCTTTGCGCCAACGTTCGCGCTCGAGATCCGTCGCGAAGGCAAGCAGCTTGTTACGCAGGCTACTGGCCAGGGCGTGATTCCGGTTTACGTCGAAGAGAAGGACGTGCTGTTCCCAAAAGTAATGCCGGCCACGCTGCGCATTCAAAGGGAGAACGGCAAGGTGACCGGCTTGATTCTCGATCAGGGCGGCCGTCAGATGAAGGCCACTCGCGAGGCGAAATAACTAGAAGTTGACGATCTTCGAGAAGCTCGCCGGGTCGAGGCTCGCCCCGCCCACCAGCGCGCCATCGATGTCTTCCTGCGACATCAGCGAAGCCACGTTGTCAGGCTTCACCGAGCCGCCGTAGAGGATGCGCAGGCTCGCGCCGTCAAACTTCGTCGAGGCCAGCTTGCGGATCGCCTTGTGCGCGTCGGCCGCCATCTCGGGGGTGGCCGTCTTGCCCGTGCCAATGGCCCACACGGGTTCATACGCGATCACGATCTGGGCAAACTCTTCCGCCGTCAGGCCGGCAATGCCGCCTTCAAACTGCTTGGCCAGGACTGCTTCCGTCTCGCCGGCTTCGCGCTCGCTCAGCGTTTCGCCCACGCAGACGATCACCTTCAAGCCCGCTTCAATCGCGGCCTTCGTGCGCTTGAGCACGGTCTCGTCGGTTTCACCAAAATACTGGCGGCGCTCGGAGTGACCCACGATCACCCACGTGCAGCCAATCGCCTTCAGCATCGGGCCGGAGATCTCACCGGTGAACGCGCCTTCCTTGGCCCAGTACAGGTTCTGCCCGCCAATGGCGACATTCGAACCCTGCGTGGCGGCAACGGCCGTGGTGAGGTCGATGAACGGCGCGCACACCGCGATCTCGCAGTTGCTCGCGTCCTTCACCAGCGGCAGAAAAGCATCAAAAAAAGCAGTCGTCTCGGCCGGCGTCTTGAACATCTTCCAGTTCGCGGCCATCAATGGAGTACGCATTATCTTTGAGTTTAGCGTTCGAGGCGCACGCCCAGAATCGCGGCAAAGCGGGCGGCCACAGTTTCCATTGGAATCGCGGGTGTCTGGCCAGCTTTGACGCCTGGTCCCCACAGCACCATCGCCGCGCGGTAATCGCTCAGCCCCGGCCACCAGCCGTGATTGCCTTTCTCGTGCGGGGGCAAGTACAGCTCGCCGCCCGGTTGGCGCCCAAAGCCTTCGTTGCGCTTCGGCTCAAACGCCGCCGCATACTTTGCACCCGGTATGAACTTTGCCACCTCCGCCGCTGGCACCTCGCGGCCCAGCTTGCCCGAGGCACGCAGCTTTGCCGCCACGGCGGCATCCTTTGTGGCAAGCAGCCCACCCACCACTTCGACGTCCATCCCCGCGGCAAACACGGCGAGGTTCAACTCGCGATCTACTCGCTCAAACCCGTGATCCCCCACCACGGCGATCACCGCATCCTGGCCGGCCGCCGCAAGGATCTCGCCAATGTAACCATCGGTCACTTCGAGCGTGTGATTCGCCTCCGCGGTGTAAGGCCCGTGTTCATGCGCCACGGCATCGAGGTCGACAAAGTGCAGCAGGATCAGATCTGGCCGCCGCTCGCGCAACAGGTAAACCGTGGCCACCTTGCGCGTGCGATCGTCCACCCATTGCTGACGAAAGCTCGGGTCAAACTTCTCAATGCTCTCGACCAGACCCGGCGTTGCCGTCTCAAAGATCGAGATGTAATCCATGCTGCCGCCATTGCGGCCACGGAAGTACTCGGGCAGGTTGAAATCGATATCCGCGTTGACGGTAACCGGCCAGGTGATCGCCGCGGACTTGAGCCCCGCCTTGCGTGTGGCATGCCACAGCGTCTTCACCTTCAGCATGTTGGCAAACCAGTAGTAGTCGCCGGTATCGCGCGGCGCACGACGGTTGTTGAGGATGCCGTGCTCACGCGGGGCCACACCGGTGATCAGCGTGGTGTGTGATGGCCAGGTCACCGTGGGTACGGCGCCAATGAGCCCGCCGGTGAACTCACCTTCGCGCATCAGGCGGCGGATGTTGGGGATCTTCAGACCCAGCTTGTCGGCATCGCGGAGGTAGCGGTGATCAAGGCCATCGACCGAGATCACCACCAGCTTCTTCGTTTGGCCAAACGCACTCAGGGCGATCGCCAGCAGCAGGAGGAAACGCATTCCTCCAATTTACGCTGTTGCTTCGGCGCTCTTTTCGGTGACGGGTT
>CAZBTA010000082.1:0-19793 GCA_964494515.1 uncultured Bryobacter sp.
AGCGGATTCCACCGCGTGTACGCTAATGCGCTGGTGCAGGGCGGCGACCCTTTGCTCAAGGATCCCAAAACGCCCAAAACGCTATACGGCACTGGTGGGCTGAAGCTGCAGAAGGCGGAGTTCAGCGATCTCAAGCACGAGCATGGCATCGTCTCCACCGTCAGTATTCCGAACACGCCCGACAGCGACGGGGCGCAATTCTTCATCTGCCTTGCGCCGCAGCCCTCGCTCGACGGCAAGTATTCCTCCTTTGGCAAGGTCACCGAAGGCTTTGACGTGCTGGCCCGAATCTCGCAGATCCCGGCCAACGCCGAGGGCCTGGCCGAAAAGCCGCTTCGCATCACGGCTACACGGATTGAGCCAAAGAAGGTAGAGCCTTTTCTCAAGGCCACCGCCGAGCAAATGAAGAAGACGGTCCGCATCGAAACCACACTTGGGGTGATCCGTGCCGAGGTGCATCCGGAGTGGGGCCTTGAGACGGTGCGCAACTTTCTCAAGCTGGTTGAGTCAGGATGGTACAACGGCCAGGGCTTCCACCGCATTGCGAAGGGCTTTGTGGTGCAGGGCGGCAGTGAAGGCTATCGCAACGGGGAGCAGGCACACGCGGCGGATCGCTGGGTGCGATCGATCCCAGGGGAGTTCAGCAGTGACGTCAAGCATGTCCGCGGCATCTTGTCGATGGCGCGTGGCGAGGATCCCAACTCCGCCTCGACATCTTTCTTCTTTGTACTCGCCACCTCGCCTCATCTCGACAAGCAATATGCTGCTTTTGGCCGCATCGTCGAAGGTCTCGAGGTGCTCGAGGCGTTTGAGAAGGAAGAAGTAGACGGCGAAACACCCAAGCGGCGTCTCGAAATCCTCAAGGCAACGATCGATTAACTACGCCCCGGCGGCGCGACCCAGCTTGCGATCAAACTCAGCCGCCATCAGCGGGTGTCCGAACAGGAAGCCCTGCGCAAAATCACAGTCAAACTCGCGCAGGAAGTCGAGCTGATTCTGCGTCTCGACACCTTCGGCCACCACGCGCTGCCCCAGCGAATGAGCCAGGCGAATGATGCCGCGCACGATCGCCTCGTCATTGCTGTTCTGGCCGATGCCCCGCAGGAACGACGTATCGATCTTCACCGATTCGATCGGAAACTCCTGCAGGTAGGTGAGGGATGAATAGCCGGTGCCAAAATCATCAAGCACCAGGCCCACGCCCGCGCCATGCAGTGCGTGCAGCGTCTCACGCACGCGCGCCGAGCGATTAAGCAGCACCGTTTCGGTGATTTCCACCTTGAGGCTCGACGGCGGCAGGTCATACTGCCGCAACAGCTGCATCACCATGCCAAACACGTCTTGCTGGTGGAACTGCACGGCCGACAGATTGACCGAGATGCGAAGATTCTGGCCTCCGAGCTTCCACTGCTTGAGTTGCTGGATCGACTCTCGCATCACCCATTCGCCGATCGAAAGAATCAGGCCCGATTCCTCGGCGATGGCGATCGCCCTGCTGATCGGCACATTGCGATCTGTACCGGTCTTCCAGCGCAGCAGGCTCTCGGCGCCCACTACTTCGTTGGTGCGCAGGTCCACCTGTGGCTGGAAGGCGATCCACAGATCTTTGCGGGCAATGGCGCGCGCGAGGTCGCCTTCGATCGAAACGCGCTCGTTGATCTCGGCCTCGAGCATCTGATCGTAGTAGCGATAACCGCGGCGGCCCTCGGCCTTGGCGCGGTACATGGCGAGGTCGGCATTGCGCAGCAGCACTTCGGCCGTCGTCCCATCATCAGGGAAGATCGTGATGCCAACACTCGCCGTCACGTAAATGGAGCGCCCATCCACTTCGATCGGCCGCGTGAAGCTGTGCAGCAGGCGATTGACGGCGTGATCGATGCGTTCCTTGTCGTCAGCATTCTCGAGGTACAGCACAAACTCATCGCCACCAAAGCGCGCGAGGTTGTCCGGGGCCTCGATGTTGGAGCGCAGCCGCTGCGCGATTTCAATGAGCATGCGGTCGCCCACCAGATGGCCCAGCGTATCGTTGGTGTCCTTGAATCGATCGAGGTCGAGGAACATCACCGCGATACGACCATTGGCGGCCGTGTTTGCCACGATCGCATTCTCGAGGAAACGGACAAAGCTCTTGCGATTCCAGAGATTCGTCAACTGGTCGTGCTCGGCAAGAAACAGCATCTGGGCCTGAGCGCGCTTGTAATCCGTCGTGTCCTCAAACGTCACGATGAAGTGAGACATCTCGCCCGCCGCCGACAGGATTGGTGTCACGGTCAGGCGGATGGTCAGCAACTCGCCATTCTTGCGAATCAGATCCTGCTCACCCTTCCACGGCCGGCCCGTGGCCTGTACCTGACGGAAGATGCTCTCAAAGCCGTCGCCCATGCCAGGAGGCGAAATCACCTTGGGCGATTGGCCGGCGACGTCCTCACTCGAGAACCCGGTGATCGTTTCAAACGCCGCATTTACCCAGTCGACCCGCCCGTTGATGTCGGCGATGAAGATGGCGTTAGCGGTGGATTGCAAAGCGGCCACCTGCAAGCTGATCTTCTCCGACATTTGCATCAGGTCGGTGATGTCCTGGTGCATCGCGACGGCGCCACGGCTCTTACTGTCGCGAATGCCGGTGAGAATGATTTCAAACCAGTGCTGCTGTTCGCCAACGGTGCAGTGGTATTTAAGAATGGCTGACTGGCGGGTGCCCGAGATCACTTCGGTGATCGCCTCGGACAATTCACGTGCTGTTGCCGGGTCGAAGTTGAAGAACCGGCGGCACACCTCGAGGTAGCTGCTGCCCACGCCATGCCGCCGCTCTGTATGCGAGCTGGCGCGGGAGAAGTCCTTCCACGTATTGTTGACGGCCATGATGGTGCCGCGCCCATCGAGCATGGCCACCTGGGCGGACAAGGCATTGAGCGTTGCTTCCTGCCGGCTGCTCAGCAGCATCAGGCGCGCCTCGCTGCGGCGCAAACGGTCTTCCACCTGTACGTAATGCGTCACATCCTGGAAGACAATGAGGGCGCCCTTGGTCACCTTGTGCATGCCGACGTACGGCTGCACCCGAACGCGGAAGCTTCGCCCGTCGATCGTGGTGGCGAATTCCGATTGCTTGCTGTCGGCCAGAACCTTCTGGATCGTCGCGGCCACGCGCACGGTCAAGGCTGGCTCCGTAGGAATGGTCAGCGGGCCATTGACGTGTTCTTGCGTCAGATGGAAGAGCCGACGGGCGTCCTCGTTAATATGTCGGAAATGTCCCCGGGCATCGGTGATGAATAGCGCGGCCTCGAGGCTGTTCTGAATGTTCTCGAGGTCTTCGATTGAAAAGCAAAGCTCGATCGACTTGTGCTCCAGCTCTTCGTTGACAGTGAGCAGCTCTTCATTGGTTGACTGCAGTTCTTCGTTGGATGACTGCAATTCTTCGTTCGAGGCCTGCAGCTCTTCATTCGAAGATTGCAGCTCTTCGTTCAGCGCCTGCAGCTCTTCGTTGGAGGTCTCAAGTTCTTCGACCACCGCCTGCAGACTCTCGCGGGTTGACGCCAGTTCGCGCTCGAGCTCGCGGATCTGCTCCTCGCTATCGGGATGCACAACCAGCGAGGATTGTGGCCGGACCTCGCTCTCGATAAAGCAAACCATGTAGAGCTTTGCTTGTCCGCGCTCCACCGGGTAAACATTCAGCTGCAGCTGTACTTCCTTGCCTTCTACCTCCATCCGCCGCGGAATGCCCTTGCTGAGTGCGCTCGAGCGAATGCAGCGCTGCAGTTGGGCCCGCAACGACCCCATGATCGCCTTGGGCACCATGCCCAACAAGGTGAACTGCGGCTTGCCGGGTTGCAGCCGCAAGAAGCGCCCGATGTTGCCATGGCTTTCGACGATCCGGAACGATTCATCGACGATCACCGAAGGTGGCGCGAAGTAATCGACCAGCAAGGAAGGCAGGGGCGCCAGTTCGGGTTGTGAGGCCTGTTCGCCGCGCGGCGCGGGGGATTCCCACACGCCCCAGTCACGCCCACCGGTCCAGCGGCGGTCTGATTCGAGCATTGGCTTGTTGATGTAGATACGCGCCCTGCGATCCGCGGCATCAAACATCTCCCCGTCGGCATTCTCAGAGCGTCCCACAAACAACAGTCCTCCCGTCTTCAAGGCTTGATGAAATTTGCGCATCACCTCCACCTGCACCGCCGGCTTGAAGTAGATCAGCAGATTGCGGCAGGAGATGAGGTCGAGATTCAAGAACAGTGGATCGCGCAGCAGGTCATGACGGGCGAACACAACGCGGTCGCGAATGCGTCGCTCGATTTGATTGCCATCGGCGCTTTCAATCATGTAGGTGCGCAGGTAGTTGTCCGGAATGGATCGCACCTGATGTGCCGGATACCAGGCCCGGCGGGCATATGCGATGGCCTGCTCATCAAGGTCGGTGCCAAAGATCTGTACCCGGCGCAAGGGCAGCAGATCCGTCAACAGAATTGCCAGCGAGTAAGCCTCTTCACCCGTGGCGCATCCGGGTACCCAAACGCGAAACGGGTCCTGCACGTCAGGGATCACCCGTTGTCGGATGATGTTGGCCAGGGAATCGAAGTAGCTGGATTCGCGAAAGAAGCTGGTCACCGACACGAGGCAGTTATGCGCCAGCATCCGGATCTCTTCATGGCTGTTGTCGAGCAACACCAGATAATCCTGGATCGTCGCGCAGTCGGTTGCCACCATACGCTGGTTGATCCGCCGCGTGAGCGTGTTGATCTTGTAGCCGCGAAAATCCACGTTCGTGGCGATCATGACCTTCTCGAGCACTTTGTCGATCTGGGTGACGCGCCGGCGCGGCCCCGTCTCGAGCACTAGTTGGGCATCACTCTCGCGCAGTTTCTGAATGAACGGGCCGATGTGTTCGGCTGGCAAGACGCGATCCACGCATCCGGTGGCGATTGCACTCTGCGGCATGCTGGCGTATTTGGCCAGTTGCGGATCCTGGGCCAGCACCACGCCTCCGGCGGCCTTGAGCTGGCGTACGCCTGCCGCCCCGTCAGACCCGCTGCCTGACAATATTACCCCGATGGTTCGCTTCGGCACTTCGTCGGCCAGCGAAACCAGCAGCGTATCCACACTCGGCTTGGGGCCACGTGCGCTCGGTGGCTGCAGCCGCAGCCAGCCATCGCGATAGGTCACATCGTGATTGGGCGCCGTGATGTAGATCACGCCTGGCTCCATCAGGACGTCGTCGTCAAGTTGCGATACCTTGAGGAGAGTTTCCCGCGCGAGCAGGTCGGTCAACATGCTGCTGTGCTGGGGGGCGAGATGCTGAGCCACCACGTAGGTAAAGCCGTGGTTGACGGGCAAATGTTGAAAAAGGGAGCGCAGCGCTTCCAGCCCACCGGCAGACGAGCCTATGGCGACGATAAAGAATGCCTGACGGGCAATCTCATCTTCTATGGCACTGATATCGATTTGTGACAAGACGAATGATCCGGCAGTAGTGATCGATACAACCTTGGATCACAAAAGTTTTCTTATCGTACAGAAAATGCCGAATACTTGCAAGATTTTTGCTTCATTAAATGTCTTCTAAGTATTTGATTTTAGAAGTACGCCTTGGCTTGGCTGCGGAAGCATAAGTTCAAAGATTTGAACTTGAAAATTCGCTTTATTCTTTGAATTCAAGCTTAATTGGTTGTGTCCCGCACAACGTGTACCGCTACCTCAAGGGTATGCTTGCCGCCACCAATGGTGATGCCCTTTACCGGGGTGACATCGCCAAAATCCCGCCCCCAGGCAATCGTCAAATGCCCCTGTGCGGGCATCACATTATTGGTCGGGTCGAAGTCGATCCACCCCAAATCAGGGATGAATACTGACACCCAGGCGTGGGACGCCTGGGCTCCCTGAAAATCCGCATCCCCTCGCAGATAGCCGCTCACATACCGCGCCGCCAATCCATGCGCCCGCAGCGCCCCGATCATGACGTGCGAGAAATCCTGACATACGCCTGCTCGCGAAGCAGCCACCTCCGCCAAAGGCGTCTCAATCGAGGTCGAGGCTGGCCGGTAGGTAAACTCGCGGAAGATCTTCTGCATCAGGGCCTGCGCGGCTTCGAGTAGTGGCCGGTTGGGACGAAGCTCGGTGCTCGCATAATCCGCCAGCGCATCGAGGGCGGGCACAAAGGGGCTTTCCCAGCGGAACTCCGAGGCCTGCAGCAATTCTTCGGATTGTGGGTGCGCGAGTTGGGCTCGGGCTTCTTCCCACGATGGTCCGAGCAGCAATCCCGCCGTTGCCGGCAGGATTTCAACCAGGCTGGTCGCCGTCACCGCAAAGCGGTCATGCGGCTCAAGCACCGAGAACGAGCTGACGTCGTTGCCGAAGTAATCCTTGCGCGAGGTGATCGCCGACGGCTTCGGCGATACCTCGAGATTCCAGTCGAGCAGACGCTGACCGGGGGTAATGCGCGGGGTCAGTCGCGCCTCGCTCAGGCAATGGGACACCGGGCTTTCGTAGGTGTAGGTGGTGGTGTGGCGCGCGCGATAGATCATCAGGCGGATACCAGTCGGGACGGCATGACATGGCTCAGATAGCGGCCCGTCAATGCTTCGGAGAGGTCATAGAGGTCGTCGCGCAGTTGATCGAGAAACTTCTCGAGGGCCTCGCCTTGCGTCAGCTCCTCAGCGCTCGACAAACGAACCGCCGCCAGCGGCCGCAGCGCCAGGCGCTTCTCGAGGCTCCAACTGGCTGGGCCGTCCTTGTGTGGCAGCTTGTCGCATAGCTCGGCAAGGTGGGCCAACTGGTAGGCCACCGAGCGTGGATTTGTTTCGTCGAATAAAAGTAATTCGAGGACGTACTGCGTCCGCAGCGCCGTCAGGTAGCGCGTGCGGTAGGTAATCGAGCTGTCGGCCACCATCAGCACGAGGTCCATGTCATCGGCCAGTGCTGGCCCAGGGCAGAGGCCATTGCGCAGCAGATCCATGGTCAGCAGCCCGCGCTCCAGCCGTCGGCCGATCTCGAGAAACCGCCAGCCATGCCCGCGAGTGGTGCTGTCTGACAGCAAGCCGGCAAAGGCGGACAGCAGCGTGATCGTCTGATCCAGGTGCAGCTGCAGCGTCGCCGGGCGCTTGCTCAGATAGGGGCGCGCCGGCTGCGAAGCTTCCATCTCGATTTGTTGCAGCACTCGCCAGGTGTCGGTGGAAAGCCGTTCCTTGAGCGGCCATGCCGCGTGGCGCATCTGTTTGAGGTTGAAGCCGAGGCTCGACATGCCCGCCGGGTCATGGATCATGCCGGTCAGCATGGTTTCCACCTGATGCAGTTGTTCGCCAATCGAAGCGCGTAATGTGCCTTCTGGCAGATAACCGTATCCCACCAGGAGCTTGAGCACCGAGGGCAGGGAAATGTTGTGAAAGGCGTCCTCTTCTCCCGCCAGCACTGGCAACACCGTGCGAAAGGTGCGGATCATCGATTCCACCCGCTCGGCATAGCGTCCCAACCAGAACAGGTTGTCCGCCACCCTGCTGGGCAAGTCGCTTGAGATCATTGGCGGCGCCGCGTCGAGGTCGTCGGCATTGCTGCTGATCGAGGCGAAGTGCGACATCTCCGGCCGGCCAAGTACCCAGGTGTCTTTGCTCACCCCGCCACGCTGCATCGTGACGATTTGCGAGGTGGAGGATTGAGCCACCCGCGCCAGTCCCCCCGGCATTACCGCATACTTTTGTCCGTCCCAGCAGGCAAACGCGCGCAGCATGATGTGGCGTGGCTGCAACTGTTCGTCCTTCCATACCGGTGAGGTCGAAAGCGCCACGGTTTCCTGGGCCACATAGAATTCCGGTCGGGCTTCGATCTTGCGCTTGAGCTCTTCGAGGCCTTTGGCGTCGAGGTCGGCGCCAAACACCGGCACCAGGCCAAAGCGCGGGAAGGTCGGCTTGATCACCAGTTCTTTCAAATGGTCGAGCACATACTGCCGCTCGAGTTTCTGGCCACACCACCACGTCGCCACCGATGGCAACACGAGTGGTTCGGCCAGCAGTTTCTGACACAAGCCCGGCAGAAACGCCATATGCGCCGGTGTCTCGATCAGGCCGCTGCCCAGAGCGTTGGCGATCGTCACATTTCCCGCGCGCACCGCCCCCAGCAGCCCCGGCACCCCGAGCAGCGAATCACCCTTGAGCTCGAGCGGGTCGCAGAAGTTGTCGTCCTGCCGCCGCAAAATCAGGTCAACCTGCTCAAGGCCTTCAAGTGTCTTCAGGTAAACCTTGTGATCGCGCACGGTGAGGTCTGGCCCTTCCACCAGCCGGATCGCGAGCGTTTTGGCAAGAAACGAATGCTCGAAGTAAGTCTCGTTATACGGCCCCGGTGTCAGCAGCACCATGCGGCGATTGCCCGGGGCAACGCTGGCAAGGCCATGGCGACGCTCGGCGAAGAAGTGATTCAGCGGGCGCACCGAGTGCTGGTTGAAGAAGTTCGGCAAAGTGCGCGACATCACCAGCCGGTTCTCCAGCGCGTAGCCGCCCCCTGAGGGCACTTGTGCCCGGTCCGCCACCACCCACCACTGCCCTGTGCTCGACCGCGCCAGATCGACCGCATAAAAGTGCAGCCGAACATCACCCCTTACCGGAAACCCGTGGCACGGCCGCAGAAAGTTGGGATTGGCCAAAACCAGCTCTGGAGGCAGATGGCCGCCATGGATCAGCTTTTGTGAGCCATAGCAGTCATTGAGAATCGCGTTGAGCAGGGTCGCCCGCTGGCCGATACCGCGCTCCAGCGTCGCCCATTCCTCCTCACCGAGAATCAGCGGTACCGGGTCGAGCGGCCACAAGCGTTCCGCGCCGGCGGCATCACCGTACACGTTATAGGTAACTGCGTTGTTGCGAATGATCTGCTGCGCGGCTTGCCAGCGGCGTTCAAACTCTCCGCCGCCCATCGTTTGCAGACATTCCTGAAACCGCGCCCAGTGCGCCCGCGTGACCCCCTTGGCATCCTGGAATTCATCCCAGAAGGCGGGGTTCGACTGGTAGTCCCACGCTTGCTTGCGTTGGTCGTGCTCGACTGGAGCCTTTAATTCCAAAGTTTCGGTTTCGTTTCCTTTTCATTCATAGTAGTAAAAGCAATTCGATCCAGCAGCCCTTGAAGCCATAGAATATTGTGATGGCGAGTAGTGAAATTGATTTGTTGCTGCGATGGGAATCTGCCGCCCCGGCGCACATCCCGCTCCTCAAGCGTCTTAACCCCACCCGGATCGTAAACGCAGCAGACTCGCCCGTGCTTCGCGAAGCCGGCTTTACGCAGGTGCGCGACGCTGATCTCGGTCCCGTAATCACTGACGGCTTGTGGCCGGGCATTCGCCGCCCAGGCGCGCGCATCGCCCGCGATAACGAGGCCGCCAGCGCCAGCGCCGAGCCGTGGGTGGATTCTAACGGCCACCTCATCGCCTACTACCGCGCCGTTTACCCCGATCGCCCCGCGATTCTTGCCTATAAGGCCGACGAGAAAGCGGGTGTCAAGTCTGATGTCGAGGTTCCGTTCGGCACCGTCGAACTCGCCCTGGTGGAAGCCCGGGTTGCCGGTGGAAACATTGTGCTCGATCTGCCCGCCCGTTATCGCGAGAAGCTGATTGCGGGCGACCCCAAGGCGCTTGAAGCCTGGGGCAAGCTAAAGCGCACCCGGGACTGGCTTGACCAGAATGCCCGCCTGATGGGCAACACGCCCTTGCCCCAGGTAATCGCGCTCGTCGAGCCGGGCATGCCGACGCGTGAATTGTCCAACCTGCTCCACCGCCGTGGCGTCAGCCCCCTGCTGTGGAATGCCGCCAAGCCCCTGCCCGCCAACCCTGGTTGTGCCGCGCTTGTTGCCGCCAGTCTCAAACAGATGCCCCGCCAGTGTTACGACATTGCTGAAGCGGGCGCGATCCTCGTCATCGACCAGCCAATCGGCGTCCAGGCTCGTCTCACTCGTGAAGAAGCCGATCGCAAGTTCTACAGCTATGGCCAGGGCACGATCGTCGCCTACAACCGGCGCGTCATCGACCCCAGCGAGTTCGCGCTGGATGTAATTGATTTGATTACCCAGCGCCGGCGCGCCACCCGCCTGTGGAATGCCCCCGCCGTCATCCCCTGGGCCAGCCAGGCGGCCGGAACAAACGAAGCCATTTTGAATGTGATCTCCTACGGCAACTCCATTCGGGAAGATGTGCAGGCGCACATCCAGGGACATTACACCAAGGCGCAATTGTTGCACCCGGAGGCGCCGCCCGAGGCGCTGAAGGTGGCCAAGCGCGGCCCCTCGACTGAAATCTTCATCGCCAATCTGGACCGAGTCGCCACCGTGCGATTCTTTAACTAAAGGAAAGCTAATGGATATCACCCGCCGCCACCTCCTGCAAATGGGCGCTGCCGCCAGCGCTCTACCGTTCCAACTCCCGGGCGCGCCGATTCCCAAGTCGCAATTTGCCGTTCATCCTTTTGTTGAAGCTCACCCCAAGGCCGTCTTCATCAAGCGCACCAAAGTCGCCTCCAAGACCGACGCCGCTGGCAAGACGCGCGAGGGCATCCAGCTTGTGCGCGATCTGCTGCGTCCCGTGGACCAGGCCGGTGTACCGGTGAATCACCGTGTCATCCTCAAGCCCAACTTTACGAGCGTGCGCAACAAGCGCCCCGACATCGACAACTGGGGCACGGGCACCGATGCCGAGTTCTACGAAGGCGTGGTGATGGGCATCAAGGAACTGGGCGTCAGAAAGATGCACTTCCTTGAGGCCAACGGCTTTCATACCTGGAATTACCGCGGCCTGATCGATATCAACGAGCGCCATGGCGTTGAGATGAACGAGCCCGAGCGGCGTGAGCGCAACTTCCGCGACAGCTACGAGATGACCTGGACCAAGGTGCACGATCCGGTCGTCTACACGCGTATCCCCCACTTTGCGCCCGTCAATGAGCCCGACACCTGGCTGCTCAACATCGCCAAGTGGAAGAGCCATGGCATGTGCATGACGCTGTCCACCAAGAATCTCCAGGGCCTTGTCGTCAAGCCCTTTGTGCGATTCTGCCCCGGCTGGCGCATGGTCACCGGCGTGCCCGACTTCATGAAGAAGGACATCCACTCCGATGTCGAGGCGCGCGTCAATCGCTATTTCGAAAACCACCGCAAGATCGGCTATTCGCGCTACGATTCAAAGGCCGATCTGAGTCCGATCGCCCAGGAGATCTGGGCTCACAAGACTTGCGACAACTACCAGACGCTCAACCCCGGCCTCAACATCATCGAAGGCATCTACGGCCGCGATGGCGACGGGTTTGGCATCGGCAATGATCACCTCACCAACCTGCTGATGTTCGGCAAGGATCGCCTCACGCTCGACCTGATCGGCATGTACCTTGGCGGCCACGAGCCCGGCAACGTCAACCTCTTCCGCATTGCGAAGGAGCGCGGCCTGATGAGCTCGTTTAACCCCTGGGACATCGAGATCTTCGAGTGGGTGGACGGCAAGCCGGAGCCGCGCAAGCTCAGCCAGCTCACGCGCACTCCGCTCAACACTTACTACTTGCAGAAGGACGGGGAACCGAAGTTCCACCTCGTCAACGAACGCTTCGACTACGATAAGGTGCGCGCCTAAGGTCCAGCGTTGTCGGGAACTCGGCGTTAATCTCCACCTCGGGGATCTGCATCCAACCCGTCGTACCGCCATACTCGGCAAAGCGGGCCGAACGCCGCGCCTGCGCCTCATTGGAATTCACCGGGAAGGTCTCATAGTTGCGACCTCCCGGGTGACCCACATAGTAGATACATCCGCCCAGTGATAGCCGCGAAGCCTGATCGAGCAGGTCAAAGTGCAGCGGCGTATGCACCCCGATCGTCGGGTGTAAACAGCGCGCCGGCTGCCAGGCGCGATAACGCACACCACACACATAATCGCCATGCACACCCGTCGGCATCAGCGGCAACCGCCGGCCATTACAGGTGATCGCATAGTGGTCCTTTGTCAGATTGCGCACGCGCACCTGCAGCCGCTCCACGCTTGAATCGACATAACGCGTGGTGCCGCCGCCGCCCGGCTCTTCACCAAGCACGTACCACGGCTCAATCGCCTGCCGCAGCTCGATCTCCACGCCGTCGTAGATCACGCGGCCATAGACGGGAAAGCGGAATTCAAAGTGTGGCGCAAACCAGTCAAACCGCATCGGATAGCCAGCCTGATTGAGATGCCGCACCACCTTTTCAAAGTCCTGTTCGACAAAGGCCGGCAGCAGAAACTGGTCATGCAGCCGCGTGCCCCAGCGGATCGGCGCCTCATTGTAAGGCTGCCGCCAGAACGTCGCCGTCAGCGCGCGTAACAACAGTTGCTGCGTGAGGCTCATGCGGGCATGAGGCGGCATCTCAAAGGCGCGCATCTCGAGCAGGCCCAAGCGTCCTGAAGTCGAATCTGGTGAGTACAACTTGTCGATGCAGAATTCGGCGCGATGCGTATTGCCGGTCACATCCACCAGCAGATTGCGAAACACCCGATCCACCAGCCACGGCAGGTTGTAATCGGCAAAGCCATGATTGTCGAGCAGGCTGCAGGCGATCTCAAGCTCGTAGACGGCATCCGGCCGCGTCTCATCAACGCGTGGCGCCTGGCTCGTCGGCCCGATAAAGGTGCCCGAGAACAGATACGAAAGCGAGGGGTGATTCAGCCAGAACAACACGAGCGATCGCAACAGGTCAGGCCGCCGCAAGAACGGGCTGTGCGACGGCTGCGCGGCGCCCATCACGATGTGGTTGCCCCCGCCAGTGCCGGTGTGCCGGCCATCGAGCATAAACTTCTCGGTGCCCAGGCGACACTCGCGGGCGATGCGATAGAGCCGGGTGGTGTCTTCCACCAGGTCGCGCCAATTGGCCGAGGGATTCGTGTTCACCTCGATCACGCCGGGGTCGGGCGTGACTTTGATTTGCTTCAGGCGCCAGTCGTAAGGAGGCGTGTAGCCCTCGATCAGCACCGGCATTTCCAGCTTGGCGGCGGTTGCTTCGACGGCCGCCACCAGTTCCACATACTGCGCCGCGTCTTCCGCCGGCGGCATGAAGATGTAGAGGTTGCCCCGCCGCGCTTCTACTGAAAGTGCTGTCCGCACGCTGTAGTGGTCGATGTCATGGGGCAGGGAACGCTCCACCACCTGCTTGCGACGCTTGCCCTGATCGGCCTCGCGCGCCATTTGCAACTGGTTGAGATCCGGCAGTGGTTCCCGTGGGGCAAACGGATCGATCTCAAAGAATTGCCGCGCCATGGTGGGCGGCAGATAAGGCAAGCTCTGCAGCGGCAGCCGCAAGCCAACTGGCGAGTCCCCGGGGATCAGGAACAGATGGCGACTGCGCAGCATCCACAGCCCGCTCTGCCAGCGGGGGCCGTCCTTGCCCCACACCTTCTGCAGCGGCAAGACGAATCCGACAGGCGTGCCGAGGCCACGTTCAAACACGCGCCGCATGCGCTCACGGTCTTCGGCGTCTTCGAGCTTGTTGTCCTGCGGATCCACGTTATAGGGCAACTGCCGCTCTTTATGAATCCAGTCAAGCGGATCCTCGTAAGCCGAGATCACAAACTCGCGCGAGATCAGCAACTGCTCGGCCAACGTCTCGGCAAACAATTGCGCCTGCTCGGGCCCATAGCCAAGGCTCTTTTCCGGATTGGCGATCCACTTGTCTTCGCGCCAGAGCTCCTGGCCGTCCGTGCGCCAGTAGCAGGTAAAGGCCCAGCGCGGCAACGACTCGCCGGGATACCACTTGCCCTGCCCGAAATGCAGCAAGCCCTTGGGCGCCACCTCTTCCCGCAGCTTGCGGATCAACTGCGTCGCCAACCGCTCCTTGTTGGGGCCCATCGCCGCCGTGTTCCACTCGGCGCCATCCATATCGTCAATCGAGACGAAGGTCGGCTCTCCGCCCATTGTCAGCCTTACATCGCCCGCCTGAAGATCACGGTCCACCTGTTCGCCCAGCGCGTCGATGGCGGCCCACTGCTCATCGCTGTAAGGCTTGGTGACGCGCGGGTCCTCATGGATGCGCGTCACGCGCATGTCATGTTCAAACTCCACCTCGCAAGGGCTCACCAATCCAGATACCGGCGCCGCCGATTGCGGCTCGGGCGTTGCCGCAAGCGGGATGTGGCCCTCACCGGCAAACAAGCCCGAGGTCGGGTCGAGACCCACCCAGCCTGCCCCGGGCAGATAAACTTCCGTCCATGCGTGCAGATCGGTAAAGTCCGCTTCGGGTCCACTCGGCCCATCGAGCGACTTTTCATCCGCCTTCAGCTGAATCAGATAGCCGCTCACAAAACGAGCCGCCAGCCCCAGCCGCCGTAGCAAATTCACCAGCAACCATGCGCTGTCACGGCACGAGCCACTTCCCAGCGTCAGCGTTTCTTCGGGCGTCTGTACGCCCGGCTCCATGCGTATCGTGTAACGAATGCGCCGGGTCAGCTCGGCATTGAGCTCGAACAGAAAAGCCGTGGTGCGCTTTTTCGTCCCTGTAAACTCGGCCACCAACTGATCCACCAGTGAAGTTCCGGGAACAGTTTCGAGAAAAGGACGTAACTCTTTAGCAAGTGCGTCCTCATACTCAAAAGGAAATTCCTCGGCATATGGTTCGAGAAAGAAATCGAACGGGTTGATCACCGACATCTCAGCGACGAGATTCACTTCAACCGCAAATTCCCGGGTTTGCTCCGGGAACACGAGGCGCGCCAGGTAATTGCCCTGCGGATCCTGTTGCCAGTTGATAAAGTGCGTCGCCGGTGTGATGTTCAGCGCATAGCTCAAGATCGGTGTCCGGCTGTGCGGGGCCGGTCGGAGTCGCACCACCTGTGGCGACAGCGTCACAAGACGGTCATACTGATAAACCGTACGATGGTGAAGTGCAACTCGGATAGCCATAACTGTGGAATCACGATTCTGGCATGACTTTTTCCACAGCCGCAAATCGATATGCTGAATCGGGTTAATTCACAATTGCGTTCAGAGGATTCGATGGTAAAACATAGTGAGGGCAAATTGTTTCAAGGTTCCACACAGTTCAGTCCGGAAGCATTCATGTTGAAAACGAAACCCGCGAGAGAAGCTTGGCGCGAGCACATGTTGCTGTTCCGTGAATTTGTTCGCTATCCGTTTCACACGGCTGCCCTGGCGCCAAGTTCCCGTCATCTGGCCGCTCGCATGGCCGAATCGGTGCCGCTCAAGACGGCCCGCAATGTGATCGAGCTTGGGCCGGGCACAGGCGCGCTGACCAAGGCGCTGCTCGAGAAGATCAACCCTGACGCCCGCTTCATGGCCGTCGAGCTCAATCCCACCTTTGCCGATGCCTGGGCACGACAGTTTCCGGATCGCAAGATCACCATCGGCAACGTCGCCAACCTCAAGCAGATTTGCCAGGCCAATGGCTTCGACTCGATTGATTGCATCGTTAGCGGTCTGCCATGGCCTTCGTTTCCCACCCAATTGCAGGAAAAGGGTGTCAATGAGGTCCTCGACATGCTCACCCCCGGCGGCCAGATGGTCACCTTTGGCTACCATGTCGGCCTGTGCATGCCTACCGGCCGCCACTTCCGCCGGCTCATCAAGAACCGCTTTAACCAGGTGGAATTGCTCGCCTGGGAATGGCGCAATCTGCCCCCGGCTTACATCCTGCGATGCACCCGCTAATCACGCGGCGGTCTCTCCTTCTCGTCCCTTTATCCACCTTTGCCGCGCCCAAGCCTGAAGTCTGGCGTTTTGAGCGCCTTCCCCGTCTCGGGCCCCACGCCACCCGCATCGAGGGTTCGCCCCAAATCATCAACTCGCCCCTCGGCAAAGCTATCGAGTTCAACGGGGCCGATGCGATCTTCCTCGAGACAAATCCCCTCGCGGGCGCCACTGCTTTCACTTGGGAATGCGTCTTTAAGCCTTACGCCTCTGGTCGTCCCGAACAACGCTTCTTTCACCTGACTGAAAATAATTCAGACCACCGGCTATTGCTTGAGACCCGCTTGATCGAAGGCCGCTGGTGCCTCGACGCCTACGTTGCCTGCGCTACGGGTAAGCAAACCTTAATCGATCGCACACGCCTCCACCGTCTGGATGCGTGGCATCACGTCTCCTTCGGCTGCGATGGTCAGCAGGTTCGACACTGGGTAAACGGTCAACTTGAGTTCTCAGCGCCGCTCCAATTCAGTCCGCTTGGTCCCGGCAAATGCTCTATCGGTGTCAGGTACAACCGCATCGATTACTTCAAAGGCGCCATTCGCCAAGCCATCTTCCATCGCCAGGCCATCGATCCCCAAAAGTTCACAATTCCGCCCGGAATCGGAGATTGAGGATTCTTCTTCAATCAAATCAATGCTTTACCCGGTGTTAACGCAGCCAGTCCTGATGGCTTTTCGCGCGTTAACATCCACGTTTACATCATTGAAAACAAACAACATCGCTTCAATCTGCTCAAGGTAACGATTCGCTTACAGGGCCATAACCCCAAAACCGTTGAGGTAGCCCTTCTGCTCGCATAGCATGCCATGAGCCAGAAAGTTTCTGGCAGGGACGTTTGTATTCCCAAGTTGCAAAGGAAACTTCATGAAGCAAGCAAAACCAATAAGGTACTTCGTAGCGTTGTTTCTCCTTGTGGCGACGACATCGATTTCGGGCTGGAGCCAGAGCGTTTTTGGCACCCTGCTGGGAACGGTGAGCGATCCGTCACAGGCGGTGGTACCGAATGCCAAGGTCGCGTTGAAAAACGTTGGCAGTGGCGACGTTCGTCGCACCGTGACGAACCAGGATGGTTTTTTCACCTTCGGATCGATTCCTGTTGGCCCGGTGTACGAACTCACAATTGAAGCCAGCGGCTTCACTACCTACAAGGCTACGGAACTGACGTTCTCTGGTGCTGAAACCAAGAACCTGAACGTGGCCATGAAGGTGGGCACAACGGCGGACGCCGTTGAGGTTGTGAGCGCGGTCGATGCTGTGCCGACTGTATCCGGTGAAAAATCCTCAACACTTACCCGTAAGGAAATGGAGAACTACGCGATCGTTGGGCGCAACGCCGCCGAGTTCATCAAGATCCTGCCGGGCTTTTCGATCGCTGGTACAGGTACGGAAAACCGTGCCAATTTCACCGGCGAAACGATCGGGATTAACGGGAACGGTGACGGCGGCAGCCAGAGCCCGTTCAATGGCGCATTTTCCAATAACGGGTTGCCCACCGGCAGCCTCGATATCACGGCGGACGGGGCTCACGTTTCCGACCCCGGCTGTAACTGCGCCACCCCTGTGAATCCCAACACGGAGTTCATCGAAGAGTTCAAAGTCCTCACCTCGAACTTCTCGGCGGAAAACTCCAAGGGCCCCGCGGTCGTCAGCTCGGTGGGTCGCTCGGGTGGCAGAAACTACCACGGTAGTGCCTACCTCTCGGCGCGCCACTACGCGTTGAATTCCAACGACTGGCTGAACAACCGCTTTGGTCTCTCCCGTCCCCAGAACAAGTACTTCTTCCCTGGTGGCACGTTCTCCGGTCCGGTCCGCTTCCCCTGGACGAGCTTCAACAAGAACCGCGACAAGGTCTTCTTCTTCGTCGGTTATGAGAACTTCTTCCAGACGCTCGACACGGGCCTGATTCGCGCCACGGTTCCAACGGCCGGCATGCGCGGCGGCAACTTCTCTGATGCCGAACTGCGCAAGATCGAAGGTCTCGTCAATGGGTCGTACATCACGGCTTCCGGTGGCGCGGCCCAGCGTCCGGATAGTGCCCGTTTTCCCGGCGGCATCATTCCGGCCAGCCAGATCGATCCCGTGGGTCGCGCTCTGATGAACATCCTGCCGACGCCCAACGCCGATCCGAACCAGACCGGCGGTTACAACTACGCGAGCCAGGCCGTGTTCAACCAGAACAGCCGTCAGCTCAACACCAAGATCGACTTCAACATCAGCGACAACACCAAGCTCTTCGTTCGCTATAACTTCCAGAACGAGCGCCAGTTGTTCCCGATCGGCCTCTGGTGGCGTAATGGCCAGCAGGTTCCTTACCCGACGCCCATCGTCGGCAAGAACCGTTCCGATAGCATTTCCGTCGGTCTGACCAAGGTCTTCAGCCCCACCATGACGAACGAATTCGTCTTCGGCTTCACGTCGATCAAGTTCCCGAACGTGTTCGACGACCCGTCGAAGGTCGATCGTCAGGCGCTCGGCGTCAACTTCCCCGGTCTGTTCAAGAACGGTGTGGCGCAGATCCCGTCGATCACGGGTTGGGGTGGTGAGTTCGCCACGCTGCTCAACCCCGGTGGTTTTGAAGTGGGCGGCTCCCGCGGCTTGTTTGCTGACAAGTTGCTGCCGACCTTCTCCAACAACATCACCAAGGTCTGGGGCACCCATACGACGAAGGTGGGCGGATTCTATGAATTCGTCGTCAACAACCAGCCGGCCAACGGTAACACCAACGGCCTCGCTGCCTTCGCCAACTGGGGTGGCAACACCACGGGTAGCGCATACTCCGACCTGCTCACCGGCAACGTTGCCCAGTACCAGGAACAGAAGTTCAACCGCCTGAACAACATCGGCGGCCACATCTTCGAGTTCTTCGTGCAGGACGACTGGAAGGTCTCCCGCCGTTTGACGCTCAACCTCGGCATCCGCGCCTCGCGGCTCGGCGCCTGGTACGATCGTCTCGGCTATGGCTTCGCCGTGTTTGATCCGGCCCTTTACAAGGCCGGTCAGGGCAGCACCAACTTCAATGGCTTCACGTGGTCTGGCGCCAACAGCAACTATCGCAATAGCGGCTTCGGCACCAAGTTCCTCTATCCGGCTCCCCGCTTCGGCTTTGCCTTCGACGTGTTCGGCACGGGCAAGACGATTCTGCGTGGTGGCTGGGGCCAGTTCTACTTCCAGGACTTCCAGTTCACCGTCGGTCTCGACGTCTCGGCTGGTGTTCGAAGCGCCACACTCAACAACACCACGTTCCGTGATGTCGCCAACACTTCGGTGCAGGGCGACCTCCCGACGCTGGCCGCTGGTGTGGACCCGAACGACGACAAGCGCGGTCGCACGCAAAGCTACAGCTTTACGCTCGCCCAGCGCCTGCCGATGTCGAGCCTGATCGAAATCGCCTACGTTGGTAACCGTAGCGACAACCTGCTCAACCGCTCGGGCGCTGGCGCCATCACGGCCGGCATCAACCCCAACGCGGTTCCCGCCGGTGCTCTCTTCCGGTTCGGCAATCCCCAGACTGTGACGCAGGAGCAAATCGACTCCACCCGTCGCTATCAGGGCTACCAGGATCTCGCCATCGCGCGTCACATGCTCTACCAGAACTACAACGCGCTGCAGGTGACCTGGATCCGCACCAAGGGTCGCTACAACGTCAACATGAACTACTCGTTCGGCAAGAGCCTCGGCATTGTCGGCAACTACGATGAGTTCAATCTCCGCAACAACTACGGTGCGATGCCCAACGATCGTCGCCATGTCTTCAACGCCGCCTACTCGCTTGAGTTGCCGACGTTCCTTAAGACCGGGCCGAAGATCGCCAAGGGCCTCATCAACGGCTGGCAGTTCAGCGGCATCACCCAGTTGCAGAGCGGCGTCAACCTGACCGCCAACACCGCTGGCACCTTCAACACCAACTTCAACGGCGCTACCCTGGCCAACGGTCAGGCGATCTCCTCGAACACGGTGTTCGGTACGCCTTCGATCCTCGTCACTCCGGTGCTGAAGTGCAATCCGCGCGACGGCAACACTGGCGAAAACCAATTCATCAACGGCAGTTGCTTTGCGCTTCCGACAAGACCCGGCGAATATGGCGGATCGGTTCTCCCCGCTGTCTACGGTCCGGCGTTC
>CAZBTA010000083.1:0-19458 GCA_964494515.1 uncultured Bryobacter sp.
TGAGCGGCACCGCCTCGGCCAACATGTTCAGCGCCGACCCGGCCAAGAAGTTTGACGTCATCTTCTCGATCGACATGCAGCAGTTGCTCAAGGCCCTCGGCGCCAGCGACGCGGCCATTCGCCTCGTCACCGCGCAGGCCGAAGCCAATCGCAACAAGGCGCCCATGGCGAGCGCCCCGCTCAGCCCCGAGGCGATGGCGGCCATGAAAGGTAGCAACAACAATCGCGGCCCTCGTGTGCCCAACCTGCCGCAGATGTTCAACGTCGGCGGCATGATGGTCTCCCAGAAAGACCTCGACAACGCCAAGCTGCCGCCCGCACCCGAAGAGGACAATCAGCTGAATGTCCTGCTGCGCCCCGGCCTGCTCGCCGATGTCGAGATCATCGTCGAGAAGGTGCCGAATGCGATCAACGTGCCGATCCAGGCCGTGTTTGAGAAAGAAGGCAAGCAGGTCGTCTTCGTCAAGACGGCGAATGGTTTTGAGTCGCGCGAGATCAAGCCGCTCAAGCGCAGCGAGAACGTGATGATCATCACCAGCGGCGTCAAGCCGGGCGAGACGATTGCCCTCGCCAATCCGGAAGCGAAGCCGGGCGACAAGAAGAAGGACGACAAGAAGGGCGGCGCCGCCGCTGCTCTGCCCGGCGGCAAGGGGGGCAACTAAGCCATGAAGGGTTTGTTCCAGGGCTTGCTGCCCGAGTTGATGATGGGCTTGAGCAGCCTGCTTGTGCACAAGCTGCGCAGCCTGCTGACGATGCTCGGCATGATCTTTGGCGTCGGCGCCGTGGTGGCCATGCTCTCGATCACCGCCGGCGCGCAGAAGGAGATGCTTAGCTACATCGATCTGCTCGGCGTAAACAACATCATCGTCGAAGCCAAAGAAGCCGTCGATCGTAACGAACTGCAGGCGCGCCGTCTGATCTCTCCCGGCCTTACCTTCCGCGATTACCGCGCCATCAAGGAAAGCGTGCAGGGCATCGAGGCGATGACCCCGCGCAAGCGTTTCAAGCCGCTCAAGCTGCTGCCCAAGACCACCTCTGAGATGCCGCTGCTCATCGGCGTCGAGCCCAGCTATGTGGTCATCAACAGCCTCAAGGTCACCGAAGGGCGCTTCTTCAACGACAAGGACAACGACACCTCGGCGCCCGTCGCCGTGCTCGGTGAGGCGGCCAAGGTCAACCTGCTCGGCTACGAGCCCGCCGTCGGCAAGTACGTCAAGGTCAACGACACCTGGCTGCAGGTGATCGGCGTGCTCTCCCAGCAGGCCACCGCGGATTCCGACATGGAAGGCGCCGAAGCCTCCAACCGCAACAACCTCATCATCTCGCCGCTCAATACCGTCATGCGCCGCTTTGAGGACAACAACAGCTTTCTCAAAGACGAGATCGATGGCATCTACATGCGCGTGGCCCCCGGCACGGATTCCATCGAGACGGCCGCCATCGTGCGCGCGATCCTCGACTCGACCCACAAGGACGCCGGTGATTACAACACCATCGTGCCCGCCGGCCTGCTCGAGCAGCGGCAGCGCACCTCGTTCATCTTCAGCGTCGTCATGCTTTGCATCGCCGGCATCTCGCTGCTTGTCGGCGGCATCGGCATTATGAACATCATGCTCGCCACCGTGCTCGAGCGCACCAAGGAGATCGGTATCCGCCGCGCGATCGGCGCCCGGCAGGTGGACATCATCCGGCAGTTCCTCATGGAGGCGCTGCTCATCTCCATGCTTGGCGGCACCATTGGCATCGCCTTCGGCTTCACCTTGTCGAAGGTCATCGCGACGGCCGCCGGCTGGTCCACCGTTGTCACCACCTCAAGCATCGTGGTGGCCTTTGGCGTCAGCGTCGGCATTGGTCTTTTGTTTGGAATTTATCCGGCCATGCAGGCCGCAAAACTGGATCCGATTGAGGCGATTCGTTACGAATAATATGCTGCGTTCTCTTGGTACTTTTCTTCTGGCAGGGCTTTGCGTCTATGCCCAGGCGCCCACTCCAACTCAGGCGCCCAATATCTTCAAGGATTCCACGCTGTCCGATTATCCGCAGTTTGGCACCAAGGCCTACATGCGCACGCTATTCCGGCGTGAAGCGCCACGGTTTGAGCTCGAGGGCCCCGTCAAGTTGCAGGATTATGTCCGTGAAGCCAAGCTTGAACTCTCGCTCAAGTCATTTCTCGAACTCGTGCTCAACAACAGCACCGACATTCAGATCCAGCGTCTGACGCTCGAGACGCCCAAGAATGCGATCGCGCGCGCGTTCTCGATCTTCGATCCGCAGTTCACCGGCCGCTTCAGCTCCACGCGTTCGAGCACGCCCACCACCGACGCCCTCCAGGGCGCCGCCACGCTTTCGAACCTCTCGCAGCCCCTCACGCTCAACTGGACGCAGACGGCCCCCACCGGTACGCAGTACACGGTCAACTACAGCGCCTCGAAGAACAGCACCAACAGCGCCTTCGCCAACCTCAACCCCGCCTACGCCTCCAATCTCCAGCTCGCCTTCACGCAGTCGCTCGTGCGTGGCCGCAGCCTCGATGTATTGCGTACGCCGATCCTGCTCGCCAAGTCGCGCCTGCGCGCCAGCGAGTATCAGTTTCAGGATCAGTTGCAGCAGTTGCTCACCAATGCGGAAAACGCCTACTGGGATGTCATTGGCGCTCGCGAGAATCTGAAGGTGCAGGAACAAGCCCTCGCCCTCGCCGACACCAGCCTCAAGCGCGCCCAGCGCGAGCTTGAGCTCGGCGCCCTGCCCGCCCTCGAGATCTACCAGCCCCAAGCTGTGTATGCTCGCGCCGAGATCCTCGTCACGCAGGCCCGCTACCGCCTCGCCCAGAGCGAAGACGCCCTGCGCCGCCAGATCGGCATCGACCTCGACCCCGCCCTGCGCACTCTCCCCATCATTCTCACCGAGAGCGTGCTGCCGCCTACCGATAACAAGCCCTTCGACAAAGAATCGCTGGTGGCCGATGCCCTCCGTGTCCGGCCTGACCTGATGAGCCAGCGGCAGGCGCTCGATATCGACGACATCTCGCTGCGTGCCGCAAGCGATGCCCTGCGGCCTGATCTGCAGTTGTTCGGTAACTACACGATCCAGGGTCGTGGCGGTCCGACAGTGCGCCGCGACACGATCTTCAATCCCGACGGCACCACCTCGCCCATCGCCTCCATCGTCCCCGGTGGCTTTAACGATGCGTTGGGCCAGATGTGGGGCTTCAACTTTCCGATCTTCAGCGGCGGCATTCAGTTGCGCCTGCCGATTCGCGATCGCAACGCCTCGGCCAATTACGCCGACGCCGTCGTCAACAAGCGTCTCGATCAGTTGCGCATCCGTGTGCTCGAGCAGAACGTGCGCCTCGACGTGCTCAACGCCATCAATCAGGTGGAGAATAGCCGCGCCAGCGTAGACCTCGCCAAGATCGCCGCCGACCTCGCGCAGAAGCGCGTCGAGGCCGATCAGAAGCGCTACGAGCTCGGCACGATCACGCTGTTCTTCCTCCTCGATTCGCAAAACGCGCTCACCCAGGCCCAGAGCGATCTCGTCACCCAGAGCGTGCAGTATCGTCGCAATTTGCTCAATCTCTACCGTCGTACCGGCACGCTTCTTACCGAGCGTGGTATTAGTACGAACTGAGTGGGCAAAATCAAAGTTCTGCCCGACGCAGTCGCCAACCAGATTGCGGCGGGTGAGGTAGTCGAGCGTCCGGCATCGGTTGTGAAAGAGTTGCTGGAGAACTCGCTCGACGCGGGTTCGAGCGACATTCGTGTCGAAGTGGAGGCTGGCGGACGCCGCCTCATCCGGATCACCGATAACGGCTGCGGCATGATGCGTGACGACGCGATGCTCGCCTTCGAGCGCCACGCCACCTCCAAGCTCCAAACCGTTCACGACCTCGATCAAATCGGCACGCTTGGCTTTCGCGGCGAAGCGCTGCCTTCGATTGCTTCCGTCTCGCGGCTCACGCTTGAGACGCACGCCCCCGAGGAATCCGTCGGCAGCCGCGTCACCATCCATGGCGGCAAGATGGTGCAGTGTGAAGAGGCGGGCCTTGCCGCCGGCACCGTCATCACGGTGCGCGACCTGTTCTATAACGTCCCCGCCCGCAAAAAGTTTCTCCGCAGCGAGCAGACCGAGCTCGCCCACATCGCCTCGCTCGTAACGCATTACAGCCTGGCCCACCCCGACAAGGCGTTTGAACTGTTGCATGGCCCGAGCGAGCTGCTGCGCGTCACCCCCGTGGCCACCGCGCAGGAGCGCGTCTTTCAGGTCTTTGGCAGCCGCATCCTCGATGACCTCGTCGAGTTCGGCCCCGAAAGCAAATCACTCAGTACCGCTGATGGCGAGCAGCGCCACTTCGAGCTCTCGGGCTTTATCTCCAAGCCCCACGTCCAGAAGCTCAATCGCAACTCGATCTACCTGTTCGTCAACGGTCGCCTCATCCGCGACAAGCTGCTGCTGCACGCCCTCACCAGCGCGTATCACAACCTCATCCCGCCGGCCTGCTATCCCTTTGCGCTGATCTTTCTCGATTGCGACTTCGGTGAGGTCGACGTCAACGTGCATCCCTCCAAGACCGAGGTTCGCTTCCGTCACAGCTCCTTCGTGCATGACTTTGTGCGCGACGCTGTGCGCGGCAAGCTGATGGAATCCAAACCCGTCTCGAGCCTCCCGCTGCCCCCCGTCTCGCCCGTCCAGCCGGCCGCCGCGCTGCCCTTCAGTGAGTTCACCCAGCGCATCGAGAATTCGCCCATCGACTATGCCGAGCCCGTTCTGCCCGTCGAGCGCGAAGCCCAACCCGCCGAGCTTCCCGTCATGCGGCTTGAGATGCCCTCGGCCCCGCCGCCACGGTTTGACTTCAGCGATGCGATGCCGGCGCCCCAAGCGCCACAAGCCCCGCCCACACGCCTGCGCATCCCCGATACCCACGGCCCCCTGCCGCCCGGCGTCGCCTCGCTCACCGAGTACGACAGTATGGCCTCGCTCGGTGACCTGCGTCCCATCGGGCAGATCCACAACAGCTTCATCATTGCCGCCGGCCGCGATGGCTTGTGGATCATCGATCAGCACGTTGCCCATGAGCGCATTCTGTTCGAGCAGGTGCTGCGCCAGTTTGCCCGCCGCGAGCCCCAGCAGCAACGCCTGCTGATGCCGATGGTGATGGAGCTCACGGTAGGCCAACAGCTCGAGTACGCGCGCATCGCCGACGAGCTTGCCCATGCGGGCTTTGAGACCGAACCTTTCGGCAATCGCACCATCGCCATCAAGGCCGCGCCCACGGGCCTTGGTGCTGGCGATATCGAGAAGGCGATCCTCGAGATCCTCGACATTGCCGAATCCGAACTGCGCAAGTCGAGCGTTGAAGACCTCCGCCGCAACATCGCCGCCAGTGTCGCCTGCCGCGCCGCCATCAAGATCAACACCCCGCTCGACCAGCAAAAGATGGATTACCTGTTGAGCGAGCTCGCAAAGTGCGAATACCCGATGGCCTGTCCGCATGGCCGTCCGATCGCGCTGCGCTACTCGACGCGCGATATCCTGCGCGGCTTTCACCGAATTTAGGCACGCAAAATGTCGATTCCCTCGTCAGCCACTCGTCGGCCTGGCAGAGGAACACATGAAACTCATCCACACCCTGACCCTTGCCCTGCTCGCCTCGGCCACCCTGGCCGCCGAGCCCTTCACGCTGTTGATCTACGAGACGCCCTCAAGCCTCGCCGCCCGCACTGACCCCGCTCGGGCCGCTGCCTACTGGGGCCAGTTTGCCGCCCTTGGCAAGCAACTGCAGGACGCCGGCATCCTGCGCGGTGGCGCGCCTTTCCACACCGGCGATGCCATCCGCACGGTTCGCGTGCGCAGCGGCAAGACGCAGGTCTCAAATGGTCCCGCAGCCCCGTCGCCCGCACCGCTCGGTGGCTATTTTGTGATTGATGTCGACAACATCGATAAGGCCATTGAATGGGCGGCCCGTGTGCCCGCTGCCGCCAGTGCGGCCGTTGAGGTGCGGGCCGGCTTCCCCTCGCCCGCGATGAAACCCTAGCGGATCATGCCTGTCATGGGGCTGCTGGCCGAGGCGTACAGGCGCTTCGGCATGCGGCCCCCGAGATACGCCAGTCGTCCCGCCATCACCGCATACTTCATCGCCTCGGCCATCGCCACGCTGTTCTCGGCCTCGGCTACCGCGGTGTTCAGCAGCACGCCGTCATAGCCCAGCTCCATCGCGATCGCCGCGTCCGACGCCGTGCCAACACCCGCATCCACAATCAGCGGCACCTCGGTGATCATCTCGCGCAGAATGCGCAGATTCGCCACGTTCTGAATCCCCAGCCCCGAACCAATCGGCGCCCCCATCGGCATCACCGCCGCCGCCCCGGCATCCACCAGCCGCTTGGCCACGATCAGGTCATCGTTCGTGTACGGCAATACGGTAAAGCCTTCCTTCACCAGCACCTTCGTCGCCTCAACCAGCCCGATCACATCCGGGTACAGCGTCTTCGGGTCGCCAATCACTTCGAGCTTCACCCAGTCCGACAGCCCCACCTCGCGCCCCAGTCGCGCCGTGCGAATCGCATCATCCGCCGTGTAGCAGGCCGCCGTATTCGGCAGCAGGAAAAACTTCTCCGGGTCGATGTAGTTCAGCAGGCTTTCCTGCGTGCGGTCGAGCTCCACACGGCGCACCGCCACCGTCACCACTTCCGCCCCCGATGCCACATGGCAATCGCGCATTTCCGTAAAGCTGCGGTATTTGCCCGTGCCGATCAGCAGACGCGAGCGAAATTCACGGTTATTGATAATCAGGGAGTCGGACATGGCTTTCTCTTCATGATACCGGGCCACCGGGGTAGCGGACCTGTGGAAATCTGTGTTAATTTGGTAAATGGTTTCGTATGGCGAATACAGTTTCATCCCTTAAGCGCATCGGTATCACCGAACGTCGCACTGCTATCAATCGCGCTCGTCGCAGCCGCATCAAGGGCGCGATCAAGGTTTTGCGCAAGTTCCTGGCCGAAAAGAACGTGTCGGAAGCCACCAAGCAGCTCACGGAGGTCTTCTCGATCGTTGACCGTGGCGCCAAGTGGGGCGTGATCAAGAAGAATACCGCTGCTCGCTACAAGAGCCGCCTGAGCCGTCGCATCAAAGCGCTGGCCGCCTAACTTCTTCTCCCGCCTGCCTTTAGCCTTCCCTGGCAGTCACTTTCCAGACAAAGTCTTCCATCACCGTCTTGTCATCAGGACGCGTGTCTCTTAACGCCTGATCGGCAGCGTAGACCAGCAACATGGCACGCTTCAGCCGGCCAGGCGCGAAGGCGTTCATGGTCTGTTCCACCTGCTCGGCCCGGGCCCTCCACATCGGGATCCCCAACTTCGAAAAGTGGTTCTGAATCTGCATGGATCCCTTGACCTTCGCTTCATGGGCCGCCAGTGCATAGCGGAACTGCGTCCCCAGAAACGACAGCGCGATCGGCAGATATTCGCCCTCCCGAATCAGCGTGTCGAGAATATCGAGGCTCTTGGCCCGATCCCCCCGCCCAATACTCGCCACCAGCGCAAAAATATTCGCCGCCCGCGCATTTGGCACCATCGACGTCAACAACTCCGCCGTCACCGCCTCACCCGGCTTCACACACAGCGACAGCTTCTCGATCTCCTGATCCAGCCTTGAGGCATCGGCCCCCGTCGCCTCCACCAGCAGATCCAGCTCCGCCGGCCCGATCTTCACTTTCTTCTCTTTGGCGAGATCCGCCGCCAGCCGCCGCGCCGAATCGGGCGTAAACCGTGGAAACTCCACCTGCGCCTTCACATTCGCAAAGAACTTGCGCAGGTTCTCCACCTTCGTCTTGTCCTCACCCTCAAAGTCGTAGCGGTTGCAATCAAACACGATTGTCGTCTCGGGCGTCGGATTCGCCAGATAAGCCGCCAACTCCCGCGCGCCGCTCGTCTCTTCGTCCTGCTTGGCGCGTCCCCGCGGCAGCACGCCCTCGGCCCCCGCCACCCAGATCAGCCGCTTGGCCGCAAACAACGACATCGCCGCCGCATCATCGAGCACCTGCGCCAGGCTCACCTCGCCCAGGTCCCACCGGCTGAAGCCGCTCTCGCGATCCTCCGCCCCGGGCAGAGTCACCGCCAGCAGCGCCTCTTTGCACAAACCACGCAGATACGCATCTGGCCCCACAAACAACACCACCGGCGGCGCGCCCTGCTTGCTGAGTGCTGTGATGAACTGCTCTGCCGTCATCGCCCTTAGAAGTTCTCCAGAATCGCCGTCACCACCGTCATCGCCACATCACGGCTCAGGCGGTCAAACGCCGGCGTCGATTCGTCAAAGTAAGCCTGCGGGTCCGTCGAGATTTCATACACCTGGCGGAAGTTCATCGCCGCGTTGTTGTACAGCACCTTGCCGCCCGGCGTCTGCACCAGTCGCACCCCGATCACCACCTGCATCTGTACGCCCGCGGCGCGGCCGCTGGTCGGGTCAAACACGGTCGGAAACGCGAGCACCGTCGCAATGTTGCCCTCAATCACCGCATCCGCCCCGTTGCGGTCCGGCAATACCTGATACTTCGTGCGCGCGCGCAGCTCACGCTCGATCGCCTGCGGCAGCTTCTCGGTCAGCTTGTAGCGCGTGGTCGGGTTGGTGAACGGCGGCACGCCAATCGACTGGATCTCTTTTGGCAGCAAGTCCGCCTTGCCCGCCACATGGTATCCGCACGAGCTCAGCCCAAGGCCAGCCATCGCGCCCGTCAGCAAAGACCTGCGCTTCATGCGTTGATCTCGTCGGGCGCCCTGCTTGCCGGGTGCTGTGATGAACTGCTCTGCCGTCATCGCCCTTAGAAGTTCTCCAGAATCGCCGTCACCACCGTCATCGCCACATCACGGCTCAGGCGGTCAAACGCCGGCGTCGATTCGTCAAAGTAAGCCTGCGGGTCCGTCGAGATTTCATACACCTGGCGGAAGTTCATCGCCGCGTTGTTGTACAGCACCTTGCCGCCCGGCGTCTGCACCAGTCGCACCCCGATCACCACCTGCATCTGTACGCCCGCGGCGCGGCCGCTGGTCGGGTCAAACACGGTCGGAAACGCGAGCACCGTCGCAATGTTGCCCTCAATCACCGCATCCGCCCCGTTGCGGTCCGGCAATACCTGATACTTCGTGCGCGCGCGCAGCTCACGCTCGATCGCCTGCGGCAGCTTCTCGGTCAGCTTGTAGCGCGTCGTCGGGTTGGTGAACGGTGGCACGCCGATCGACTGGATCTCTTTCGGCAGCAAGTCCGCCTTGCCCGCCACATGGTATCCACAGGAGCTCAACCCCAGGCCCGCCATCGCGCCTGTCAGCAGCGTTCTGCGCTTCATGCCTTTATCCTCTCGCGCGCCACCATCAGCGCGTTGGTTGCCGTCAGGCGATGGTTGTCGGCCGCGAGCCAGAACCACGCCGCCCGCGCATTCGTGCGGTCGGCCTCGATCGCGCCCACCGCCACGCCATCCTGATTCGCAATGCCCACATTGTTTGGCGGCTCAAGCGTAGGCCCATGCACATCGAGCCCCGCCTTGCCCAGCATCTCGGCAATGCGGTCAAGCTCAGGCGTCGTCTTGAACTCCACCCACACCGACGCCGTCAGCCCGTGAAACACCGGCGCCTGCATCAGGCGCAACGAAGGCATCGGCAGCGTGCCCTTCAGCAGCGACGCCAGATGCGTCTCCACCCGCTGCTCGATCTTCTCGATCTTGTGTGGCGCTTCCTCGCCCAGCCGCACCAGCATGGCAAACGCCGCCTGCGTGTCAAACACCTGCTTCGGCACGCTTTGAAAACTCAGCAGCGCAATCGTCTGCTGCTGCAACTCGGTAATCGCCTCGGTGCCAAACTCACTCGCCGGATGAAACACCTGCGCCACGCTGCGCTCCATCGGCACAATCGCCTCGAGGCTCTGCAAAAACAGCGCCAGCATCGTCGCCGCCGGGTGCGCAATCACTTCCACCGGCGCGGGCTTCATCTTGAGCGGCGTCTCGCTCAGCGGCGAGCGCAGTCGTGATGACGGGTCGATCGCGAGCAGCCCCGTCAGGTCGATCAGGTCATGGGCGCGCATCTTGCGCACCTTCGCCGTCGATTCCAGATCACCCGCCAGCATTACCACCGCCGCGGATTGGATCGTCTTCTCATCAATCGGCGACATCAACGCCAGCTCATCGGTATCGCGCAGGAGCGTCTTGCCCTCGTCGTCGGTGGAATCCATCGACAACACATCAAAATCCTGCGCCTGATCACGAATCTCGCGGCCCAGCAGCGTCTGCCCGCCTACGAGCGCCAACTTCGGTTTAGCCAAGGGTTGAATTCTCCGTTACCGGCTGTTGCGGCGGTAATTCCGGCTTGCTGCGCAGCAGCCCGCCAATGCGCACCAGAATGCCACTCGCCGTGTACGTAAAGCACATGATGAAGAGCACCGGTTGCGAGTAGTTCCAGATCATGAAGATGATCGTGCCCAGCAGAATCAGGCTCTTCGGCGAGCGCGGCTGCAGCAGATTCAAATCCTTGAAGCTGCGATAGCGCCACGTGCTCACCATCAAAAAGCTCAACAGCGCGAGCAATCCCGCCCACATGAGCGACACAATCCAGTTCTCGATAGGTGTGCTGTTGGCCACGTAGACAATGCTCGCGATCAGCGCCGCCGCCGCCGGGATCGGCAGCCCCACAAAATACTTGCGATCCGGTTTGCCCGGGTTCTTCGGCACCGGGTTCGTCACCACGTTAAAGCGCGCCAGTCGCCCCGCCCCGCACAGCAGATAGAGGAATGAAAGAAAGTATCCCGCCTGCTGGATCTGATCGCGGAAGTGCGGATCAATATGCGGCGAGACAAAATAAAAGCCCCAGCAGAACGCCAGCACCGCCGGCGCAATGCCAAACGTAATCACATCCGCCAGCGAATCGAGCTCACGCCCAAAGTCGCTCACCGTGTTCGTCATGCGCGCAATTCGGCCATCCAGTCCGTCGCACGCCACGGCCACGCCAATCAGTTGCGCCGCCAGCGCAAATTCCGGGATCGAGCTCACACCTGTCGAGCTGGCCTTGAGCGTGCCCTCGATGGTTTTGGTAATCGACAGAAATCCAAAGAATACATTGGCTGCCGTAAACAGGGTCGGCAGCGCATAGGCTGCCCGCCGCGGTCTGCGCTCCGGGCTCTTCGGGTCAATCAGACGTTCGGACAGGCTCATTGCCATTGGTGCACCTATTTCACCCTTTTGGCGATGATGCTTGATCCGGCCGAGACTCGCTCGCCCAGCTTCACATTCAACTGCCAGTCGTTCTGGAACAGCACATCCACGCGCGAGCCAAACTTGATCAGGCCCACCCGTTCGCCACGCGCCACGCTATCGCCCGTGTCCTTGTACCAGACGATACGACGCGCGATCAGCCCGGCAATCTGGCTGAACTCGATCATCGTCCCGTCCCCTTCCACCACAAACGTGTTCTGCTCGTTCTCCGTGCCGGCTTCATCCTTGCTCGCCACGAGAAACTTGCCCTGCTTGTAGGTGCGGCGCGTGATCTTGCCGGCAATCGGCGAACGATTCACATGCACGTCAAACACATTCAAAAAGATCCCCAGGCGCGTGCGGCCATCTGGATCCTTCGTGATCGACACCACCTTGCCATCCGCCGGCGACACGGCCACCGGCCCGTCCGGGATCACCCGGTCCGGATCGCGGAAAAACCAGAGGCAGAATACGGCGAGTATGTAGAAAGGGATACCCAGCCAGGCAGTTTTAGTGAGGTAGCCCGTCAACGCACCCACAGCCGTGAGCGCGAGGGCATACCAAATCCCAGTGATGACCATCTCTATTCATTATCTATGTCCAGCGTGGCGGTTTGGTGTTTTTCGCCGGAGTCTCAAAAAGTTCGAGTCCGATCCGGTACCGTGTGCCCTGCTGCCGGCAGTAGCGCACGGTCGCGCTCAGATCAATCTGGAGAGCCGGCACCTTGAGCGTCACCAGTTGCCGCAACGGCAACTTCTCCCGTATCTCAAGCATTACCCCCCGGGCCGACAGATTCAGCAGCACCAGCTTCGTCTGCAGCATTGTGCCCTCGGCATTCTGCCAGTAAATCATCCCGGGCTCAATCACCGGCTCTCTCTTGGACTGTCTTCTCTCCACGGCCATCCATCACCTCGGTGAAACAGAACTTGGGACGTCATTCCATTTCACCAAACCCGCGCCCCGGCTAAAAGACGCGGCGTGGCAAAGTCTTCGGCGCCGGGAACATCGCCTTCTCAAGCGCCATGCCAATCTCCTGCGAGTACTGGCTCAAGAACGCCTTCGCCTGGGGCGCCGCCACACGCACGCCGTAGATCGCCACCTGCGCGTTCGTCTCGCCCATCGACACCTTCACAAAGTTCAGCTCATAGCGCTTCATCGCCGCCTGTTCAAACGCCACAATCATGTAGTTGAATGGCTTGCCCGCCGCGCTCATCGTCTTGGCCAGCAGCATCTGCCCGCCGCTCGACTTGTACTGATCCATGATGCCCTGCGACAGCAGGTCCATCTCTTGCATGCTCTTGGCGTCAGGCCGGTCGACCAGCGTCAACAGCGTTGTCCAGTTGTGGACATTCTCTTGTCCGGTGGTGAACTCCCACAACGCGCTTGCCTTCTGGTTGTGGCTCGCGAGCGTGTAGGTCTTGCCCATAAAGTTTACGGTTTCAGTTGCGGTCATCATAGTTGCTCCAATCGTCGCGGTGATGCCCAGGGTGAGGGCTTGTCTGCGGTTCATTTGAGTGATCGTCTCCGTCAGGCAATGCGGCGACGATTGGGCAAATCGATCAATCAATCGTTACGTAACGCCACTCCCGGATCCGTGCCCGCCGCCTGCCGCGCCGGCACAAAGCTCGACAACAATCCAATGCCCACCAGCAGCATCGCCACCGCGGCAAACACCATCGGGTCGCGCGGCGAGACGCCCACCAGAAACGACCCCAGCATCCCCGTCACCGCCAACGCTCCCGCTCCGCCCATCACCAGCCCCAGCGCAATCTGCCAGCTCGTGCGCGACATCATCATCGTGAGGATCCGCGCCGGCGTGGCCCCCAGCGCCATGCGGATGCCCACTTCACGCTTGCGGCTTGCCGCCAGTTGTGCCCCGATGCCATAAATGCCCACCGCCGCAATCAACAGCCCAATGGCGGCAAACGTGCTGAACACCGTGCCAAACACCGGCAGGAACCACCGCTGCCGCTCCAGCCGTTGCGCCACCGTCGCTACGTCATAGAACGGCAGATCCGGATCAATCCTCTGCGCCACCGCAAGTGCCGGGCGCGCCAGCTCGAGCGCCGGCACACTGCCCGCCCTCACAATCAGATTCATCCCGCTCCAGCCCTCTTGCCGGTACGGCAGATAGATCAGCGGATGCCGCTCGTCGATGTTCGTGGTCTGCACCAGGTTCTCGCACACGCCCACCACCTGCATCCACGGCCCCGGCCGCGAGTTGTCGATAAACCGGAACCGCTTGCCCACCGCATCGCGCCCCGCCCAGTACTGCTGCACAAACTCGTTCGACACGATCACGGCCTCTCGCCCCGCATCGCCATCAAGCTGCTCAAACGCCCGCCCGCTCAACACGCGCAAGCCCACCACCTCGTGATACCGCGGCGACACCAGCAGCAGCGATGCGCGGCTGCCCAGATTCTCCTTGGCGCCCACCTGCCGCTCTTCAAACTCGATCACTCCCGTGTCCGCCCCATCACCGGGCAGTCGCGACGTAATCGCCGCTCCCGCCGCCCCGGGCATCGTTGCCGTCCCCCGCAATAACTCATCGAAGAACTTCACGCGCGCAGGCTTATCCGCATAAGGCTCGCCCTTGGCCGCGGGCAAACTCACACGCGCGTTCAGCATCTGATCCGCTCTCACGCCGGCGTTCAGCCGCTGCGATTCCACCAGGCTCTTGGCCAGCAGCCCCGCCGCGCTCAGCAGCACCATCGTCAGCGCAAACTGCAGCACCACCAGCCCGCTCGTCATCCGCCCCCCACCCGTGTGCGACCCGCGCGCCCCATCCTTGATGCCCGCGTTCAAATCGACGCGCGATGCCCGCAGCGCCGGCACCATACCAAACACGATCCCGCTCAGGATCGACAACAGCGCAAAGTAGCCAAACGCCGTCCAGTTCATCTCAAACGTAATCCAGTACGGCCGCTCGGCCAGCGTGGCGAGATCAAAGTACTGGATGCCACCCTGCGCCAGCCCCAGCCCCACCAGCCCACCCACACAACTCAGCACCACGCTCTCAAGCAGCAACTGCCGGATCAGCTGCCATCGCGATGCCCCCATCGCCGCGCGCACGGTGATCTCCCGCCTGCGGCTGATCGAGCGGCCCAGCAGCAGGTTCGCCACATTCGCGCACGCAATCAGCAACACACATCCCACGGCTCCCAACATCAAAAAGAAAATCGTGCGAATGTTGCCGCCGTTAAACACCTGATGGAACGTCAACACGCTCGCCGTCACATCGCGGTTCTTATCCGGATACGCGCGCGAGAGCTGCTGCGCGACCACCGCCGCCTCGGCCCCAGCCTGCTCAATCGTCTTTCCTTCAACTAGCGTTCCAACCACCAACAACTGCCGGTTGCCCCGATCCCGCAACGCATCCGTTGGCACGAGCGGCATCCACATATCATGACCGCTCGGAAACTTGAATCCCGGCGCCATTACGCCGATGATCTGCGCCGGCATCGCATTCAGTCTCACCGTCGTCCCGATCACCGCCGGGCTCGCCCCATAGCGGTCCTGCCACACCCCATGGCTCAACACCACCACCGCCGGCGCCCCCGGTTCCGCATCCTGCGGCTCAATCCCTCGGCCCAAAACCGGCCTCGCCTGGACCATCGCGAACAGACCTGGTGTCACCCGTCCCAGCCGGTAGCGCGCCGGTGGATGCGCCGGCTCGCTCAAGATTCCTCCTGAAGTAGCCGCCGCCTCCACCGCGCTCAGCGAGCGCATGTTCGCCTTGTAGTCCAGATAATCCGGGTTCGACACCGGGAATCTTGACCCCGGCCGCGTCGTGTTCGCCCCATTGATTACCACCAGCTTCTCCCCATTCGGAACGGGCACCGGCTTGAAGAGCACCGCATGGATCAGCGTAAAGACAGTCGTGTTGACCCCAATGCTCAGCGCCAGCGTCGCAATGATGACAGCTGAAAACAGGGCATGGGTCCGGATCATCCGCAGGGCAAACTTCAGATCATTCCACATGCCACCCCTTACGGATCACACGCGCGATCGTTCCCCTCGTCGCGCATTCGCGGGGCTAGAACGGCGGCTCTTCGTCGTCCCCCGCCGTCACCGCCGGCATCATCCCCAACCGCAGCAGCTTCAAGATCTCAATCGCCGCCTCCTTGCCACGCTCGCCCACTTCGCCCACCGGCCCCACGCAGCTCGGGCACCCCGCTTCACACCCACACCGCGCAATCAACTCCTCGGCCCCCTCGAGCAATCGCTTCGTCTGCCGGAACAGCGGCAACGATTGCCCGATGCCCCCCGGGTAGGTGTCATACAGATACAGGTTCGGCTCCCACGCCAGCAGCCCCCCGGCAATCTCCTCGGTCAGTGACGTGCCGATATCACGCGGGTCACACATCACCAGCATCGCCCCCACGGCCTTCAGCGCATTCGCAAGCCCAGCGAGGCCATTGGCCCGCTCCGAGGGCGAGTAGCCCTCAAGCTGCGCGAGAAACTCCGCCGGAAAGTGCAGCCACCACGACGTCGTGTGCATCTCCTGCTCGGGCATCGACAGATTGCCCGCCCCCACATTCTCAAGCGTGTAGAACTTCACCTTTTTGAATCCCACAATCTGCCGGTTCACGCGCACATCCCCGTGGCACGCCACCGCCTTCTGCACCGGCCTCCGGTCAAACTCCTCCAGCACCTTCACCTGCGTGTAATCGATCGCATCCGTGAAGTAGTCACAATCCACCCGCCGCACAAAAGCCTTGCGCTGCTCATAGTCAAACTTCTCTACCTGATACTGCCGCGCCTCATGCAGATAGATCGCCTTCTCATGCAGCGTCACCAGCGCCACCGGAAACGAAACCTCCGCGATGATCTTGTTGTCATCTGTCGTATCGATCACCACAAAGTTGTCACTGGTAACAGCCCGCAGGCTGATCGCATCCGCTGGGTAGCTGTCGCTCGTCCAGTGCCACGCCTTCGCCGAGAAGTTCACCAGCCCCAGCTCCTTCAAAAACTCGCACAACTCCCCCGTCTCATGCGGCCCAAACTTCTCCCCCTCACGCACCGGCAACTCAAACGCCGCACACTTCAGATGATTGATCAGGATCTCCGTATTGTCCGCATTGATCGTTGCCCGCTCCGGCGGCTGCCCGAAGAAGTAATCCGGGTGCTCGACGATAAACTGATCGAGTGGCGCCGAGCTCGCCACCATCACCGCGATCGACGTATTCTGCCGTCGCCCCGCGCGTCCCGATCGCTGCCACGTGCTTGCGATCGTCCCCGGATACCCGGCCAACACCACCGCGTCGAGCGAGCCAATATCCACGCCCAGCTCCAGCGCATTCGTCGCCACCACCCCGCGGATGTCCCCCGATCGCAGCTTCGCCTCGATCTCGCGCCGCTCCTTCGGCAGATACCCGCCGCGATACCCGCGGATAAACCCGCGCTCGGTCGCCCCCTTCTCAACGGCATCCTTCAGATACGTCACCAGAATCTCGGTTGCCAACCGGTTGTTGGCAAACACCAGCGTCTGCTGCCCCCGCTGGATCGCATCGAGCGCAATGCGCCGGCTCTCATGCAGGTAGCTGCGCCGGATGCCCAGCTGGCGGTTCACCACCGGCGGGTTGTACATCACAAAGAATTTCTCGCCCGACGGCGCTCCGTTCTGATCCACCAGCGCAAACGGCTCTTCCGTAATCGCCTCGGCCAGCTCCTTCGGATTCGCGATCGTCGCCGAACAACACACAAACTGCGGCTTCGACCCATAGAACGCGCACAGCCGCTTCAGCCTTCGGATGATGTTCGCCAGATGGCTGCCGTACACGCCCCGGTAGTAATGCAGCTCATCGATGATGAAGTACTTCAGATTCTCAAACAGCTTCGCCCACTTCGTGTGGTGCGGCAGTATGCCCGCGTGCAGCATGTCCGGGTTCGTCATCACCACATTGGCGCGCTCCCGTATCGCCCGCCGCGCGTCCTGCGGCGTATCCCCGTCATAGGTAAAGCACTTCAGGTCCGACCCCATCTGCTCGATCGCCCCATGCAGCTCGGTCAGCTGGTCTTCCGCCAGCGCCTTGGTCGGAAACAGATACAACGCCCGCGCCCCCGGATTGCTGATCAGCTCGTTCAACACCGGCAGGTTGTAGCACAGCGTTTTGCCCGATGCCGTCGGCGTCACCACCACCACATTCCGCCCCCCGGCCACATGCCCGAATGCCGCCGCCTGATGGCTGTAGAGCCGCTTCACACCCCGCGCCTCCAGCGCCCCCTTGAGCGCTGGCGCCACCGCCTCCGGAATCTCCGCATACTGCCCCTCGCGCGCCGGCATGTGCCGGATCGATCGCACCGGCGAATCCGGCTTCGTCGAGATCTCCTCAAACTTCGCTACCGCCTCAATGACGGTCTCGCGCCGCGGAATCGGCAGTGCGTTGCGCGTGCTCTCGTCCTCAGGAAAATCAAACAGCAGATTGGACACTCTCTACAAATACCGCGCAGGAGAACAAAAGGCAAAACTCCGTTCCGATTTGACAGCCCGCCCCCAATCAGGGCATAACAATGTCTCAGCTTCGCCATCCCATTGAAGGACGTCTCCCATGAGCGCTGACCAAGACTGGACGCAAGTCCAATCCCTCTTCGAGCAAGCTCTCTCCCAGCCCCCTGCCGAGCGCACCGCCTGGGCCCGCCGCAATCTCGGCGACCAGCCCGCCGTGCTTACCCAGGTGCTCGAGCTCCTCCGCGCGCGCGAAGAAGTTGGCGAGTTTCTCGAAGGTCCCGCCCTTAACTTCATCGGCCAAACCTTCGGCCACCATCGCGCCACGCGCGAGATCGGCCGTGGCGGTATGAGTGTTGTCCTCGAAGGCGAGCGCAGCGATGGCGACTTCACCCAGCGCGTTGCTATCAAAGTCATCCTGCTGCAGGCCAGCGGCGAAATGCGCCAGAGCGAAACTCAAATCCTCGCGGCTCTCGAACACCCCAACATCGCGCGCCTGCTCGACGCTGGCACCACGCCCCTCGGCTTCCGCTACATCGTCATGGAACTCGTTGAAGGCACCCCCATCACCACCTTCTGCGCTGAGTTGCCTGAGCCCACCCGCCTCAAGCTCTTCCTCGATGTCTGCGACGCTGTCCAATACGCCCACCGCTCCCTCGTCGTCCATCGCGACATCAAGCCCGAGAACATTTTGGTCAATCCCTCGGGCCAGGCCAAGCTGCTCGACTTTGGCATCGCCAAAATGCTCGACCCCGAAGCCGGCGCCGCACAAACCCAGGGCATCCGCGCCTTTAGTCCCAACTACGCCAGCCCCGAACAACTCCTCGGCCTTCCCGCCACCACCGCCACCGACATCTTCTCCCTCGGCGTACTGCTGTGCGAGATCCAGTCCGGCAAGACGCCCCGCGTCCTCACCGGCATGAACCTCGAGCAGATCGTCGATGCCGCCCGCTCGCGCATCAGCGAGATCCCCGTCGCCGGTGATCTCGGCGTCATCATCCGCAAAGCCCTCGATCCCGATCCCGCCCAGCGCTACGAATCCGTCGGCGCCATGGCGCGCGACGTCAATCGCTATCTCTCCGGCATGCCGATCGAGGCTCGTGAGCCCACCTGGAGCTATCGCGCCGGCAAGTTCATCGCGCGCCATCGCTGGGGCGTGCTTGCTGCTTCGCTCGCCGTCGTTAGCTTGATCGGCGCGCTGGCCTTCGCCATCGTTCAGGCCCGCATGGCCGAGACGCACGCGAACAACGCGGCGATCATCGAGACGCTCGACGCGACCCTCACCCTGCCCGAGGCACGCCAGGTCTTCGACGAGATCCAGCGGTTGCGCGGGGAGCACAACCGCCTGCTCGACCTTGGCATCGACAAGGCCGAGCGTGGCGAGTCGACGAACGACATCGGCAAGTTCATCGTGGAAGAGCAGCGGCCGCTGCAGACGAACCTCTTCAAATCGCTCGATACCTTTGCGGCGAAGCAGGAGAACGCCTCGTCGGAGCTGAGAGATGAGGGTACACGCACAGCCGAGACAGCCTCGGCGCTGATGCTGGGCCTGGCCTTGACCGCAGGCCTGCTGGGCGGCGTGATCGGCTTCCTGATCAGCCGCAACCTCAGCCGCACCCTGGGTGCAGAGCCGGATGACCTGGCCCACCCGCTGGGCCGCTTGGCCGACGGTGACCTCAGCCATGAACTCACGCGGCGCGAAGGCACTACCGACAGCGTGATGGCCGCCCTGGCCCGCGCGGTCAGCGCCGTGCGCCAAAAGTCCGACAACCGCCAC
>CAZBTA010000084.1:0-19301 GCA_964494515.1 uncultured Bryobacter sp.
ACAGCCGCTTCCACCGCCCGCGCCGCGGCCACCGTCACACGCACCGGTCCCTGCTGTCCCTTTGTCGCCGGCGGCGGGGCTTTGCAACCCGCCGTCTCAAACACCACCAATAACAGCCCTAAAGAATAAATGAGTTTCATCAGAAGTTACTCCACCCGGATGCCAAAATAAGTAAGACTCGTTGCGCTGATCTGCCGCAGATCCGCCGCCGCCTGGTTCTGGTCCTGTCTCGCCATCACCAGCAACTGTCGGCTTTCCGTCAGCTCGTTCTGCCTGCTGTTGACGCCAAGATTGTTGCCTTGTCCCTCGCGGTACAGGCGCAGTTCGCTTTCCAGCCTTTGCTTGCTGTCCTCTTCCGCCCCTTTGGCGCTTTCAATCCTCTTGCGCGCTGCTTCCCAGCGTGCCCACGCCTGCTCAATGCCACTCACGATCTGGATCTCCAATTGCCGTCGCTGTGCGCTTAGCCGTTTCTCGGCGATCCGTTGCTGTGCCAGTGCGCCTTCCGCCGCCCGGTTGCGCCATGGGAATTCAATGTTGAGCCCAACCTCATAAGTCGGATACCGGTTCCGCCACACCTGGGTGCCCACCCGGCCCAATCCACCGATCAACTGGGGCGGCGCATCAAAGGACACTCCCGGAAAGAAGCTCTCTTGCGGCACCGCTCTGCCTGCCAGCCCTTGCCGTGTCTGCGAAAACTGCAGATCCACCTGCGGTGCCGCCGCTGTTTCGGCCAGTTCTCGTTGCGCCTTCTGTGCCTCCATCCGCAACTCCAGGGCGCGGATCTCCGGATGTCCAGCAAGCGCCATCTTTCTCAACTCAATGTGGTGTCCCGGTTCCACTCCCGCCATGTCTTCCGCTGTCACCAGCTCTTGCCCCCACACCGGATCCGTGGCCGAACTTGCCAGCAGCCCCTTCAGCTGTGCCGCCGCTTCTCGCCGTCTACCCTCCGCGCTCGCCCGCTGCTCTCGTGCCCGCTGCAACTGTCCTCTCGCTCCAGCCAGTTCGCTGTCCGCCATCTCTCCTTCTCGAATCAGTCGCGCCGTAGACTCCATGGCGCTCTCAGCGGTGCTCTCGAGCGCCCTGGCCCATTGCTCCGCCTCGCTTGCCGCCATCAGATTCCAGTACGCGGTCTCAACCCGGTGCACCAGTGCGACCACTCGCATTTCAAAGTCCTTGCTGGCCGCTCCCGCTTCCTTCCGCCTTACCTTGAGCTCCGTCCTCACCTGATCCGTTTTCCCGAATCGCCACAGCGGTATCTTCACGCTCGATCGTTCCACCAGCTGGTAGTAAGGGTTCAGTGAAACAAATGGATTATTCGTCTGCAGCCGTTGGTTCTCAATGCTGCTCTCTACCTCGATCCCCCGCCACGGCAGCCGCTGCCAAAGCCTCATCCCCTGTACCCACGATCGCTCCTCCAGCCGGCCATTCACCCCGTCCAGAATCGATGCCGCCGGCATTCGGCTCTTCCTCCATCCCCCGCGCAGGCCCACAATCGGATCAAACGCCCCCTGCGCCGCGGTGATCGCCGCGCTCGCCCCCTCCCGCACCGCTCGCTCGGCCACGATCTCCGGGTTGTTTTCAATCGCCGTCTGTACCGCTTCCCGTAGGCTCAACCGCTTCTCAGCCGCCTCCATGTTTGCCAATGCCAGCAAGAGCAACATCTGCCTGCCCATAAATACACGTCTCCCCCCTGCTCCCGCTTGCGGGAGTAGTTCGTCAAGTTAATTGGTTGATAAATGAGTTAGTAGGTCATCTCGATCAGGCGATCGTGAATCTCCCCGATCACCCGATCATTGCCCGCGAGTCCACCCAGCAAGACCTGCAGCCAAAGGTAATCACTGGCGCTGAGAATAATGATTCCCTTTACCGGGTCATCACAGTCGCTCGCCACCAGTTCCTGGAGTTGTTTGAAGTAGTTCTGCCCTTCCGGAAAGGATTCCGGCGCCGCGATCGCCAGCTCGATCATCCCCACGAAATGATTCGGGATCCCGCTCTGGATCATCGCCTGATTGCACCGCAGAAACGCCCGCAGCCGTCGCCCCTTTTTGCCGGTCTCCGGCTCCAGTTCGAGGAATCGGGCATACTCTCGCTCAGCCTGCTCAAACACCTGCTTTTGCATCGCCTCCAGCAGAGCGTCCTTGCTGGGAAAGTGGTGGATCAGCCCACCCTTGCTCACCCCGGCCTGCTTCGCTACCTTGTCCAGCGTCAACGAACGGACTCCTACGCTGCGGACAACCTGATGCGCCGCCTGCAAGATCTGTTCCCGCTTCTGATCAGAGAGTTTTGACATAGAAAAAACCGACTAGTCGGTCGGCAATTTCAGAATACCGACCGACTGGTCGGTTGTCAAATGATTAATCCAGCCAAATTGCGACGATACAAACCCAAATGAGTTGCGCGGTCAGCAGGTGACCCAACTGCAGCGCCGTCGGCGCTGCCAGCCAGATATTCATCACCCCCATCACCACCTGCAATACCGTCAGCCCCATCCCCGCCAGAACCCATTTGCCCCCGCCGCGCCGCTGCAGTACGCTCAACACCCCAAACACCAGGGTCGCCGCCATGGCCGCCACCACCGGATGCACCACCCGCAGCCTCACCAGAAAGTGCTGCGCCGGCGACAGGTCCTCCCGGATCTTCGCCAGCAGCTCCGGCCCCATGGCCGGCTGCGTCGGGAACAACGTATCCCCCAGCGCCGTGATCGCCCCCGTCGCATTCGTCACCACCAATGCCGCCATCGCGGCATACAGCATCACTCCGGTCGCCCGCGATCGGTAAGAGGCTGCCCCCAGCCTTACCGCCGTCCCCACCGCACACAGCATTAGCAGCATCGTGTTCACCAGATGCAGCGAGATCACTATCGCCCGGCTCAGCGAAGCATCGTTCTCCACCAGTTCCTTCTTCACCAGCACCGCGCCGATAAAGCCTTCCACCAGCAGAAAGAAGAACATCCCCAACGCCCACTTGAGTGCGGGCGACTTCCGCCGCCACGCCACCACCACCAGCGCCAGCCCAAAGATCCCGCTCAACCCGCTCGTCACCCGGTGCGTGAATTCGATGATCGTCTTGATCCCCGGCTCAACCGGAATCACCACCCCCTGACACGTCGGCCAGTGGTTCCCACACCCCGCGCCCGAACCAGAGATCCTCACCCAGGCCCCAAACAGGATCACGAAAATCAGGTAGCCAACAAAGCCCCACGCGAGTCGCTGCATACCTTCAGGATATCGATACCAGCTTCAGCTGCCCGCATGCCGCATAGATGTCCCGCCCGCGCGGCTTGCGCACATAACAAAGCATCTTCTTCATGATCACTTTCTGAAACCGGTCCACCCGCTCATCGCTCGGCGTCTCATACGGGATGCCCGGCCCCGGGTTCAGCGGAATCAGGTTCACCTTCGCCGTCAGCCCCTCAAGCAACTGCACCACGCGCTCGGCATCCTCATCGCTGTCGTTCACCCCGCCCAGCAGCACGTACTCAAAGAAGATGTGCTCCTTCGGCTTCAGCGGAAACCGCCGGCAAGCCTCGATCAGCTCATCGAGGTGCCACTTCTTGGTAATCGGCATAATCGACTGGCGTTGCTCTTCAGACGACGCATTCAGGCTGATCGCAAGCCGCGGCCGCACGTCCGCCTGCCCCAGCTCATCAATCTTCGGGATCAGTCCCGAGGTCGACAGACAGATCCGCCGCTCGCCCATGCCCACCCCGCGCTGGTCCGTCAGGATGCGCGTCGCCTTCAGCACGTTGTCGAGGTTCATCAACGGCTCGCCCTGGCCCATCAGCACGATGTTCATCGTCCGGCTCTTCGGCGCCAGATCATGTTGCTGCATTACATGCAGCACCTGTCCCACAATCTCGCCCGCCGTCAGATTGCGCTCGAGCCCCATCAGCGCCGTCAGGCAGAACTTGCAGTCCACCGGACATCCCACCTGCGAAGACACACAGATCGTGTCCCGGTCGCCCTCCGGCATGAACACGGTCTCCACCGTCTTGCCATCCGCCAGCTGCATCAGATAGCGCACGGTGCCGTCGCCACTGGTGTAGCGCGCCGCCTCGCGCAGCGCCCCGGTCTGATACTCGTCCCGTATCGCCGCCGGAATCGTCTCCGGGTCAAAGCTGCGATGCGCGTAGACGCTATCAAACACACGTCGGGCGTGAAACTTGGAAAATCGTGGGGCAAAGGCTGCTTCGATGTCGCGCAGCTCCATGCCAATCAGGTCGGGCACTACTTTATTATCGCCAGATCAAACCGCGGCTGATAGGCGCCACCCGTCAGCGCCACCATTTCCGTCCATAAATTCCGCATACTCTCGAGGTCGCTCATGCCCGCCTCCAGCCTCTCCACAAAGCCAGCTGGCCTGCGCTCAAACGCCGCCGCCTGCCGCACCACATGCTTGTCCCCGATAAAGTAACGCTCATTCAACGCATACAACGCCTGCACCAGATACTGTGCCGTTCTCACTGCACATCCCGTGCGGTTGTAGTCGTCCTTGGCCTTGCTCCCGATCAGCAGGCTGAACTCCGCGCCCCACAGGCTCTCGGCCACGATCGTCTGCCGCAGCGCGGCGGGGTAGGGCGTCACCAGCAAGACTTACACTGTTCGGTTTCAGCAAAGTAGATCACACTGCGGAATCCGAACGGCGGCTGCTGTTCATAGTCGTGACGCCACACGCCCCGCCGGCCTTCCTCGAGCACCCGCTCCACTTGCTCGATATTCCGGTAGATGAAGTCCACCCGCACCGTTTCCGTTTCGATCCACGCCCCGCCATTCACCCACGGTCCCCATCCATAAGGCTCGGTCACCAGCGGGTTCTTGCCCAGCCGCGCGGCTACCTGGCGAATCCCCTCGGTGTCAAATGGCGCAGTCTCGTGATAGTAGATGCCGATATCGAGGTCCGAGTCAGGGCCCGCCAGGCCGCTCGCGTGGCTGCCCGCCAGTACGACGGCCGCCACACCCGGCACTACCTGTAGGTCTTCGATCGCTTGCTTAAGTAAAGACTCCATGGAGTACATGTCCGTGCACGTCCGTTAGCCGCCGCTGCAGGCCGTTGTGATACCAGCTCAGGCCCTTGTGGTCGAGCCCCAGCAGATGCAGGATCGTCGCGTGAAAGTCGTAGATGGTCACCGGGTCTTTCACGGCCTTGTAGCCCATCTCGTCCGTCTCCCCGTAGCTGAAGCCCTTCTTGAGCCCCGGCCCCACCATGAATGACGTAAAGCCCTCGGGGTTATGATCCCGCCCGCCCTCGCCCAGGCCCTGGCTGATCGGCAGCCGGCCAAACTCGGTGGTAAACACCACCAGCGTCTCATCGAGCATCCCGCGCTGCTTCAGGTCCCGCAGCAGCGCCGCGGTCGGCTTGTCGAGCACGGCGGCATTGTTGTTGTGGTTCGCCACCAGGTCTTCATGGGCGTCCCAGTTCACGCGCGGCTCGCCGAAGTGGCCGCCGTTATAGAGCTGTATGCAGCGCACGCCCTTCTCCACCAGCCGCCGCGCCAGCAGGCAGTTGTAGCCGTAGTCGCGCGTCACCTTGTCGTTCAGGCCATAGGCTTCCTTTGTGGCCTCGCTCTCGCCGCTGATATCGGTCACCTCCGGCGCGCTGATCTGCATCTTGGCCGCCATCTCGTAGGCCTTGATGCGGCTTACCAGCGCGTCCTCGCCCGGGTTGAGCTTCAGGTGCTCCTCGTTCAGGGCACTCAGCAGGTCATAGGACGCCGCCTGCGCCCGTGTGCTCACCTTCGCGCCCGGCTTCAGGTCGGCGATCGGCGTCTTCTGGTCGCCAAACACCACGCCCTGGTGCGAGGCCGGCAAAAAGCCGTTGCCCCAGTTTGCTACCCCGCACGGAGGCAGCCCGCGCCGGTCTGGCAGCACCACAAACGAAGGCAGGTTTTTGTTCTCCGACCCCAGCCCGTAGCTGATCCACGACCCGATCGACGGGAACCCCTGGAAGATAAAGCCCGTCGACATCTGGAACAGCGCCGGCCCATGCGCATTGCTGCGCGACACCATCGAGTGGAAGAACGTCATGTCATCCACCAGCTCGCCCATGTGCGGCAACAGGTCGCTCACATACTTGCCGCTCTTGCCCTTGGGGGCGAAGTTCCACGGCGACTTCATCACCGTCCCGCGTTGGCCAAAGAACGGCGTGATCGCGTTCTCGCCCTTCGTTTCCTTGCCATGATGCTTGACCAGCTCGGGCTTGTAGTCGAACGAGTCAATTGAGCTGAACCCGCCCGGCAAAAAGATCATGATGATGTTCTTCGCCTTGGGGGCGAAGTCGGGCTTCTGCTCCCGCGGCCGGTTGGCCGCCTCGGCCAGCATCTGCGTCAGCGCGATGCCAGCCAGCCCACCGCCCATCTCCCAGAGCGCCTGCCGGCGCGAGTATCGTTTAGGGGACATAGAGAAACTCGTTTGTGTTGAAAAGTGCTCTGCCATACAAAGCCAGGCCCTGTTCGGCGATGAACCGCTCGCCCAGCTTCGTCTCCTGCGCATTCGGCTGCCGGCCAAACAACAGCTGATAAGCCAGCGTGATCTGCCCCGCCACCGTCGGTTCATTACGCAACCGCTCGGCAAAGAACTCGGCCTGCCGCAGCACAAAGTCATTGTTCAGTAGCGTCAGCGCTTGCACCGGCGTGTTCGAGATCGTCCGCTGCGGTGTCGCCACCGCCGGGTCTGGACAGTCGAAGCTGTCCATCATGATCCGTTCTCCGCCACGCACCACAAAGCGGTACACCGCCCGCCGCCATACCTCCGGCCCATCGTTGTCGAGGGCCTCATAAATGTAAGCCCCGCGCTCCTTCTTCTTCTGCAGGAAGAAGCTCGGGCCGCCCATCGCTTCGAGCCGCAGCTTGCCGCTCGCCGCGAGGATCGAATCGCGAATCATCTCGGCGTCCATGCGTCGCAGCGGCATCCGCCACAGCAGCCGGTTATCGCCATCGGCGGCATGGGCCGCCTCGTTCATCGTCGCCGTCCGCTGATAGGCCGCCGACAACAGGATCTGCCGGTGCAGCCACTTGATGCTCCAGCCGTTCTCCATGAACGACGTCGCGAGCCAGTCAAGCAGCTCGGGGTGCGAAGGCCGGTCGCCGTTCAGCCCGAAGTCACTCGGCGTGTTCACAATGCCATTGCCAAAGTGCCAGTACCAGACCCTGTTGACGAGCACGCGGGCCGTCAGCGGGTTCTTCTCGTTGGCGATCCAGTTGGCCAGCGCCAGTCGCCGGTCGCCTTCGAGGTCAGCCGGTAACTGCGTTACGGCACTGAGTGCCCCCGGTGACACCTCTTCTACCGGCTTGGCCACGCTGCCCCGCTCGAGCAGAAAAGCCTTGTCCACCGCCGGCTTCGGCTTGGCCGCATAGAGCTTCAGCGGCGCCGGCACCTTGGCGATCTCGGCCTCGAGCCGGGCCCGCTCCCTGAGCAGCGCCCCGCGCTCGGGCAGCTCTTCGGGCGCCACGCGCGGCAGGTCGAGCTCCAGGCTCTGCACATGGTCGAGCGAGCTGCACAGCGTCGTCCAACTCACACCGTCCTCGCTCGCCTCGAGCCGGAAGACCTTGGGCATCCCGGCCTGTCGGGCCGTTTGCTGGTCGGTCCACCAGAGGACGCGATCGACCGTCTTGCCGGCCGGGTTCGCGATCTCGAGGATCGCTGGCTGCTCGACGCTCGCCTTCTCTTTGGCCTGCCAGTTGGTGGCAACAAGGCCCGCCGGCAGAAGCTCGATCTTCTCGAGCTTCGCCAGAGGCTTGTCATGGTTGGTCACCACCAGCCGGAAGTGCTTCGCCCGGGTGGCCGCAAACTGGTTGCGGTTCCAGACCGGGTTGAGCGGGATGCGCCGCGGGGCATTGCCGCGCTGGGCATCAAACGCCTTGTAGCGCTCGAGCAGCAGTCGCGCCCGCACCGGATCCTCGATGTCGCTGATCTTGCGGTTCACCTCGGCCAACTGGTCGCGGAAGGGCTTTACCTTCTCGTCATAAGCCTTCTGTTCTGCCTCCGAGGCGATGGTGCGCGTGCCAAAGGTGACGCCCGCATACACGGCGGTGAGCCGGTAGAAGTCCTTGCTCGGAATCGGGTCGAACTTATGGTCATGGCAACGGGCGCAGTTCACCGTCATCGCCTGAAAGGTATGAAACGTGGTGGTGGCCATGTCGTCGAGTTCGTCGACGCGCGCGGTCATGGCCATCAGCTTGTCCTTGTTCAGCTCGGCGCTCACCTGATCCCAGGGCCCGGCCACGAGAAAGCCGGTGGCGGCAATCATCTTCGGGTCATTGGGGGCGATGAGGTCGCCGGCAATCTGTTCACGAATGAAGTCTGTGTAGGGCTTGTCCTTACGGAAGGCTTCAATCACATAGTCGCGATAGGGCCAGGCATGGAAGCGCTCGTAGTTGTGCTCCCCGCCATCGGTCTCACCAAAGCGAACGACATCGAGCCAGTGGCGTGCCCAGCGCTCGGCATAATGCGGGCTCGCGAGCAGCTTATCGATGGTTTGCTCATAGGTGAGCGCGTAATCTTCAGGCTTGGGAGCCAGGCCCGTGAGGTCGAAGTGCAGCCGCCGGATCAGGGTGCGGTGGTCGGCCTTGGGGTTGGGTGTCAGGCCTTTGGCCTTGAGTTTGGCGTCGATGAAGTAGTCGATCGAATCGCCAGCGGGCTTCACCGGAGTCCGGAAGGCCCAGAACTGCCGCTTGGCCTGAGCGTTCAGGAATAGCGCAAGCGAGAGGACGAATAGGAGCCGCCGCATCTCATATTCGTATCACAACACCTTGGCAAAGCTGGCAAGCATGGTCTTGACGCTTTTGGCCTCGTCCATGTCAGGGTTGAGCTCGAGCATGCGCTCGAAGTGCTTGCGGGCTACGGCCAGGTTCTCAAGGCTGCCGGTGGACTGGGCGTCCGTGGCATAGACCAGCCCGCTCAGGTAGTGAGCATAGGCGTAGTCGCGGTCATACTGCAGGCTCTTCTGGCAAAAGAGCTTGGCGTCGTCGAGTTTCTTATCCTTGTAGGCGCACTCGCACAAGCCAAAGTAGGTCATGCCGCGGAGGTCCTGCCAGATGTCCTTCTGGGCGGCGCGGCGCCGTTTGCCTTTGCCGATCAGAAAGCCGACGACGTAGTAGTTCAGGTTGCCGGCCATGCCGCTATCGAAGTTACTGTAGCGGAGGTACTCGACGTATTCCTTGCGGGCTTCCTTGAAGTTGAGCTTCATGCGGAGGCTCTCGGCGAGCCAGAAGTGCGGCTCGGCGACGGTGGGCGAGATGGCAATGGCGGCGCGGGCACTGTCGATCGCCTCGTCGTAGCGTTCTTTGATGCGAAAGGCCTGGGCACGCAGATAGAGGGTCTGGACGTCCTTGGGGTTGCGCTTGAGCACGGTGTCGAACTGGCGGATGCTGCCGTCGACATCGCCGATGTCGAGTAGCATGCCGCCGAGGCTCCAGCGCGCTTCGGTATAGTCGGGGTCGATCTTGATCGCCGTCTCAAACGCCTGCCGGGCCTTGGCCTGTTCGAACAGGGCGTTGTAGCTGCGGCCGAGATAGAGCGCGGCCTGGCTATAAGAAGAATCGGCCGCCAGAGCCTGGGTAAAGTGCTCGACGGCCTTCTTGTAGTTTGCTTCGAAGCCCTTGTTGTAGAAATCAAGGCCCTTCTCGAACTGATCCACCGCCGCCTTGGGGCGCTTGCGGGGAATCAGGATCTGGATCTTCACTGTGGATTCCTGCCCCGGGTAGACCATCTCTTCGCGGGGGCCGTCGGGTTCGTAGCCCATCTTGACGCCCTGGATCTGGTGGGCGCCGGGGCGGAGGCCGGGGATGCGCAGGGGCTGGCCCTTGCTGGCCACACCAGCGCTCTTGCCATCGACGAAGACTTCGACCTCGTCGCGGTTGGTCTCAAAGATCAGCGCTCCAAACTTTGGGGCCGGCGGCGGGGTGGCCGTGGCGTAGGAGGGCACGTAGGAGATGAGCATCTCGGGGTCGAAGCTGCCGCGATCGGAGCGCGGGGTCTGCTTGCCCCGCGTGGCTTCACGGACGTTCTTGCGGACGTATTCGGTGAGCTCGACGGCGGTGACCGAGCCATCGCGATCGTCGTCGGCTTCGCCTTCCATGCCCTTGACCACGTAATAGGTGAAGACGCCATGGCCGCCGCCAAAGTCCGGCGACTCAAAGCTGCGCTCTTCATCGCGCGAGGCGGTGAGGCTGAACATGTTGCGGTCGAGGTTCTGCCAGAGGTTGTTCAGGTTGTCGGCGCGAGTCTCGCTTGTTACGAAGCCTGAGTGGCAACTGTCGGTGAGCAGCACCTTCCACTTGGCCTTGACGATTTTGCCAACCGTCCTGGCCAGTGCTTCCATCGGGTAGCCGGTGCCAGCGATGTTGTCGAGGCTGAAGTCATAGGGCGCGAGGAAGCCCTTGCCCTGATGGACGAAGCCGTGACCCGCGAAGTAGATGAAGACGCGGTCGTTCTCCTGGGCAACCGAAGGCAGCCAGACTTCGAGCTCCTTCTTGAGGTTGGCCAGTGTTGCGCGCGAGCCGAGCAGCTTCTTGACATTCTCGGCGCGGAAGTTGCCGCCCTCAAGGCTGATCAGCGTCGAGTAGAGCGAATCGGCATCGCGTTCGCTGTAGGCGAGGTGCAGGTCCTTGGGCAGGTTCTGGTAGGCACCGACGCCCACGACGATGGCGTAGCTGCGCGGAATCTCTACTTTCTTGGTAAGTAGCTGGCTCTCGCCTTCGGGAAACGGATCGGCTTCCACCTTGAGGTCACGCGCGGTTTTGCGCTGCTGACCGGAGGCGAGCAGGGCGGCAAGCAGCAGAACAACCGCGGGTCTCATTTGTGCACCAGAGTGACTTCAGCGGTGACGCGCGGGTCGTCCGAGCGCTTGCTGGCGACATAGGCGGCGTGTTCAAAGCGGGGGCCGAGGCTTGAGGTCTTGACTTCACCTTCGACCTTTTCCACCACGAGGTCGCGGGCGTAGAGGTTGCGCATCCGCTCGACATAAGGGTCGCCGATCGCACTGTTTTGGGCGAGGATAATGCCGGGATTGGGGCGCGATTCGGGCTTGGTGTTGCGCTCCGGGGCGACTTTGTAGATCAGGCCGTCAAAGTCGGGCTCGGGCTTGCGGCTGAAGACGATGAAGATTCTTTCTTCACCGGGGTTGTCGTCGAACTTGAAGACGAAGCCAGCCGGGATGGTGTAGGCCTGGTTGGGGCCGACGCGATTGTCGCCATTGGCGATGGAGGCGCTGGGAAACAGCGGCGTCCACTTGCCCGAGGAGCCACGGGCCATGATGTAGAGGTAGCCAAAATCATTCACCTCGACGCGGACGTTGATACGATCGCCGCTCTTGAAGGCCTTGGTGGTCGGCACCTCTTTCTTGACGCCATCGGGCATGAGCTGGGTAATCGTCCAGCGCATGGCGAGGCCACCGGTCTCGCTGGTGGTTTGGGCGGCGAGCTGAACGGGAACGGGCTCAGCGGTGGGCGCCGGGGCCGGAGCGGACTTCGGCGGGGCGGTCTTTTTGGGAGCCTTTGGGGCGACGGGAGCGGGCGGTTTGGCGCCGTAGAAAATCTCACGAGCCGTAAGACGAGGACCGGTATCGTCCTGGGCGAGGGCTGTAAAGGCAACAAACGCTGCAGCCGATAAACGTTGACGGATCATCGATTTACCTCCAAATCCTTATCCAGTATATTCTTATAGATCAATATGCACCTGTTTTCTGTTCGTCCACTGCTAGCGCAAACATTAGTGCTCTTGCTGTTGTCCGGGTCACTGGCTGGCCAGGAGACGGCGGCACCAAAACTGAACATCGTTGTGATCAACGGTGATGGGGCTATTAACAACATTAAGAGTCGTACCGCACGTGAAACGATTGTCGAAGTGCGTGATGAGAACAATAAACCCGTTGCCGGGGCCAGCGTAGTGTTTTTGCTGCCCGACTCGGGACCAGGCTTGATCAGTTCGAATGGTTCAAAAATGTTAACGAGCATGACCGATGCCAAGGGGCGCGCTGCAGTGCGTGGCCTGAAGCCCAACGGGCAGGCTGGCAAGTTCAACGTGCAGGTGCGCGCAAATTTCAACAATGCCTTTGGACAAATGACAATTGTCCAGACAAATGTAGTAGCGGCAGGCGCCGCGATTTCGGGTCTTACCGCGGCCCTGATTGTGGTGGGCGCCGCGGCAGCAGCCGGAACGGCCTATGCAGTGACGCGGGATAACGGACGCTCAAGTGTGGGCGTGAATCCTGGAACGCCTTCAGCAGGAGCACCGCGGTAATGAAACGCTACCATCACATTCTTTGGGTGATCGCGCTGCTAATCGGCAACTGGCTGATCCTGGCGCAGAGCACGAGCGGTTTGATTGTGCCGAACATCGCGCTGCCGATCGGCGTCGTGAATCAGGCGTATCCGTCCACACAGTTATTAGTGAGCGGTGGCACGGGCACGGGTTATGTTTTTATCAACAACGGCGCGGCACTGCCATTTGGCATGACGCTGACTTCTTCGGGCGTGCTGCAGGGCACTCCACTGACCAGCTACAGTAACACGCTGACCGTGCGTGTTCAGGACAGTGCGAACAATACGGGGTTCGGATTCCTGCAACTGCAGGTGACAACCTTTTCCTGTCCAGTAAGTTACGGGTTGATCGGGGAGTTCTACCAGAGCGGTTCCAGTTTTAGCAACTTTTCTGCGAACGCCTTTTCGATCACCAGCGGATCGCTACCTCCGGGGCTGACAATGGACCCGTCGACCGGCTCGGTGATTGGTGAGCCGACGACGCTGGGCGTGTTCGATTACACGCTGCGGGCAACGAATTCGAACCTGAACCGGTCGGTGAACCAGAGCTGTCGAATTGAGATTCAAAACAATCTGCAGGTGACTCCGAACCGGACAAATGCAAGGTTTGGGGTGCCCTATCAGTCCGCGATCAGTGCCACTGGAGGAAATGGCACTTATTTGTACTCGCTGATAGGTGGAGCGTTGCCGCCGGGATTGACTCTATCGCCATCGACAGGTTGGATTCAGGGCACACCGAACGGGATTGGTCAGTTTCCGTATCGGGTGAGGGTGCAGGATTCGTTTGGTCTGACAACAGAGCGTGACCTTACGATGTGGGTGATTGGACGGGGTACGTCACCCAATGTGAAATGCGCATTGCCCAGTGGAACGGTGGGCTTTGCATACAACTCCAGCGTTGGTTTCATGGGGAGCAGTACGCCGAGCTACTCGCTTTCTGGATCGTTACCGCCCGGGTTGGCATTTGATGGCGCGACGGGCTTGATACAGGGTGTTCCAACGGGGGCAGGCAACTACAACTACTCGGTGACCGTGTTTGCCGGGAATGTGCCGTACTCCACTGGTGATTGCCAATTGAGAATTACCGAAGTGCGTCCAGCGCAGTTGTCTCTGGCCTGTCCTGATCAACTCGATCTCGCAACGGGAGAGGTGTACAATTCGCCAGTGATCGCGAGCGGAGGACGTCGACCCTATCGCTACACAATCGATGAAGTGCCACTGCCGGTTGGGCTCAGTCTGAATCCGCAGACGGGTGTGATCGCTGGTACGGTGAGCGGGTCAACTTCGGCGAGCTTTATTGGACTCAGAGTGTTTGACGCAGATGGACAAGATGCATCGTTGTTCTGCGATCTTACGATCCAGTCCTTAACGCCGTTATCCATCCTGACCTCAACGTTGCCGCCCCTACAAGTTGGCGCACCGTACTCAGCGCCGATTCTGTTCTCCGGCGGAGTTTCGCCGTTTACGGTCGCGGAGAGCAGTGGCTTGCCGAGTGGGCTTTCTTTGGCTGTAACGGGCAGCAATGTGATTACGTTGAGTGGGTCGGTTGTAGCCCCCGGGAACTATAGTTTCCGTGTCCTGTTGCGCGACAGTGCACAACAGGTCGCATTGCGAGACTTCACGCTGCAGGCGGTCGAAGGCGATCCGATGCGATTTGTGACGCCATTGCTGAACCCGGCTACGGTCGGTTCTCCCTACTCGCAACGGTTTAGTGTGACGGGTGGATCACCTCCCTACCGGTTTGCCATTACTGGCGGACGATTGCCTGATGGCATCAGTTTGCTGGGTGATGGATTGGCCGGCACGCCAACGATTGCGGGGCGGGCGCAGTTTACTGTGCAGGTGACTGATTCGGTCGGCAGCAGGATTGAAGGCTCATTCGGGCTGGACGTCTTCCAGGGGAGCTTCCGGTTGGGTTGCCCAGCATTTACGGCCGATATCGGCGCTCCTTACAATTGGCGCGCGAATGTTCTTGGCGGGACTCCTCCGTTCAGTTTCTCGATCGCTGGCGGTAACTTGCCGCCTGGCATTACGCTCGATACGGCTACGGGCACCTTTAGCGGCAATCCAACCGCAACCGGGGCCTATGTATTCAACTTTGCGGTCGTGGACGCGACACAGAATCGGACGGCCACGCAGTGCAGTATTGGCGTGGTGAACAGCGGGCTGACGGTGATCACGCAGGGCCCGGTTACGAACAGGGCGGGTGTGGCCTACAGCGGCGCGTTTGAAGCTGCTGGTGGGCGGCCGCCGTATACGTGGAGCCCTGTGAGCGCGGCGGCTGAGGCGGGCATAACGGTGGCGACCAATGGTGGCTTTACGGGCACTGGCACGAAGAAGGGCACCTTTAGCGTGACGGTGGAAGTGAAGGACGCCGCGGGCGCGACGGCGCGCAAGACGGTGCCGTTTGTGTTCACAGACTCGACGCTGGGGCTGGCTTGTCCGGATGTGACGCAGTTTACGCTCGGGGCGACGGCGCAGGGCAGCTTTAAGGTGACTGGTGGCGTGGCGCCTTACCGGTTGAGCGTGTTCTCGGGCGCGGCGCCGGAGAACCTGGCGTTTGGCCAGGCGGGCGCGTTTACCGTGCAACCGCTCACGGCCGGGACGTTTGCGGCGCAGTATCAGGCCGTGGACGCGACGGACACGGCGGTGACGGCGCGGTGTTCGTTTGAGGTGACCGGCGAGCCGCTGGTGATCACGACGGATGCGCTGCCGGATGGCCGCGTGGGCGAGAGCTACAGCGCGGGGATTGCTTCGCGGGGCGGCGTGGGCCGGGTGCGTTATGCACTGACGGGCGGCGGGCTGCCGGCGGGGCTCGCGTTTGATACGACCAACGGGTCGATCGGTGGCGTGCCGGAAGCGGAAGGGACGTTTGGCGTGGGCGTGACGGCGACGGATTCGCTGGGGCGCCGGGCGGCGAAGTCGCTGGCGTTGACGGTGGCCACGGGGACGTTGCCGTTCCGGGTGACGGGTGAATCGCCGTTGTCGGACGCGTTTGTGGGCCGGGCCTATTCGGGCGGCTTTGGCGCGGAAGGCGGCAAGGGCCCGTACACGTTTACGATTGGTGGCTTACCGGATGGGCTGACGGCCAATGGCGCGAGCTTTGGTGGAACGCCGACGGCGGCTGGTGACGCGACGATCAACGTGACGGCACGGGACGCGACAGGGGCGACGGCCGCGAAGTCGTTTGTGCTGCGCGTGAAGGGCGATGGGCTGGTGATCACGACCGAGTCGTTGCCGGATGGCACGACGGGCAGACCATACAACCCCGGCCTTGCGCGCGAAGGCGGGCAGGCGCCGTTTAGCTGGTCGATCGTGAGTGGCAGTTTGCCACCGGGCGTGAACTTTAACCCGGCGACTGGCAACTTTGAAGGGACGCCAACGGCGGAAGGGCAGTTTGGACTGGTGGCCGAGGTGACGGATGCCAACGGGCAGACGTCGCGGCGCGGCTACTCGTTTGAGGTGCGGCCGGACGGCGTGGACAAGCTGGTGATCACCTCGGCAACACTGCCGGGGGCGAGCGCCGGGCGCAGCTATTCGACGACGCTGGGCGCTGCTGGCGGCAGGACGCCTTACCGCTGGACGATCAACGGCGATCTGCCGGCGGGCCTGAGCCTGGCGGCGGATGGCACGATCAGCGGGACGCCACAGACAGTGGGCACGGCGAGCTTTATCGCCACCGTGACCGATGCGTTGGGTCTGAAGGCGAGCCGGACGTTGAGCATCACGGTGACGGCGACAGATGCGCCGTCGCTCTCGATCGAAGGGCTGGCCGATACGGCGACGAACAACCAGACGCTGCCGTTTACGCTACGCGTGGGTAGCGCGTTTGGGCTGCCGGTGACCGGCAGGCTGACGCTGACGTTTGTGCCGGACTCGGTCCATGGCACGGACGACCCGAATGTGCGGTTTGCGAACAATACGCGGACGCTCGACTTTACGATCCCGGCGAACTCGACGACGGTGAACGTGACGGGCACGGCGTCGTTTGGCACCGGGACTCTGGCCGGGACGATCCGCATTGACAGCACGCTGAGCTTTGCGGGGACCTCGGTGACGGGGCCGTCGCGGACGGTGACGATCCGCCGAGCGGTGCCGACGATTACGAACCTGAGGCTGACGCGCACGGGCACGGGGCTTGAGATCCGGATCGAAGGGTTCACGAACACGCGGGCGCTGAGCGAGGCACGGATCACGTTCAGCTCGGGCGCGGATGTGGATCTGACGACGGGGCAGGTGACGGTGAACGTCGCATCGGCGCTGCAGTCGTGGTTTGCGAATGCGGCGAGTATCCCGTTTGGTGGTCAGTTTGCGTTGACGCTGCCGTTTACGGTGAGCGGGAGCGCGAACTCGATTACGGGGATCAGCGCGGTGATCGTGAACGGTGAAGGAGCGTCGACCGCGACAACAGCAAACTAGAACAAAGCAGTTGAAGTTAACCGTAGTTAAGTGTAAGCTCGTAGTGGGCGTTATGCTTTTACGGTTATCCCTTGCTATTACCGCTCTGGCCGGCTTGCTTGCTGGCCAGAGCGGTGCTGTTTTGGAGGTGACGGTGCGCGATGCATCGCGGGCACCGATTGCCGGGGCAGAGGTGAAGCTCGAGCTGGCCGATGGCGGTGGCGAGCAGGTACGGGTGACGGATGGGGCCGGGACGGCGCGGTTTGGGCAACTGGCCTGGCAGCGCTACCGGGTGAAGGTAGTGGCGGCGAACTTTGCCGGGCAGGAGCGTGGCGTGGCGCTGCGCTCGAACGTGCCGGAGAAGATCGAGTTTGAACTGGCGGTGGGGGCGGCGAGCGAGAGCCTGGTGGTGATGGATAAAGCACCGGGGGCGAGCGTGGACCCGGAGCAGACGGGGTCGCGAACGCTGATCTCACGCGAGACGATTGACCAGTTGGCCAAGGGTGGCGGGGCAAGGGGCATCGAGCAGGTGCTGGCGACGTTCCCGGGGTTTGCGCAGAATGCGAATGGGGCGATCCATCCGCGCGGGGCGCACAACCAGATGACGTTTGTGGTGGACGGCATGCCGATCAGCGATCAGCTGGGCGGGGCGTTTGCGAATGCGATTGACCCGGCGCTGGTGGAGACGCTGGAGCTGTATACGGGGAACATCCCGGCCGAGTATGGCAACAAGGTGAGCGCGGTGGCGCAGATCACGACGCGCTCGGGCATGGGGCTGGGGAGGAAGTTTAGCGGCAGCATGACGGGGCAGGCGGGGCAGTTTGATTCGCTGAGCCAGACGGTGCAACTGGCGGGGGAGACGGGCAGGCTGGCGTGGACGGCGATGGCGCTGGGCGTGAAGACAAACCGGTATCTGGACAGCGTGTCGCTGGACAATCTGCACAACGGGGGCAATTCGCAGCGGTACTTTGGGCGGCTGGATTATCAGGCCGGGCCGAAGGATACGTTGCGGGTGTTTGCGATGGGGGGCCGGGCGGGATTTGAGAGCGCGAACCTGCGCAGCCAGCAGGCGAACGGGATGCGGCAGCGGCAGGAACTGGTGGACGCGAGCGTGGCCGGGACGTGGCTGCATGTCATTGATGGGTCGAGCACGACGGAGGTGAACGCGAGCTTTCGACCGTCGGAGGCGCGACTGTTGCCGAGCGCGGGGGATACGCCGGTGACGGCGTGGCAGGACCGGCGGGCGGCGACGACGACGGTGAACGGGCGCTATAGCAAGGTGTGGCGCGGGCACCAGGTGCGCATGGGGGCCGATGTGCAGCGGTATGACTTGCGGGAGCGGTTCCGGTTTGGGGTAACGGCGCCGGACTTTGATGAGGAATTGGCTTCGTTTGTGCTGCCGCGCGGGGGACGGATGTTTGTGTTTGACGAGCGCGGGGCGGGGACGATGAAGAGCGCGTTTGTGCAGGACCATGTGCGGTGGGGCAGGCTGACGGCGACGGTGGGGCTGCGGTATGACTCGTATCGCTTTCTGGCGCGAGGGGCGCAGTGGCAACCGCGGGTGGGCGTGGCTTATCACATAGCCGCGACGAACACAGTGTTGCGGGTGGCCTATAACCGGCTGTATCAAACGCCGCCGAATGAGAACCTGTTGCTGTCGAGCTCGGAGGCGGCGGCGGAACTGGCGCCGGCGATTGTGAGGCAGACGCTGGGACGGGCGGCGGTGACGCTGCGGCCGGAGCGGCAGAACTTCTATGAGGCGGGCTTTCAGCAGGGAGTTACGCGTTATGTGACGGTGGCTGGGGCCTACTATCACAAGAGCGCGACGAACCAGCAGGACAACAACAACTTCTTCAATACGGGGATCATCTTTCCGATTACTCTCGCGTCGATCCGCGTGAACGGGGCCGAGGGGCGGATTGAGGTGAAGCCGGGGCACGGGTGGACGGCGAATGTGAGCTTTACGCATGCGCGGGCGATCTCGACGCCGCCGTTTACGGGTGGTTTGTTTATTGGCAATGAGGCGGTGGAGGCTTTGTCGGCGGGGCCGTTTGTGATTGATCACGACCAGAAGCTGGGCGTGAACGCGATGGTGGCGTATACGAGCGGGCGGGGGTGGTTTGGGACCTGGAACACGCGGTATGACTCGGGGCTGGTGGCGAATCCGTCGGACCCGGTGGAAGTGGCGGCGGACCCGGATTATGCGGACCTGTTGCCGTATGTGCGACTGGGCGGATCGCCAGCGCGCGTGGCGCCGCGGACGATCACGGATGTGGTGCTGGGGTACCGACACAAGCGTGGTGAGCGGACACGGTGGGAGGTGGCGGGGCAGGTGACGAACCTGACCGACCAGACGGCTCTTTATAACTTTCAGAGCGCGTTTGTGGGCACACGAGTGGTGCAGCCCAGGACGGTGTCGGTGCGGTACCGGTGGTGGTTTTAGAGACCCCGGCCCGGCGCGGTGTATTCAATTGTCGAAGATCGTTAATCCCGCGGGATTGGGTTCGTTTGGTTGACTAAGCTGCGGCGGCCTTCTGTTTGGCTTCCCAGGCGTTGAACTCGTCCCATTTGGCCTGGGAGATTTCGTCGCGTTCGGGAGTTTCCGGGCGGTCGAGGAAGTAGCGGCAGAAGGGTTCGTTTGTCAGAA
>CAZBTA010000085.1:0-19287 GCA_964494515.1 uncultured Bryobacter sp.
CGTCGATCTCGACCATCGTCACCACATGGTGCAACGGGTCTTCCGCCTTGCCTGCCTTCTCCGCGGCCGCGATGAGTGGGCCGACAGTGGGCAGCAGGATCAGCGCCACCATTGCCTGTCGCGCATTTGGGCTCGGTGTCACGATAGCGCGCGCCATTACCACGCCCACCAGCGCGAGTGGCGTCGCGACAGGGATCGCCATCAAGAGGCAAATCAGCCCCTCCACTGCCAGCGCAAGCAGCAATCCACCACACACAAACATGCCGAGGATCGTTGCCGCCGCGCAGTTGGCAAAGCTCTGCGGCCCCTTGCGCGACACCAGCAGCGTCGCCGCCACGCCAATCCCAAACGGCATCGCGAGAAACGTCCCCCAGCCATAACCCGATAAACCCACCACGCAAATCCCAATCGCAAGGCATGCGGTTGCTCCCGCGATCATGCCGCTCTCCATGATGTCGCGTCTCGTGGTCGGCTGTTCCTCCCACTCCTGATCCTTCGCGACCACCAAATAGCCAAACAAAGCCAGATTCACAATTGGCAGAAAGAACAGAACGACCAGCCAGGCGGGCATTTGCACAGCGAGCAGCCGTCGCAATGTTAGCCAAATCCCCAGCCCTGTAAACGGTACTGCCACCGCCAGCAGCCCCAATGCGAACGATTGATTTTCCCCAGCAATGCGCAGCGGGCTCCAATACAGCCAGATCGACCATTGCTTTCCAAACCACCAGCAAACCGCCCAGTCGAGCAGGAACTTCACGAGCGCCAGCGCGACACCATAGATCAGATACAGCCGTCCCGCGATCGGTGTCATGCGCAAAATATAGCACCGGCGGCTAACATAGAAAGTTGACCCCCTTTGCTTTTGAACTGGAAGCCGTCTGCCCGCATACCGGCGCGCGGGCTGGCCGTTTGCACACGCCCCACGGCGTGATCCCCACTCCCATCTTCATGCCGGTCGGCACCCAGGCCAGCATCAAGGGCGTGATGCCCCGCGATGTCGAAGAGGATATCGACGCCCCCATCATCCTCTCGAACACCTACCACCTCTACCTCCGCCCCGGCCACGAGACCGTGCGCGCCCTCGGTGGCCTGCACCAGTTCATGAAGTGGCCCCGCGCCATCCTCACCGATAGCGGCGGTTTTCAGGTCTTCAGCCTCAGCGAGCTCCGCAAGGTACGCGAAGACGGCGTCGAGTTCCAGAGCCACCTCAATGGCGATCGCCATGTTTTCACCCCCGAGAGCACCGTCGACGTTCAGCTCGCGCTCGGCAGCGACATCATGATGGTCCTCGACGAGTGCACCGAGTACCCGGCCACCTACGAACGCGCCCGCTCCAGCATGGAGCTCACCACCCGCTGGGCCCGCCGCGCCTTCGACCATTACCGCGGCTCCCGCGCCGACACCAACGAAAAACACGCACTTTTTCCTATCGTTCAGGGCGGAATGTACCATGACCTCCGTCGCGCCTCCGCCGAATCCCTGCTGGAACTCGACGCCTATGGCTATGCCATCGGCGGCCTCAGCGTCGGCGAGCCCCGCGATGAAAGTATGGCCATGACCGAGGTCGTCGCCCCCATGCTTCCGGCCCACAAGCCGCGCTACGTCATGGGCGTCGGCCTGCCCGAAGAATTGCCCGAATATGTCGCCCGCGGCGTCGACATGATGGATTGCGTCATGCCCAGCCGAAACGCCAGAAATGGTTGTCTTTTCACCAGTTCCGGCCGCCTCATCATCAAGAACGCCCGGTATAAGGAAGACGCCTCGCCCCTCGACGCCAACTGTGGCTGCTACACCTGCCGCAACTTCACTCGCGCCTATCTTCGCCATCTCTTCGTGGCTCAGGAGATCCTCTTCTCCACCCTCGCCACGATTCATAACTTGCGCTTCTACCTTGACATCATGCGACGCATGCGGGGTAGTATTCTGGATGGAAGATTTCCACAGTTCCTGGCCGAAGTGCGTTCCACCGCAGGTATGCGAGAAGACGGCGGTTCTGAAAAACTGTAGAATCTCTAGGAAGACCCCGGATTACCAGTCGTGACAACTTTTGCTCTGCTCTTGCAAGCAGCACCCGAACAGCTCATTGGCTTCTTGCCTATCCTCGCGATGGCGGCCATTATGTATTTCCTTGTCATTATGCCTGCCCAAAAGCAGCGCAAAAAGACCCAGGAGATGCTCGCAAACCTCAAAAATGGGGATGAAGTTGTCACCAATGGGGGCATCATCGGAACAATTGTTTCGTTGAATAACGAGGATCAAAGCCTGGTCCTTCGCGTCAAACCCGACGGCGTAAAGCTGCGGTTTGCGCGCCAGGCTATCGCCACCGTGCTTTTGCCGGATGGCTCTGACGGATCGAAGTAAGCTGGCCGAAACCGGCTCAAAGACCGGAAAACGGGATATCAAGCAGGAAGGTTTTCGTAATGGATAGAAGTCTGTGGATCAAGATCGCGTCTATTGTCGGCGTGACCTTGGTATGTCTGTACGGCATCATTGGTTTACCCAAGAACCAGAAGGAGTTGGTCGACAACTTCGAGAAGAACATCAAGCTGGGGCTTGACCTGAAGGGCGGCAGCCAGTTGGTGCTGCAGGTGCAGGTACAGGACGCCTTCAAGGCCGAAGCCGACCAGTTGATCGACCGTCTCCGGACGGAGCTCAAGACCGCCAACATCGACTACGGCACGTTCGATCGCAACGAACCCTCGACCATCGAGGACGCCGACAAGATCGAAATCGCCGCCAAGGGCATCCCCATTGCCAAGGCTGGCGACTTCCGTCGCATCATCAATGATCGTTTCCCCGAGTGGAGCGTTACCAGCACCTCGGGCAGCGACTACAAGCTCACCCTCAAGCCCAGCTCGGCTATCGACCTTCGCAAGAAAACCGTCGCCAGCGCCATCCGCACCATCGAGACGCGTATCGACGGCCTCGGCCTTGCCGAAGCCAGCGTCCAGCAGCGCGGCGCCGCCGAGACCGAGCCCGAGATCCTCGTGCAGATGCCCGGCGTTGACGATCCGGCCCGCATCAAGCAGATCCTCCAGACGGCCGCGCTCCTCGAACTGCATGAAGTTGTCGAAGGCCCCTTTGCCTCGCGTGAGCAGATGATGACGCAGTTCAACGGCATTCTCCCGGCCGGCACCAAGGCCGTCCGCGGCGTGGGTGCTCAGGAGAGCTGGTTCCTGCTCAAGCGCTCGCCCGTCGTCACCGGTCGTGACCTCCGCGACGCGCGCCCCTCGCAGGATCCCAACGGCAACGGCTGGGTCACCACCTTCGTGCTGAGCCAGGACGCCGCCGGTCGCTTTGGTCGCTTCACCGAAGCCAACATCAACAAGCGCCTCGCCATCGTCCTCGACGGCCAGGTCAAGAGCGCTCCCACCATCCAGAACAAGATCACCGACAACGGTCAGATCACTGGCGCCGCCACCCAGCAGGACGCCAATGACCTCGCTCTCGTGCTGCGCGCCGGCTCGCTGCCGGCCAGCGTCGTCTACCTCGAAGAGCGCACCGTCGGCCCCTCGCTCGGCGCCGATTCGATCCGTGAAGGTCTCATGAGCGGTGTTGTGGGCCTTGTCGCGGTTGTGTTTGTCATGCTGGTCTACTACAAGAAGTCCGGCATCAACGCCACCGTCGCGCTCATCCTCAACGCCATCATCCTCATCGCCATCCTCGCCTATGCGGGCGCCACGCTCACGCTGCCTGGCATTGCCGGCATCGTGCTTACCATCGGTATGGCCGTTGACTCCAACGTGCTCATCTTCGAGCGCATCCGCGAAGAACTCCGCGGTGGCAAGGCCGTCCGCGCCGCCATCGACGCGGGCTTCGATCGCGCCTTCCTCACCATCATTGACACGCACGTCACCGCTGTGGTGTCGAGCGCGTTCCTGTTCATCTTCGGCACCACGAACGTGAAGGGCTTCGCTGTCTCGCTCATCATCGGTCTGCTTGCCAACGTGTTCACCGCTGTCTACGTTTCCAAGGTCATCTTCCAGTGGGAACTCAGCGGCAACAAGAAGGTCACCACCCTGAGCATCTAGCTCGGTACAAGAACAAATTTTCACCTGCTGTAGAGCAAAATTTTTAGCTCCGGCGGGAACTAGAAAGGATTGGCTGGTGTCAAACTCAGTTCGACGCCAGCCGGATATCAGGCAGCATGCAGATTTTTCGCGATACCAATTTCGACTTCATGGGCAAAAAAGTGCCCTTCGTCGGTTTGTCGCTCCTCCTTACCGCGGCGGGGTTGATCAGCCTGGCGATGAAGGGCGGTCCGGCCTACGGCATCGACTTCAAGGGCGGCACGCTGGTTTACGTCAAGTTCGCCCAGACTCCTGGCGATGATGCCGTGCGCACCGCGCTCGGCAAGCGCATCCCGGGCGAAATCTCGGTGGTGGCTGTTCAGGGCACCAACGAGCTGATGATCCAGACCGAGCTGCGCAACGAGAAGGAGCTTCAGTCCACTCGCCAGACCATCGAAGAGACCCTTGCGGCCTCCTTCGGCGGCTCTATCGATGCAAGCAAGCTCAACTTCACCGGTGCGCCCGCGGCCCGTGTTTACGAGCGCATCAATCTCCCGTTACAAAAGGCTGGAGTTTTTGTGAGCGACGTTGACCTCCGCAAGCTCGTTGATGATATGCTGGCATTCCGCGACAAAAACAAAGGCGGCATGCTTTCGAGCTTTGATGATTTGAGCGCCGTACCCGGCGTCACTCCGCAAATCCTCAACGTCATCAAGCAGGAAGCTTATCTGGGCAAGTTCCTCGTACGAAACACCGAAGTGGTGGGCCCGCGCGTTGGTGCTGAACTCCGCAATCAGGCAGTTCTCGCTACCCTCTACGCGCTTGGTGGGATGTTGATCTATATCGGGTTGCGCTTCGAATTCGCCTACGGCTTCGCCGCCGTGCTCGCTGTGCTTCACGACACGATCATCACTATAGGACTTTTTTCTCTCTTCAATAAAGAGATTTCCTTGACAGTCGTAGCCGCCCTACTTACATTGGTTGGTTACTCGATGAACGACACGATCGTGGTCTTCGACCGCATTCGTGAAACGCTGCAGAAGGGGCGCAAAGGAAGCATGACCGACATCGTGAATCGCAGCATCAACGAGACGTTGAGCCGCACGATCATGACCTCGGGCCTTACCTTCCTCACCGCCGTGGCGTTGTGGTTGTTTGGCGGTCAGGTGCTGAATGGCTTCGCCTTCGCCCTGGTCGTTGGCATCATGGTTGGAACGTATTCTTCGATTTTCGTGGCAAGCCCGATTCTGGTCTGGTGGCAAGGTGTTGTCGACAGCCGCAAGAGCCAGAGTGGCGGTGGGGCCCCCGCAGTACAAACCGCGAAAAAACTCGCGGCGAAATAAGCAATCACCGTTTCTGGAACCTGGCGTTTCGCTGTGGTGTCTAGATTTAGGGAAAGGATCCAGGGATGTTTGAGCAAAGTCTGATCCAGGCAGAGAGCAGTACAAGAAAAGCCAGTTCGATTTTCATCTCGTTCGTCATTCAGGTGACGTTGTTGACGATTCTGGTGATTATTCCACTGATCTATTACGAGTCGATCAGTGCAGCAGCGCTCGGGAGCAGTCTGGTGGCGCCTCCGCCTCCTCCGCCGCCCCCGCCGCCGCCGGCCCCGGCCGTCGTCAAGCAGGTTAAGGTGGCTCCCAAGCAGTTCAATGCGAACGTGCTGATGGCCCCCAAGACCATTCCGAAAGAAGTCGCCATGATCAAGGAAGAAGAACTTCCCGTGGCCACTGGTGTTTCGGGTGGTGTTCCTGGTGGCGTCCCCGGTGGTGTTCCCGGTGGTGTGATGGGTGGCCTGCTCAACTCGATTCCGGGTCCGCCTCCTCCGCCTCCGAAAAAGGAAGATCCGCCGAAGCCCAAGCCCCCCGCGGCCCCGATCCGCGTCGGTGGCAACGTGCAGAGCGCCAAGCTGGTCCGTCAGCCGCGCCCGGTGTATCCGCCCCTTGCTCGCCAGGCTCGTATTTCCGGCGTCGTCAAGTTCAACGCGGTCATCGCGAAGGACGGCACCATCCAGAATCTCACTGTCATCTCCGGCCACCCGCTGCTCGTGCAGTCGGCCACCGATGCGGTGAAGCAGTGGGTCTATCAGCCCACGCTGCTTAACGGCGAACCCGTTGAAGTCATCACGACGATTGACGTGAACTTCACGCTGAGCCAGTAAATCCAACTCAGTTGGCGCAAGTCAAACAGTAGTTCCCAAAACCAAAAACAACTCGCAGGAGATTTTGCATGCTTCTCAATATGCAGTATATGGGCTTCCTTTTGTTGCAGGAAGTCGGCTTCGACGCCATCACGATGTGGAACCAGATGGGTCCCCTCGCCAAGGCCGTCGTTATCATTCTCTTCATCATGTCTGCCTGGTCCATCGGTGTGATGATCGATCGCCTGATCGCCTTCAATGCCGCCAAGACCCAGAGCCGCGCCTTTGCCCCGGCCGTTGCCGGCGCTCTGCGCGAAGGCAAGCTCGATGAAGCCATCAAGATCGCTGATCGTTACAAGAAGTCGCACCTTGCCAAGGTCGTCGTCGCTGGTCTGCAGGAATTCAAGGCTCACCAGGTGAGCAGCGAAATCTCCGGTGAAACCATCGAAGCCTCCAAGCGCGCTCTCGAACGCGCCGAAGCCATCGTTCACGCTGAACTCAAGAAGGGCGTTTCCTCGCTGGCCACCATCGGCTCCACCGGCCCCTTCGTCGGTCTGTTCGGCACGGTCGTCGGTATCGTCAACGCGTTCAAGGGTATCGCTAGCGAAAAGGCCGCCGGTCTCGGCGCCGTCGCCGGTGGTATTTCGGAAGCTCTCGTTACGACCGCTATCGGTCTGTTCGTCGCCATCCCCGCGGTTATGATGTTCAACTACTTCACCAACAAGGTGGAAGCGTTCGACATCGAAATGAACAACTCGAGCTCCGAACTGCTCGACTACTTCATCAAGAAGTCGCAGGCCACGCGCCGCGCCTAGGCCTTAGGGTCACCGACAAGCACAGATCCTCGCGAGTTTTCCTTCCTCCGGCTGGTTGCACCAGCAGCCAGCCGGGCGGAAGGTGGGAAAACCGCCCGGAGAAGGGAATAGCGACATGGCAAAAAAGAAGACGCCTCCGCCGCCGGTATCCGACATCAACGTCACCCCAATGGTCGACGTCATGCTCGTGATGCTCATCATCTTCATGGTCATCACGCCGATGCTCCAGAAGGGTGTGACGGTTGAGAAGGTTAAAACCAAAAACCCGATCGCGATGAAAGACGCTGACAAAGAAGACGCGATCCTCGTAAGCGTGACCCGCGCTGGCGACACCTACCTCGGTACCACTCGCATGGCTCCCGACCAGATGCCGACCAAGATCAAGGACATGCTCACCAACAAGCCGGAAAAGGTCGTCTACATCAGCGCCGACCGCCGTGCCAAGTATGAACGCGTTGTCACCGTGGTTGACGAAATTCGCAACGCGGGTGTGGAACAGCTGGGCCTGCTGACTGAAGAAATTCAAGCCGCCGGCGCGCCCGAAGCTGCCAAGTAAAAAGAGCAAACAAGAAAGAACAATAAGGAGACACCGCATATGGGAATGGCAATAGGCGGAAAAGGGGGCGCTACAGCCGACATCAACATGACCCCGATGATCGACGTTTTGCTCGTCTTGATCATCATCTTCATGGTGATTACACCGCTGACTCCGAAGGGTCTTGAGGCGCGCGTTCCGCAGCCCCCCCCTCCGAACCAGCCCCCACCTCCTCCTCAGGATGACCGCACCGTCGTGGTGATCATCGAGAAGGACAAGTCGATGAAGATCAACCAGGAATCCATCCTGTTTGAAAACCTCTCCAAGCGCCTTGAAGACATCTTCAAGACTCGCGCCGAGCGTGTCTGCTTCGTCAAGGGTGATCCGGATCTTGAGTTCCAGGAAGTGGCCAAGGTGATCGACGTCGCCAAAGGTGTAGGCATTGACCAGGTCGGCCTCATGACCAAGAAGGTGGAAGCCGGCGAATAGCTGGTCACGAGGAGGATGCCAAGCACAATGCTTAACTTTTTCAAGTCCCACGCCCGCGTGATTGCAACCACTGTTGCAACGCTCGGTCTGCTCGCCTTCGCCAGTGGTTGCGAGAAGCTTAAGGCTCGCGACTCGCTGAACAAGGGTGTCGCGGCCTACAAGGCCACCAAGTACGAAGAAGCCGCCCGCAAGTTCAAGGAAGCCATCGAGGCCGATCCGACCTTCGACGTCGCCCGCCTCTATCTGGCCACCTCCTACATGAGCCAGTGGATCCCCGGCGCGGATTCTCCCGAGAACAACCAGTTGGCCAAAAATGCCGAAGCTGAATTCCAAAACGTCCTCAGCAAGGACCCCAAGAACAAGCTCGCCATCGAGTCCATCGCTTCGATGCGCTACAACCAGGCCAACGCCTTCCCCAACCTCGACGACAAGCTCCGGGTGATGGATGAAGCCAAGGTTTGGTACACCAAGCTGGTCGAAGTCGACCCGACCAACTCCAAGGCCTATTACAGCCTCGGCGTGATCAGCTGGTCCAAGTGGTATCCCAAGTACAAGGCTGCTCGCGAAGCCGCCAAGATGAAGCAGGAAGATCCCGGCCCCATCAAGGACAAGAAGATTCGCGAAGAGCTCAAGACCGGTCACGGCGCTCTCGTCGAAGAAGGCATCGGCTACCTCTCGAAGGCTGTCGAAATCGACAAGATCTATGACGACGCCATGGCCTACCTCAACCTGCTCATCCGCGAACGCGCTGACCTGGCTGAGAACCCCGATGACTACAAGAAGGACATCGCCACTGCCGACGATTGGGTTGCCAAGGCTCTCGAAGCCAAGAAGATCAAGGCTGCCGAACTCGAAAAGAAGAGCAAGGGCATCAAGACCGACTAGTAGTTTTGCGCTGATTTGTCTCTGAATTCAATGGCGGACCCTCCACGGGTCCGCCATTTGTTTTCCGCCCTGCCGCGGGCCTCATTGACCCGCCCCCTCGCAAACGGAATAATAAATACAAGGGTTCTCGCTTTTCTATGGATGCTCCGCTCAGCTCCGATGCCCCCAGTGTGCCCACCGTGCCGGTGGACGCTGTCGAAGCACGCTATCTCGAGCTCGAGAAATCCTTCCTCGCCCATCGCCCTAACGAAGACGCTGCCCGCATCCGCGCCGCCTACGAGTTCGCTCGCGACAAGCACGGCGCCCAGGCCCGCAAGAGCGGCGAGCCCTACATCTTCCACCCCATCGCCGTCGCCCAGATCCTCTCCGACATGCACATGGACCTCGTCTGCGTTCAGACGGCCTTGCTGCACGACGTCGTCGAAGACACCGGCACTACCGTCGACGAGATCCGCCGCCTGTTCGGCAACGAGGTCGCCGTCTGTGTCGATGGCGTCACCAAGCTCGGCAAGATCCATTTCTACTCGCGTGAAGAGCAGCAGGCCGAGAGCGTCCGTAAGATGCTGCTCGCCATGGTCGGCGACATCCGCGTCATCCTCGTCAAGCTCAGCGATCGCCTCCACAACATGCGCACCATCAGCAGTCTGCCCCGCGAAAAGCAGATGCGCATCGGTCAGGAGACACTCGACATCTACTCGCCCATCGCCCACCGCCTTGGCATGGGTAAAGTGCGCGCCGAGCTCGAAGATCTCGCCTTCGCCGCCATCGACCCTGATGCTCACGCCGACATCGTCGAGCAGATCGAGAACAAGCGCAAAGCCTCGGTGGACTTCCTCCACGGCATCCAGAAGAGCCTCGAGCAAAAGCTAGCTCGCGAGGCCATCCCCGCCCGCGTCGAAGGCCGCCTCAAACGCCCCTACTCCGTCTACCTCAAGCTGCGCAAACAGAAGATCCCCATCGAGCAGGTCTACGATCTCCTCGCCCTGCGCATCATCACCGATTCACTCAAGAATTGCTACGCCGCCCTCGGCGTCATCCACAACGAGTGGCCACCCATCCCCGGCCGCATCAAGGATTTCATCGCCATGCCGCGGCCCAATGGCTACCAGAGCCTCCACACCAGCGTCATGGCCGGCGGTCAGGCCTTCGAGGTGCAGATCCGCACCGAAGAGATGCACCGCCTCGCCGAAGAAGGTGTCGCCGCCCACTGGAAGTACAAAGAAGGCCGCAAGGGCCGCTCCACCGAAGAGCAGTACGTCACCTGGCTCCGCCAGCTCGTCGAGTGGCAGCAGGAAATGCGCGACCCCGGCGAGTTCATGTCCACCCTCAAGGTGGATCTCTACGCCGACGAAGTTTACGTCTTCACGCCCAAGGGTAAGGTCGTCGTCCTCCCCCGCGAATCCACCCCCGTCGACTTCGCCTACGCCATCCACAGCGACGTCGGCAACGCCTGCGTCGGCGCCAAGGTCAACAATCGCATCGTCCCGCTCAAGTACCCGCTCAAGAACGGCGACATTGTCGAAGTCCTCACCCAGCCCGGCCACATGCCCAGCAAGGACTGGCTCGGCTTCGTCAAGACCTCCAAGGCCCGCAACAAGATCAAGCAGATCATCAACGCCACCGAGCGGTCCAAGGCGATTGAGATCGGCGAGAAGTATTTCGAAAAAGAGGCCCGCCGCCTCGGCATCCCCATCTCCAGGCTCGACGACACCATCCTCGCCCAGGTGCTCGAGGATTACGGCGCCCATCGCATTGAAGATCTCTTCGCCAGCCTCGGCTATGGCAAGATCGAAGCCCGCCCCATCCTCATGCGCTTCGACCCTGAGCGCGCCGCCGAAGATGCCAAATCCACTGACGTCCCGCCGCCAGTCGCGCCGCTGGTGGATCCCGACGCCAAGAATCTCACTCTCCGTGTCAAGGGCCTCAACGACGTCATGATGTACCGCGCCTCCTGCTGCAACCCCATCCCGGGCGAAGCCATCGTCGGCTACATCACTCGCGGCAAGGGCGTCGCCGTCCATAGCGTCTCCTGCACCAACGTGCAGAACCTCATGTACGAGGTCGAACGCAAGATCGACGTCGAGTGGGCCAAGGCGGGCGTCGAGAGCTTCGACGTCCAGATCTCGATCATGACCGACGATCGTCCCGGCATGCTCGCGCAGTTCACCCAGGTGCTCTTCAGCGAGAATTCCAACATCCGCAGCCTCGAAGCCCGCGGCGACGAACGTGGCGGCGATGGCGCCATTGTCGACATGAAGATCGAGGTCCGCGACAAGCGTCAGCTTGAGAAGATCCTCAGCGCCCTGCGCCGCATCCCTGGAGTCAGGGATATTGAACGAAAGTCATGAGTCTAAACGAACCAGAACACATTGCTGTGTCCAAATCCAAGGGCATTGAGATTGATTGGAAGGACGGCGATCACTCGAGCTTCTCTCTCGCCTTCCTGCGCGACAATTGCCCCTGCGCCGTTTGCACTGGCGCCCACGGCACCGTCCCGCAAAAGACGAATTACCAGTCGCCCAGCCCCTTCCAGATGTACAAACCCGCCCTCAAAATGCTCGGCTGCGAGCCGGTGGGCAACTACGCGTTGAAGATCAACTGGAATGACGGCCACTCAAGCGGCATCTACAGCTTTGAGTTCCTGCGCAAGCTGGCTACAGAAGGCGGAAGTTAACTTCAACCGTCGCCTGCACGGGCACTGGAGCCCCGTCCTTTTGCCCGGGCTTGAAGCGCCACTTCATCACGGCTTCAATGGCCTTCTCGTCGAGGCCAAGGCCCAGCGGACGGATCACCTTGATGTCGCGCGCCTTGCCCGTCGGGTCGACGATAATCGACAGCACCACCGTACCCTGGAACTTCGCCTTGCGCGCTTCCTCCGAGTACTCCGGCTCCACCTTGAACAACACGGACGGCGCCGATACCCCACCGCCTACGCGGTAGGCGCCACCACCCGTACCAGCACCTGACCCAGGGCCGAACCCTGCGCCATTACCCGGACCCACACCACCACCGCTACCCTTGCCAAACCCACCCGAACCCGGGCCCTGCGACGGTGCGCTCAGCCCTGACAGCGGATCACCCAGCATCGGCAGATTCACCTTCGGCAGTGCATTTTCCGGCGCGATAATCGTCGGCTCCATCACCAGCTTCGGCTGTTCCACCTTCTGCAGTTGCGGCGGCACAAATTGCTTCGGCGCCACCTTCGGCAGCTTGCCCTTGCTCGGCGGCGTCACATCACGCGCGCCACCACCGCCACCACCACCCATCGTCTGCTTCTTCGGCGCCACCTTCGGCACGTACTCGCTCAACGGGGCAGCCAGCGGCGTGAAATCCTTCACCACCTGCTGCACTTCTTTGCTGGTCGACAGGAAGATCAACAGCGCCACCACACCACCATGGATCAGCACCGATCCAAGCGCGCTACGCGATTCATTCCCCGACGTTTGTCCCCAAATATCCTTTACCGCAACCGGCTTTGAGGTCACCTCAAGCGGCGGCAGCTTCGGCGGATCAAAAGTCTCTTTGATCCCGCGCCAAAGCGACACGAGGACGTTCTCTTCCTCGTATCCCGAGAGAGTCTTCGCCAGATGGTCTTCTGGGTTTTCAACCGGTTTTTGTTCTTCCGCGCTGATCACTTTCTCTTCTGCCCGTTCTGCTGTTCCCAAACTCATACCGCCCTCCTCAACCGGGGAATCTCTGCGCTATCTGTTGCGACGCACATCTCATCCCTCAGGTTGCGAAAGAGATATGAAAAATGGAATCTCCAGCAACTTTGCCTCTCATCGTATCACGCCAGCTAAGGTGAGTTCCTCAAGACTTCTACATCATGATTGGCTATACATCTAGACGCAAATCCGACACAAGAGTTTGAGAAGATTCGCACTCCACCCCTGATTTTCAGTGGCAGACAACATTCACTGTCTCCCTTAAGCCACGCTGCTTGGTTTACGGCGTCCTCGTATTTTTTTGATTAATTTCAACCCCTCGCCGTTACCGGACATCCACACAAATGCCAGAGTTTTCAAGAGTATGACGTACGCCAGAGCAAGGTTGTGGCTAGGGATCAGCGGTGTCGGTCTGATGGTCGTTCTCTCTTTTCTGTCGCTACTGCTGCATTGGCCACACCACATTTTCGATACATTCCGCCCTACACTCACCCATGACGCCCTCGGGCTCCTCTGGATCCTTGGGTTGTACTCTGCCATACATATTCCCCTCGACTACATCGGCGGTTACTGGCTGCCCTGCCATTTCTCCCGGCAGTGCCTCATGTTCGCCTATTTCGCCTCCCAGTACATCCGCGGCTTGCTAGTGCAAACGATCTTCCTCTTCCTCTCCGGCCTGCTCGTTCTGCAGGTGGGCCGTTGGGGCGGCCGTGGCGCGGTTCTCCTCCTGCTCGCCGTCCTGATGGTGCTGATGATCGAGGCACAAGACCGCATCGCCCGCTGGGTGGCCGGCCTTGCCGTCAGCGGCTCTGAGAATCTTGAAGGGCGCGAGGTGGTCCTGCTCTCAGGCATGGATGCCGGCTTCGCGGGTGGTTTCGCGGGTTTGCCGGGCAGGGAACGTCTGGTCGTCCCTTCCATCTGGCGTCGCATGTTGCCCGAACCGGTTCTCAAACTCGAGCTTCGTCGCCGCATGGCCGCCCTCGCCTCGGGCACACGCCTCCGTGGCCTCCTGCTCGCCATGGTTTGGAATCTCGGCGGCTTCTACCTTTCCTCGCTGCTGCCCGGCGCCGGCGTCTCCACGCTGGCAGAGCTATTCACCACCGCCCTCGGCTTCACCCTATGGAGCTTCCTCGGCCTGCTCTTGCTGCCTACCCCCAGCCGCCGCGGCGTCTACGAGCTCGATTCCATCGCCCGCAAGCTGGGCGTCTCTCCCGACGAATTCGCCCACACTGTTCGCGAGCTCGATCAGTTGCAGGATGACGAGCCCGTTCGCCCCACCGGCGTTGAAGTCGTCTTCCACCCCGTGCCCAGTGCCGAAGCGCGCATCCGCCAGTTCAGTGAGCCCCGTGAGTTTCTCGGCGCCTGGAATGCCGCTCGTTATGCGCTCTTCCTCAGCTGGCCCTGCCTTGGCTTCCTGAATCGCGCCGTCCACTGCAATTCCGGCCGCCCCGAGCTTTGGGTGATGCTGCCCGTCGATTAGCCGAGCAGAAACTCTCGCGCCCCCTCCCACATCAGCTCCATCACCTCGGTCATCTCATGCCCCGCCTGCACCTCGCGCAGTTCGGCATTCGCATGCGACCTCACAAACGCGCGGCTAAACTCCACCGGCACCACATCATCCCCCACGCCGTGATAGATCAGCCCCGGCTGCTGAAAGTCCGGTTCGGCCGGATACTTCAACCCATCCTCGATCAGGCAATACCCCACCTTGTCTGGTTCACCCTTGGCGTAATGCATCATCTCGATGTACCCATCACGCTTCCACTGCGCCATCCGCTCCTCGCCCAGCAACAGGTGCCACCGTTCAGCAAATCCAAACGCCGGTGCGAGTAGCAGCACCCGGTCCACCCGCTTCTCAAGCGAAGCATACAGCGCCGACAGATACCCGCCCATGCTCGACCCGATCAGCCTCACCGGGCCTTCGCCCGCCGCCTGCCGGATCACATCCAGCTGCCCCGTGATCGTCAGATTCCGAAACCCCTCCGCCTCCAGATGCGGCACTTCCACCGCGCATCCCGCCTCCCGCAGTTTCGCCGCAAAGAAAGTCGCTTTGCGCGATGCCGGCGACGACGCAAAGCCATGCAGATAGATGTATTTCATGGTGTAAACTTCAACTCGGCATCCGCGCCGAACTTCTGAAAATCCTTATACTCATACCGCGTTTCGAGCACCAGCACGCCATTCACCTTGCGCTGATAAAGCACTGCTCGCGGCACCACCGCCCCATAACGCGACAACTGGTATTCCACCAGCCCCTCATCATCAATCACCGTCTTGTCCTGCACCAGCCGTGACAGCAGTTGAATCTTCAGCGGCACCAGATCCCCCGCCCGCAGCCAGATCGTCCCCCGCAGCGGCTGCTTGATCGCCTGCTTGCCGTCAAACACGGTCACGCCCGCCTCGGTGTCCGCGCGCGAAAACTGATACGCATTCACGCGGTCCGCCCCGCTAAACTCGCTTGTCCCCGTCGCCACAAACCGCATCTTGTCGATATCGCCAAACCGGAACAGCAATAGCGTCAGGCTGTAATCCGTCGCCAGCCCATCCAGCCCATACCGCATGAACTCTTCCATCATGCGCAGCCGTTCCCGCTCATCGTCCGACTTCAACCCAAACGCCAGCCGCTCCCGCGCCTTCTTTGGCGCCGTCACCTGTTTGCCATCCACATCCATCACCTTGCGCAGCTCCGACCACACCGGTGCTTCTTTGCCACGCAACACAAACCCCATCTCCGACCGGATCCGCCTCTCGCGGATCTTCGGCGGCACTGGCTTCAGCGCAGCCTCGCCCACCCGGATTCGCATCCGCGTCGCATAGCTGATCGACTTCTGCTCCAGCGTCTCCGTGCCGATCAGGTTTGGCAACTGCTCGGCAAACGATTGCGCCTGGCTTGCCAGCCGCGCCCGATCAAACGGCGCTTGCTGCTGGCCCAGCAACACGAGCGTAAGCATCCATACCATCACTCACATCTTCTCACTGCCCGCCATTTACAATCAGACTTATGCGTCTGCTCCTCTCCGCATTGGCCTTCGCCGCGCTTGTCGCCGCGCAGGGCCTTGAGTACGTCAAGGCCAACTACACCAAGTACGAGTTCCGCGTGCCCATGCGTGACGGCAAGCGCCTGTTCACCAGCGTTTACGTCCCCAAGGATCAGTCAAAGTCTTATCCCATCCTGCTCAACCGCACTCCCTACAGCGTCGCCCCCTATGGCGTCGACCAGTACAAGCCCGATCTCGGCCCCTCCCCGCTGTTTGGCAAGGACGGCTTCATCGTTGTCTATCAGGATGTCCGCGGCAAGAACATGAGCGAAGGCGAGTTCATCAACATGACTCCCCACCGCCCCACCAAGTCCGGCAACACCGACATCGACGAGTCCTCCGACACCTACGACACCATCGAGTGGCTCATCAAGAATCTCCCCGGCAACAACGGTCGCGTCGCCACCTGGGGCATTTCATACCCGGGCTTTTACACCGCCGCCGGCATGATCAACGCCCACCCCGCCCACAAGCTCGCCAGCCCTCAGGCCCCCATCACCGACTGGTTCACTGGTGATGACTTCCACCACAACGGCGCGCTCTTCTTGCCCCACGCCTTCAACTTCCTTTACTCCTTCGGCCAGCCCCGCCCCGAGCCCTCGCTGCCCAACCGCACTCCCTTCGATCACAAAACGCCCGACGGCTATCGCTTCTTCCTCGATCTCGGCCCGCTCTACAACGCCAACGAGCGCTACATGAAGAACAACGTCCAGTTCTGGACCGACATGATGAAGCACCCCAACTACGACGAGTTCTGGCAGTCGCGCAACATCCGTCCCCATCTCAAGAACATCAAGCCCGCCGTCCTCACCATCGGTGGCTTCTTCGACGCCGAGAATTTGTACGGCGCTCTCGAGGTCTTCAAGAACGTCGAGAAGCAGGGCTTCGACACCGCCAATCGCGTCGTCATGGGCCCCTGGTTCCACGGCGGCTGGGCCCGCGATGCCGGCGCTTCACTCGGTGACATCTCCTTCAACGCCAAGACCAGCGAGTGGTACCGCGAGAACGTCGAGCTCCCCTACTTCAAGCACATCTTGAAGGACGGCCCCGACCCCAAGCTCCCCAAGGCCCTGATGTTCGAATCTGGCTCCAACGTCTGGCGCAAGTACGAACAGTGGCCGCCCAAAGAGGCTCAGGCCAAGTCGCTCTACTTCCACCCCAACGGCAAGCTCAGCTTCGATCCCCCCACCAATGGCGGCTTCGATGAATACCCGAGCGACCCCGCAAAGCCCGTGCCCTACATCCCCCAGATCTCCAACCGCATGACGCGCGAGTACATGGTCATGGATCAGCGCCACGCCTCCACGCGCCCCGACGTGCTCACCTACATGTCCGACGAGCTCGAGCAGGACGTCGTACTCTCCGGTCCCATCAACGCCAGGCTCTTCTTCTCCACCACCGGCACCGACGCCGATCTCATCGTCAAGGTCATCGACGTTTTCCCCAATGACTTCCCCGATCCCAATCCCAACCCCACCGGCGTCGTCATGGGCGGCTACCAGATGATGGTGCGCGGCGAGGTCTTCCGCGCCCGCTTCCGCGAGAGCTACTCCACGCCCAAGCCCTTCACGCCCGGCAAGGTCGAAAAAGTCGAATGGCGCTTGCCCGATATCAACCACAGCTTCCGCAAGGGCCATCGCATCATGATCCAGGTCCAGAGCACCTGGTTCCCCCTCGTCGATCGCAACCCGCAGAAGTTCGTGCCCAACATCAACGAGGCCCGCGAGGCCGACTTCCAGAAGTCGACCCACCGCCTGCATCACACCAAAGACGCCCAGAGCTCCATCGGGGTCATGGTGCTGCCCTAGTTGACAAATTTAGAACAATTCTAAAATAATAAAGAGTATGAAAGTAGTGGCGCGTTCTTCGTCCGTGGCCGATTTGCGCGAACGCTGCCGCAAGGCTGGTTTATCGCTCACTCATCAGCGCCTCGTCATCTACGAAGAGCTGATGAACATGGGCGATCATCCCGCCCCCGAAGAAGTATTCGAAAAGGTGCGGAAGAAGATCCCTTCTTTGTCGCTCGCCACGGTTTACAACAACATCAAGACCTTCGTGGAGCATGGTCTGATTCAAGAGCTCAGCGTCCATCACGGTTCGCTGCGGCTTGAGAACAACATGACTCCGCATCACCATCTGGTGTGCACGCGCTGCAAGTCGATCGAAGATCTGGATGAGGGTGACTTTGAGCCGATCCGCTTAAAGAAATCGCTCCCCAAGGGCTTCGCCGTGCATCGCTTCAGTGTGGATGTGCTCGGGCTATGTCGTAAGTGTTCCGGCACAAAACAATAAATCAAATAGAAATAAAGCGAGGTAATTGCTCATGCTCGGAGTGGGTCAACCCTTCCCCAGCTTCTCCGTCACCGCGACGGTCAGCACGGATAAGAACAAGGCTTTTGAAACGATCACGGACGCTTCCTACAGCGGCAAGTGGAAGGTTTACTTCTTCTGGCCGAAGGATTTCACCTTCGTCTGCCCCACCGAAATCGCTGCTTTCGGCAAGGTCAACGGCGAGTTCGCCGATCGTGACGCCCAGGTCCTCGGTGGCTCCACCGACACGGAATTCGTCCACCTCGCCTGGCGCAACAACCACGAAGATTTGAAGGATCTCCCCTTCCCGATGCTCGCCGACGTCAAGCGTGAGCTCAGCACCGCTCTCGGCATCCTCGATCCCGAAGCCGGCGTCTGCCAGCGCGCCACCTTCATCGTCGATCCCCAGGGCATCATCCGCTTCGTGATGGTCACCGATCTCAGCGTCGGCCGTAACCCGCAGGAAGTTCTGCGTGTTCTCGATGCCCTGCAGACCGATGAGCTCTGCCCCTGCAACTGGCAGAAGGGCCAGGAAACCCTCCACGTTTAGTCACCCCATCGTGGAGACGGCCCCGCGCCGTCTCCACACCTCCCCTCGAAAGATACCCACATGAGCATGCAGAAACTGTTGGATTCCCTGCCGGTCTACGCCAAGGATATGAAGCTGAACCTCAGCTCTCTCCTCACCCAGCCGGAGCTCACCCCCGTTCAGACCTGGGGCACCCTCGTTGCCGTCGCCATTGCCTGCCGCAATGCCGAAGTCACCGAGACCATCATCACCGAGGCCGAGAAGCACCTCACCCCCGAACAGTTGAACGGCGCCAAGGCCGCCGCCACCGTCATGGGGATGAACAACGTCTACTACCGCTTCCTCCACCTCACCACCAACGAAAAGTACGCCACCATCCCCGCTCGTCTCCGCATGAACATCATGCGCAGCCACGGCGCCGATCATCTCGATTTCGAGCTCTGGTGCACGGCCGTCAGCGCGGTCAACAATTGCGGCACCTGCGTCAGCTCGCACGAGAAGGTTCTGCGCGACAAGGGCATCTCTGAGGAAACAATCCTCGCCTCCGTCCGCCTTGCCGCCGTGCTGCATTCGATCGCCACGGTTCTCGAAGCCGAAAGCGTCGAACCCGTCTACTAGCCTTTCGCCCCGGCCTGCGCCGTGCCGTTCTCCTGGAACGCCGCGCCCCCAATCGGAACCAGCGCCCCGCCATCGGCCATAAACGTGGTGCCCGTCACAAACGACGAGTCATCACTGGCCAGAAACGCGAGCACCCGCGCAATCTCCTCCGGTTGGCCCAGCCGTCCCAACGGATGCACCCGCGCACACGCATCCAGCGTCGCCTGCGGGTCCACCGTCAACGACGCGCTCCAGCGCAGCATCGGCGTATCAA